>CAYPHL010000065.1:11426-24445 GCA_964410385.1 uncultured Rikenellaceae bacterium | reverse complement strand
ACCTCATTTACGGAGGCTGGCGTCACTGCAATATTGTAAAGCTCAAAGATGATCTTACGGGAGTTGAGCCTATGGAAGACGGAACATTGTTTAAAGAAATTACCCCACAGGGATATGTTGAAGGACCTTTCATGTTTATCCGCAACGGAAAATACTATTTCATGTGGTCGGAAGGAGGATGGACCGGACCGAATTACAGTGTTGCGTACGCTATAGGCGACTCACCTTTCGGACCTTTTGAAAGGATTGGTAAGATCCTTCAGCAGGAGCCCTCAATTGCCACAGGAGCAGGTCATCATTCTGTTATCCGGATACCCGGCACGGACAAGTATTATATAGTGTACCATCGCAGGCCTCTGGGACAAAAGGACCGTAATGCCAGGGAGACTTGCATTGATAAAATGGAATTTGATGAAAATGGCTTTATTAAGCCGGTTGTTATTACTAAGGAAGGAGTACCTTCTCAAAAAGCCCGCTAATTTATTTTAACATGATCTTTGATACCCGTCAAAATCCTTTTAAGAAATAAATCATTCAGATAAATAACCAATCATTTCCCTACAAATAGTGGCACAATAATTTCATTTCCATTAACACTGAATTTATAGAGGTTATTTTCAGAATCCCACATCTTTATTAATGGAACTATTCGAGTCCTTCTTGGGCTAACCTGATTTTGGCTGAAATGGACATGGTACACATAATAAAGTTGACCATCCAGCCCTTCAAAAATATCTCCATGTCCGGTGCCATTTTCACCAACGATAGATCGATGAATTATCGGGCTATCTTTTTGCTTGATCCATGGTCCGTAAGGAGAATCAGAAACCGCATAACCAACAGAATAGTCGATATTCATAAAGTGGTTGGCTGAATAAAAAAGATAGTATTTCCCCTTTAATTTGATTACAGTCGGGCCTTCCATGATTGGTGCCGATTCATAATTAGGAGTGGCTTCCCAAGGCTCAGTCTGGTCAAAGCATTTTGTAAGTGTTCCGGGCCTGATCTTTCCATTTCCCAGATCAAACTCAGCCACCCACAGGTAATTACCTTTATTAAACCGCACACTATAAAGGTAATATTTGCCATTATCATCTTTGAAAATATATGAGTCGATGTTTTTTGCAGAGCCATCAATGGGGGCAATTTCCTGTTGTCTGTATGGCCCCAACAGAGAATCTGACTGAGCCAGTACCGTTTGTTCATCAGCTGTATATGTCAGGTAATAAGTTTCACCTGCTTTGAATATTTGTGGTGCCCAGAAGCCCTTCGTGCCATAGGTATGATCCCCCCTGGTCAGGATCATGCCAAGAGAATCGTTGGATTCTCCTGGCACTGTCCATGTTTTTAGGTCTTTGGATTCTAAGACAGCAAACCCCGATGGCCCCCCTCTGCTTCCTTTTGTTCCTGTCAGATAGTATTTCCCTCCCTCAACGTAAATGGTTACATCAGCAAAAAAAATTTCCTGACCTTCCTGTGCTGCCAGATTCATTGCAGAGACTAAAATGATAAAACACCTGATAATTGATCCCATTTTATCAATATTAATTTTCAATCCCCATTTTTTCAGCCCATATGTTCCATAAACCAACCAGTTCCTTCAGCTTTTCAGGATTTTTTTCAGCCAGATTCCTGGTTTCAGTCCTGTCGGACTTCAGATTAAAAAGTTCCCAGTCTCTATTTCTCAGTGCAGATATTTTCCAGTCACCCGATCTGAAGGCACGGCCACCTTCATGTTCCCAGCCAAGTGTTTTATGACCATCTCTTTCCTTCCCTTTCAGAATAGGTAGTAAGCTTATCCCCTGAAGCGGTTCAATCTTGTTACCATTATACACGTCAGGATATGAAGCGCCCGAAACGTCAAGACAGGTTGCCATAATATCCATAATATGCCCGGGCTGATCAGTGATACTGCCTGATTTGGTTCTTAGTCCTGCCGGCCAGTGAACAATCATAGGTGTACACATGCCTCCCTCGAACGATTGAGCTTTCCAATACCTGAATGGTGAATTAACCGCTCCAGCCCATGCCCTGCCCAGGTAACCGTATGTTTTTTGTGGCCCGGGTCTTTCAAAATTATCATAAACAATAATATCACCATCCCGTGTAAATCCGGATCTGTCAAATCCCGGCTTGAATCCTCTTTCCGGTGATGCCCCGTTGTCAGCAAGAAAAAATATCAGCGTATTATCCAGTATCTTATCTTCCTTCAGTTTAGTGATGATTCGCCCGATTCCCTTATCCATCCGGTCAACCATTGCAGCATGTACTTCCATATGTGCAGCTTCCCATTCCCTCCTTTTACAATCTTCCCAGGAAAGACCTGATTCATTTTTAGCGAGGGGAGCCGAATCCCTGTCGAATAATCCAAGTTCAAGCATCCTCCTGTATCTTCTCACTCTCAGGGAATCCCATCCGTCATTATATTTCCCCCTGTATTTTTCTATATCTTCCGGAAATGCATGCAACGGCCAGTGTGGCGATGTATATGATACATAAAGAAAGAAGGGATTCCTGTCCTGATTGAATTCATCAATCAATTCCAGAGATTTATCAGTAATGAAATCAGTCATATAAAAATCTTCAGGTACTTCCTTTACAGGATCACCGTTATGTACAAGGCTGAACGGATCAAAATAATCAACCACACCCCATATTATCCCCCAGAAATTCTCAAAACCTCTTTTATGAGGATATGTTTCCAACGGGGCAAAAATGCCTGAATCAACCTGGTGGCTCAGCCATTTCAGTTGATCCTGAACGTTCTTAAGAGGAATGGTCTCAGAAAGATGCCATTTACCAGACATCCCGGTCCTGTAACCTGCATCTTTCAGAACTTCGGCGATAGTAACAGCATTTTTGCTCAGATTCTTTCCGTTCTGGGCAAGGCCAGCCTGATGGGGATAGAGACCTGTAAGCAATGAAGCCCGCGACGGACAACTTCTGGAAGCATTGTAAAACTGAGTAAATCTCAATCCGTTGGTTGCCAGATTATCAATATTCGGAGTTTGTATCTCTCCTCCATAGCAACCCGGATCAGAATATCCCATATCATCGGCGAGAATTAAAATAATATTTGGCCGTTGGTTTTTCTTTTCTGTAACCGTACATTGTGTTAATGCTCCCGCCATCAGGAGCATAATCGAACTTTCAATATTCAACATATTTTGTCGATTTAGATATTATATTAATATCATATTAAAATCATTTATATATGATAGTAATATATTAATGATATCAGCACTGCCTTGCATGGATATATCAGCATAATCAGCGGAACCCGGTATTTACCGCTGATTTATTTTCTGGTTTTTAGCTTGTCCTTAAGCAGCTCCATATACACTCCGCCAACTACCGACCGTGCAATAAATCCTCTCCATTCCCCGGTCTTTGTCCAGTACCAGTCTGTCATGGACAGGCGGTCAGGCGTCTCATTAAGAAAATTATGCACAGGTTTTATGAGCTGTCTGAACTGGTCATTTGAATTGGCAAGTGATGCGCTCCATAAAATCCAGTCAAGCTTTGTATATGACTCCCTGTTATCAAGGGGCAAGCCATATCTTTCCTGTTTTGTCAGGTAATATCTGGTTTCTTTATCTTCTACATCTTCAGGAATGATGTTAAATGAAAGGATATCATCCCATACCATATTATATTTCTGTGACCAGGTGCCCGGTTTGTCAAATGCCAGGCGGAAATGATCGCCATCATTAGCTGCTTCAATCCATTTTTTTATCATGTCATTTGCTACAGTACTGTAAAGTCTGGCTTCTTTTTTAAGTCCCTGCATTTCACACAACATGGCATAAGATGCCAGGCCCATGATAGCTTTTATCGAAAGATTTGTGTTGTGCGCCAGATGGCCTGCAAAGTCATCGGTACAAAGCTGATTTTCGGGATCAAATCCCTTTTCCTTAAGATATTCAGCCCATTTGGTAATAGTCTTCCAGTATTTCTGCGCATAAATTGCATTACCTTCGACTTTTGCTATGGCACCGGCGAGGATAAGCATATTTCCTGACTCTTCGACCGGCATCTGGCGGTCTTCAGTTTTTTCACCACCACCGTAACGCTGCCCGTTCCCATGGGGATATCTGCCTATATCATGAGGAGCATATGGCCATGGCCATCTTCCCGATTCAGCATAATCAAAGATCGGGGTTGTCTGGGCTTTCATCAGCTCGGGATTAAGATAAAGGAAGAAAGGTGAAGCAGGGTAGAATACATCAACCGTTCCCATTGATCCGTTACTGAAATTTTCCTTTGAAAAGCAGAGGGGATTACCGTTCTGGTCCTTAACAACTTTATGAGCAGCAACGCATTGCCTGTAAGCAAGTGCGCAGATATCCGCGTATTCCTTACCTCCCAGACTCATTGCTGTGGCATAAAGCTCTCTATCATATTGCATACAGCGATTTCTTATTGAGGCATACTCTTTTTCAGCAACCTGAAGTAATTCATCTATACCTGAAAACTTTTTCTTCCAGTAACCTTCTAATTTTTCATTGAAGTAGATAACCGAAAAAATATCATCATAGGCAATAATCAGATGCTTTTCCGCTGATGATCCGGCTCCGACAGAAACCGGTATCTGAAACGCTATAACCGGTTTGATCTGATCATAGTTTTTACCCTGATCGGATTCAACAGGTGGTGGGAAATTCTGACCTTCAGCAAATGCCACTACAGAAGTTTCTCCCCTTCCATGGAAGGTTGATTTTACATCGCCTGCCGGAGCGACCAGATAAAGATAACCCCAGTCGATCCTCAGATCGTCGCCATTCTTTTCAAGGACCGGCTGGTCCTTGCTGCCCATCCTGAGAACCTTCAGATTACCAAGATCTTTCTGGTCAGAAACAACCTGTTGTCTCTTCTGATCTACCGTTGCAAGGCCTGAAATATCAAAATATATCTCGGCGCTATGGCTCCTGTTATCTTTCGATATAAAGCTCCAGGTCACATATGTCAGGGGTCTTGAAACGAGGTCGATATCTTCTGCAATTACCGGAGACATGAAAGACATATTTACATCAACCTGTCCTGCTCCGAAAGTAAAAGTTGTTGTAGTTGGCATTACTTCCGATTTTATAAGATTTGCCGGTGTGGCAAAACCGGGTCTGTCACCCATCAACCTGTAAAGTCTGCCATCAATTTTTACCATGCAATGGATAGGATTAGGTTTCAGAGTCCAGTGAGTCGTTTCAGCTTTTGTGGGATCTTCATTCAATGACCATATACTGAAATATGGATCATGGGTTACAAGCGGGTATGCCGGTGCACGGAAATTATTCTGGCCAGTGGCATCAAAAAAAGGAATCAGATATACGATGGATAATAATAAAAATATTTTTTTCATAATATGTAATTATTTGTTTTCATGAGAGTTATTGGAAAAGCCAGTTTTCAGGAAGTTCCGAACGGTCCTGTCCGGGTGTCTCGTAAGACAACCTCAGCATAGGTCTTCTGCCCGATGTAAAGAAATATTCAATACGGATCTTATGATAGCCCTTCCCAAGTCCATAATAATCAAACTTCTCCACTGCCCTGGGATGAACGCCATCATTAAGCAGGACTATTTCATCATCAATAACTACTTTGCTGCCATCGTCCGAGTTGACAAAAATTCCATAGATCCCATCCTCAGGTATATTAATGTAGCCATCGAATGTCATGGCAAAATTTGTCTCTCTTTCTGCTACCCTTGGATTGACTGTTTTAGATGTCATTTCCCTGGCTGAGGTAAGCGATCCGAAATCAGGTAGATTAGTAAATTCACCGTCATAAATGTTTACCTTAAGGCCTGGTTTGAATTTTCCGTTAAATTTTGAAGCAACAATGTCCTTTTTCGTAATTTCAAAGGATGCTGTTCTGCTCTTTTTGTCACCATAGAGGGCAAATGCTTTGATCACACCGGATTGATTAACTTTGAAAGGCCCGGTAAATAACTTTGAATTATTATCAGGTTCCGTTCCATCCAGCGTATAGTATATTTTTGCATTCCTGTCATGAGAGGTAAGGTTCACCGGGAACTCATCGGAGAAAACCAGTATTTTCCTTTCAAGTACGGGTGGCGTTATTCCGGTATTTGCCCTGGCAACATTTTCAAATCCCATCTTATCAACTTTCCTGTCATAAGTCATCAGCCCGTTTGTTTCTGTTTCAACATCGGTTGTCTGGGTATATATTACGGCGCTAAGGCCCTTTTCATTGACAAATCTGTAAATCTCGTCAAGATAAGATTCAAAAGTCGCAAGCAGTTGCTGTGTATCTCCAAGTGTTCTGTAGCCCCAGTTGGTTGTCTCCCATGTATGATCTTTTACCGGGAAACCCAATCCTCCGTACTCACCGATCACGGTAGCTCTTTTCTCTTCAGGTTCAGGACATCTGGGATTCGGATAAGTATGTATATCCTTTAGATCACCTGTACCCCTGTCAGTCCATCCGGAAGCACTATTGCACAGCCTTGAAGGATCATAGTCCTTTATCAGATCTGTTATTCTTTCCGTATCCCACTGTCCCCATCCTTCATTAAAAGGCACCCACATAATAATTGATGGATTGTTGTATTTTGTATCGATCATGCGTTTCAATTCAAATTCAAATTGTTTACCTGCTTCCTCTGATTTGGTAATATCCGGCATCTGGCCGCTGATATAGCTATCCCCGCTGGGCATATCCTGCCATACCAGTATTCCCATCCTGTCGCACCAGTTATAGAATATCCTGTTCTCAACCTTGACATGCTTCCTGAGCATATTAAATCCCATCTTTTTTGTCATTATTAGATCATAAACCATTGCCTCTTCTGTGGGAGGTGTATACAGACCATCGGGCCAGAAACCCTGATCAAGTGGACCGTTCTGAAATACGAACTTATTATTGAGGAGCATTCTGGTGAATCCGTCTTCGGTTTTTCCAAGCGATATCTTTCTCATTCCTGCCACCGATGTTATCTTATCAGTTACTGAATTATTAACTTTAAGATCTATAGCGACATCATACAGGAACGGATTTTCCGGAGACCATAGAACCGGGTTATCAATTGTGATATCTATCTGACTTCCTGTGTTGCCGTTACCACTGGCAACAATTTTTCCCTTATCTGAGATATTTATTTCAGCTGTCCCATTTAATGATGAATTGATCACGAAGGACATTTTTTTTGCATCAATGTCAGGAACGACCCTGAAGGATGTAATATATGCTTCTGCAACCGGTTCCATCCATACTGTCTGCCAGATCCCTGTTGTGGGGGTATACCAGATCCCCCCGGGATTATTTATCTGTTTCCCGCGGGGCTGGGTTCCGGTACTTGTTGGATCCCAGACGCAAACCAGTAATTCATGTGTTTTGTCATCATTCAAAAGGCCGGATATTTCAAATGTAAATGGATCATAACCACCTTTATGACTGCCTGCTTCTTTTCCGTCAATCCATACTTTTGTTTCCCAGTCGCATGCTTCAAAGTTCAGGAGTATCTTCCCCTTTTTCCAGTTACCGGGCACTTTGAACTCAGTTTTGTACCATAGATTCTCGCTTTCAGAAACACGGCGTTTAACACCCGACAGAGCCGACTCGATAGGATATGGCACAAGTATTTTCCCTTCCCATGTATCAGGATTGGAACCGATGGGTTTTACAGTATAATTCCACAAACCATTAAGATTTATCCAGTCCTTTCTGACCATATCCGGTCTGGGATATTCAGGCCAGGGTTTGAGGGGATCCACTTTTAATGCAAAATCAGTGATGATAGGATTATCACTTATCTTCCAGTTAATTTCTTCCCGGTTGCACTGTGAGAAAAATAATATTACAGCAAACAAAATAAGATAAACAGGTTTCTTCATAATAATGTTATTTTTAGGTATAAATCAATTTTTCAAAATAGTAAGATAAGTTGCCAATAATAAACATTTATCTTAACAAATAAAAAGGTGGTAAATAGTGTTTCCTCTGTTTTTGAAAGACAATTGCTGAACTTTAAGAATTATTAACAATTTAAGCTGCATTTTACTTTTTGAAAGGTTGATTGATAACTTTCGTCCGCCATTGAACCAGTTTTTGCCGGAGTACTTCAGCTTTTTCAGGATATTGCAAAGTAAGGTTCTTTGTTTCACCCGTATCGGCACTCAGATTGTACAATTCTCTCTCGCCTGTATCAAAAAATTCAATGAGCTTCCAGTCACCTTCCCTTATTGCTCCGGAAGATCTTCCACCCAGAAAATGCCTTGATTCCAAAGGATAGTGCCAGTAAAGGGCTCGTGTATTTTTTGATCCTGATTTTTTCCCTTTTAGTACCGGCACCAGACTGATTCCGTCAATGACCTGATGATCCGGGAGATCAGCATTCGCAAGTTCACATATTGTTGGATAAAGGTCGTAGTTAGAAGTGATATAATCAGTTTCTTTCCCTCCTGATATTTTACCAGCCTGGTAAATTATAAGCGGTTCTCTTATTCCTCCTTCATACAAAGTACTTTTACCTTCTCTCAGAGGAAAGTTTGTTGTAACACGGGTCTCTCCACCATTGTCACCTGTAAAAATTATAGTTGTATTACCAGCGATACCCAACTCATCAAGTTTCTCAAGTATCATCCCGATGCCTTCATCGATGGATTTCAATTGCGCTGCCAGATGAGGATTGTTCTTCCCGGCAAAATAATCCGAAGGCCATTTTTTGTAAGGATCATTTTCAGGATTTTCTTTCGAAGAAGGTCCTGTTCCGCTATCAGCTTTTTTCCTGAAATAATCAACAAGTTCAGGTTTACCATGTAACATCGTATGAACAGCATAATGGCTCAGATATAAAAAGAACGGTTTCCGGTAATTCCTCTGTATGAATTCAACTGCCTCCATATTCATCCTGTCAACAAGAAACTCCTTTTCGCCCGGCAGCTTTTTCTCCAGTTCAGGATTAAAATGATATGGATGAAAATATGTTCCGTTCCCAATACCGGATATTTCTGAGGTTAGTGTCTCATCAAAACCCTGCTGACCAGGAGGGATCTCCACCGGTGCTTTGTTCAGAATATGCCCGGTAAGATGCCATTTACCTATAATCCCTGTATGATAACCTGCTTTTCTAAGCGCTTCCGGAAGAGTAACATAGGTTGTATCCAGGTAATTATCCGAATCAGGTCTTAAATAATCAGTTATCCCGGTCCTGGCTGGATATTGCCCTGTCATTAATGCAGCTCTGTATGGCGAACTCACAGGGGCTGAGGAATATGCTTGAGTAAATCTTACTCCCCTTGAGGCAAGCCTGTCCAGATTGGGTGTCTCGTTAAATTTATTCCCATAACAACCCAGTTCTGAATATCCAAGATCATCGGCAAGTATATAGATGATATTTGGTTTTTCTGCAGGTTCCGGTCTGTCAGTTTTATATCCTGAACCTGCAGTCATAAAACCTGATATGAGGGCAAAAGGATAAACTAAATTCCTCATGTTTTTAATATTAAATGTTCAGAAAACAGGTGCTGAATATAGAAAAAATATAAATCCAATATTTTAACTGCAGGCTTGTTAGATGTTTATTGCCTGTGTTTAATTTTTTTTAACAGTTTTTATTTTTCAGAAAAAAAAATATTTGAATTCAATTTACTTATTTTATCTCTGATCAATTCCCGAAATAGTCTTGTTCTTTTTAAAGATTTTAACCAATGAAAGAGTTCAAAAGAATTAATTCCGCTCATGGCATTTTCGGATTAATCCTCATGAGTTTATTTTTATTATCTGCTTTTGCATTTTCATCCAGGTCAGTACCTGAACAGAAAAAAGAATCAATGCCTGCCGTAGAACCTATCCTGAATCAGAAATTGCGTGATCCATCCATTTGCATAGGTCCTGATGGCACATATTACCTTACTGGTACAACTGCCAACAATCCGGCAGGAGGAAATGACACTACCGGCTGGTGGTATAAGAATGAAGGAATTCGTATGTGGAAAAGCAATGACCTGAAAAATTGGAAACCACTTGGCCTTATATGGTCTCTGGAAAAGGATGCTACCTGGGCTAAAGCATTTAAGAAGGACAGAGGTGTCATGAAGAGAGCACTCTGGGCGCCTGAGATATTTTACCTTAAGGGAACTTTCTGGCTTACCTACTCAATGAACTACCGCGGCTGCGGACTTCTCAGGAGTACTTCCGGTAAAGCCGAAGGGCCTTATGTTGATGTAAAAACTGACGGACCTCTTACGGGTAATATTGATGCTTCATTATTCCAGGATGATGACGGTTCAGTTTATTTCGTTTATCAGAACGGGATGATTGCAAAGATGAAAGATGACATGTCAGGACTTGCAGAGGAGCCACGTCATCTTAAACCAGAAAACCACAAACAGGTCGGATTTGAAGGTGCATTTGTTACGAAATACAATGGGAAATATATCCTGATTTGTGCCGAAACAAACACTGAAGGGCAAAAAAGGACCTATGACTGCATGGCTGCTGTTTCTGACAATCTGTACGGTCCGTATGGTGAAAGGTACCTTGCCATTCCGAGCGGAGGACACAATATGATTTTCAAAGATAAAAAAGGAAGGTGGATGAGCACCATTTTCGGGAGCGACAATTTCTGTATACTTTCAGAAACACCCGGAATTCTTCCGATAAAATTCGGTTCAGATGCAAAATTCAGACCACTTATGAAAACCCAGAAATAAGAATTCAAAGTTTTACCAGGGCAAGAAACTATATTCTTATAACCCTGTTCCCTGAGAGAAATATACCAAAATTGAGTTACTATTAAACTAAATCCCCTATTATGAAGAAATATTCAATAATCGCGATTTTCACAACCTGTTTTCTACTTTCATATGTAAATACAGGATCCAGTCAGGACTGGAAACCGGTCCCGGGACAAATTATGACGCCCTGGGCCTCAGATGTATCACCCGCGAATGTCTGGAAGGAATATCCCCGTCCTCAGATGGTCAGGAAAGACTGGCTTAACCTTAACGGGCTCTGGGATTTCTCCATAGTACTGGGGACGGACAATACTCCGGGAAGAAGGTACGACCGCAAGATACTTGTACCCTTCTGCGTGGAATCAGCTCTTTCAGGCATAAAGGAATTAATCACCGGAAGTCAGGAAATGATTTACCGCAGATTTTTCAGAATACCTGATTCCTGGAAAGGCAAACGTGTGCTTCTGAATTTTCAGGCATCCGATTACCGCACAAAGGTCTGGGTGAATGGTAATTTCATCGGTGAACACCTGGGAGGTTACGATGCATTCCAGTTTGATATCACTGATGCACTGGGATCAGCAGCAGAACATGAGATAAGCCTGGTCATATGGGATCCTTCAAATACAGGACCCCAGACGATCGGAAAGCAGACACTTTACGGTCTTTCAAAAGGAAGATATACACCCACCAGTGGTGTTTACCAGACTGTCTGGCTGGAACCTGTCGAAAATGTATCGCTGAAAAGACTGAAAATAACTCCGGATATAGATAAAAATAGTGTTTCTGTAGAGGCTTTTACAAAAGGTTGGAGCTATGATCATTCAGTAAAAGTACAGGCTTTCGACAAGGGCGTTCTTATTGCTTCAGGCGAAAGTAAACCAGATAAACCGGTAGTCCTTGGTATACAGAATCCTAAACTCTGGAGTCCTGATTCTCCATATCTCTATGATCTGAAAGTAAGTCTTCTTGATAACGGTAAGATTGTTGATGAAGTGGACAGTTATTTTGGAATGCGAAAAATATCAATGGCCCGCGATGGAGCCGGCTTTATGAGAATTCAGCTGAACAACCGGGAAATATTCCAGTTTGGTCCGCTCGACCAGGGTTACTGGCCTGACGGACTTCTTACTCCGCCTTCTGATGAAGCTTTAAAATATGATGTTGAATATCTGAAAAAAATCGGCTGCAACATGGACAGGGTCCATGTCAAGGTTCAACCGGAAAGATTTTATTATTACTGCGATAAACTGGGAATTCTGGTATGGCAGGATATGGTAAGCCCTTCATCCGGGCAGAACCGTTCACAAAATGGTGGAGGCAAGATATGGGAAGCAGAATGGGAGAAAATTATGGATCAGCTTTATAATTATCCTTCCATAGTCCATTGGGTCGTTTTTAATGAATCATGGGGACAATTTGATACAGAACGAATAACTGAACGTACCAAAGTAAAAGATCCATCCCGGCTTGTGACACCAGCCAGCGGCTGGGTAGACAGACCTGTAGGAGATGTACGTGATTTCCACGATTACACTGTCTATCCATCAATGGGATGGATACCAAAAAATTATCCGAGAGCCATGGTTCTGGGAGAAGGTGGCGGACATGAACTGATAATCAGAGATCATCTCTGGACACCTGACATTCAGATCCCGGAAAGAATAGACCGGGCAGGAGACCTCATAAGGGAGGTCGTCAACACCAGGGAAGACCTCGATGAAAGATACAGCCTCTGGATAGAGAATCTCTGGTATCTGAAAAAATATGGATTGAACGCTGTAGTATATACTCAGATAAGCGATGTCGAAAATGAACTTAACGGATGGATGACCTATGACCGGAAAGTAAGTAAATTGCCTGTCGAACGGTTTGCAGAACTTCATAACAAACTTTACACCCTGCCTGATTCAAAAGGGCGGTTTGTAATTCCTCTTTCAATGAATGATCCACAAAAATGGGTATATTCTTTCGACCAGTCTGATGCTGACTGGTTCAAGCCGGGTAAAGGCAAATGGAATTCAGGGACAGGACCGTTTGGCAAAGCCCTAATGAATGTTCCAGACGTGAGAACAAAATGGGAAACAGAAACACTTTACCTCCGGAAAGACTTTAACCTGAGTTCTGTACCAAAAAGACTGGCACTTATAGGATTTCACCATGGCCTGGCAGATATCTATATCAACGGAGAATTCGCTATACAGGTGAACAATCTCAGACGATGGGACCCGGAAATAAAGGTAAGTGAAGTGCCGCTTCCTGAAAAAGCCATGAAGCTGCTTAAGAAAGGGAGTAACCAGATTTCGATAAAATATGAATTTGGAA
>CAYPHL010000065.1:0-11326 GCA_964410385.1 uncultured Rikenellaceae bacterium | reverse complement strand
ATGAAGCTGCTTAAGAAAGGGAGTAACCAGATTTCGATAAAATATGAATTTGGAAGCATTGTGCAATCAAGTGCTTACAGCAACCAGGCACCAACATCCAATTTCTTTGACATCGGCCTGATTGTATATTAATTTAGAGTTATCAGAAAAACATAATACTTTGATTCAGATTCTGACTTGCATAATTCATGAATTGATTTTCGGGCTCCCCGGATATATCTATTTGCCTGAACACTTTGTCGTTTGAATACAGTATTTATGAATTAAACAGATTAAATCAGAAACCGGAATGAAATACAATAATCTGCCGCAATTCTCATTGATAACGGGCCTTAATCTTGTGCTCGGTTCTTCAGTCATCGCAGGGATTAATTCTGAAAAGAGCAGCAAGCCTAATATCCTGATAATAATCGGCGATGATTGCACTTATCTGGATCTTCCTCTTTATGGCGGGAAGAACCTTAAAACGCCAAACCTGGACAGACTGGCATCCCAAGGCCTTACTTTTAACAATGCTTTCGTTTCCATGTCGATGAGCGTACCATGCAGGGCTTCACTTTATACAGGATTGTACCCGGTAACTAACGGAGTCTGCTGGAACCATGTGCCGGCAAGAACCGGAACAAAAAGTATTGTTCATTATCTCGGAGAACTTGGATACCGAACCGGTCTGGCAGGAAAGATACATGCCAATCCGCGGACAGTATTCCCTTTCGAAATGGTGGAAGGCCTGGAAAGGGATTGTGTTGCAACAACAGCAGGTTTTGATACAGGTGAAACAGAGAAGTTCATCACCAGAGATGATAATCCATTCTGCATGATTGCAGCTCTTGTGGTACCACATGTTCCCTGGAGCGTCGGAGATCCTTCGAATTTCGATCCGGAAAAACTGATCTTGCCGGGATATGTAGCCGATACAAAAGAGATGAGAATACAGTATACCAGATATCTTGCAGAAATTGAAGTTCTGGATCAGCAGGTCGGATCACTCATGGAACTGCTGGAAAGAACAGGAAAGAGAGACAACACTATTGTTATCTTTACCTCAGAACAAGGTTCTCAGATGCCCGGATGCAAATGGACAAACTGGAATACCGGTGTTCATACCGGGTTTGTTGTTGTCTGGCCGCAGAAGATAAGGGGAGGTGAACGTACCGAAGCAATGATTCAGTACGAGGATGTCCTTCCAACCCTGATCGAAGCAGCCGGAGGTAAATATGAGACCGGTACATTCCAGGGGATGAGCTTTCTTTCCGTACTTCTCAATCCTGGAAGCACTCACAGGCAATATGCATATTTTATGCATAATAATAATCCGGAAGGACCTTCCTATCCTATCCGTTCAGTTTGTGATGGCAAATACCATTATATAAGGAACCTTAAACCTGAGAACCTTTATATAGAAAAACATCTTATGGCCAGAATGAATCCCAATGAATACTGGCTATCCTGGGTGTTTCAGTCGCCTGATAATGAACGGGCTTACGACCTTATTATGAGGTATATGAAGCGTCCACCGGAAGAACTTTATTGCATTGATACCGATCCGGAGGAGATGGATAATCTTATCAGTGATCAGGAACTTTCTGAGGTAAAGAAAAGATTATCGGCTGAACTTGACAGATGGCTGATGGAACAGGGCGATCCGGGGGCATCGATAGATACTAAAGAGGTATGGACAAATGCGACAAAAGGAAATCATTTCAATAAAATATCCTATCAACGTCAATAAAGGCATTGAAACATGATAAGACTTACAAAAACTTTATTTTCTGTTACCATAGGAGCAACTGCAATTTCATCCTGTACAAATTCAGGAAAGGAAGGTAATGAGAAGCGGCCTAACATCATACTTATAATGTCGGATGACATGGGTTATTCAGACATCGGTTGCTATGGAGGTGAGATCAAAACTCCAAACCTTGATGGTCTGGCAGCACAGGGACTGAGATATACACAGTTCTATAATACTGCAAGAAGCTGTCCGACAAGAGCTTCTCTGCTCACCGGATTGCACCCTCACCAGGCAGGAGTCGGACATATGATGGAAGACAGGGGAAACAGTTCATACCAGGGGAATCTGAATGATAATTGCGTTACGATTGCTCAGGTAGTTAAAGCAGCCGGTTACTCAACCTATATGGCAGGCAAGTGGCATGTTACACCACTTTTACCGACCAGGGAAAATCCTGACAAAAAAAACTGGCCTCTGCAGAGGGGATTTGACAGGTTCTTTGGTACCATTCATGGTGCAGGAAGCTTTTATGACCCTAATACGCTTACTTCCGGAAACAAATTCATCACTCCTGGTGAGAATTTCTACTATACCGATGCAATAAGCGATACTGTCGTCAAGTACATATCGGAACATAATGACCCAAATCCTTATTTCATTTACATAGCATATACAGCAGCCCACTGGCCGCTGCATGCTCTTAAAAAAGATATAGAAAAATATAAGGGAGTCTACAATAAAGGCTGGGACGAGATCAGAAAAGAAAGGTTTCGGAGAATGATCAACATGGAGCTGATAAGCCCTGATTGGCCGCTTTCACCGGCAAATCCTGGCACTCTGTGGGCTGATGAAGAGATGAAAGAATGGAATGCTGCATGTATGGAAGTATATGCAGCAATGATAGACAATATGGACCAGGGGATCGGACGTATTATCAGTAAACTTAAAGAAAGAGGAGAGTTTGAAAACACCGTGATAATGTTCCTTCAGGATAACGGTGCCTGTGCCGAGAATTACGGACTTGCACGGCCACCAAAGAATATGATAAAGGTTGACCCGGATACCCTGAAGCCTATGAAGCCTGATCAGCTCCAGATGCTTATGGAGCCATTGCAGACAAGGGACGGACGTCCTGTCAGGGTAGGAAGAGGTGTTTTCCCCGGTGATGCTGATACCTACATAAGCTATGACGATTCCTGGGCGAATGCTTCAAATACTCCGTTCAGGATGTTCAAGCACTGGATCAATGAAGGGGGAATTTCAACTCCCCTGATTGTCAGCTGGCCTGCCGGCATTAAAGCAAAAGGGCAATTCAGACATCAGCCGGGTCAGCTTGTCGACATAATGACCACAATCACCAACCTGGCAAAAGCAGATTACCCTGAAGAGCTGAATGGAAACAAAATCATACCAATGCAGGGAATGTCACTTGTGGAGTCATTCAATAGTGACAGAATTGTTTCACGGACTCTCTACTGGGAACATGAAGGAAATCGCGGTATCCGCAAGGGGAACTGGAAACTCGTGTCGGAAGCATGGCCTGTCCCTGTTGCACTTGATTCACTGGAAATTCTGCCCCTTAATCTGTGGGAACTTTATGATATGGAGAAAGACAGGAGTGAGATACACAATCTCGCGGATCTTTATCCTGAAATTGTGAAAGAGATGGCTTCAGAATGGCAGGAATGGGCAACCAGGGCTACTGTCGTTCCAAAGCCGCCAGAAAAACTAAGGTTCAATAATAAGATAAGAACAGAATTATTGAAAAAAATTGCCGGGAAGACCAACTAATGGCAGAGAAGTATCTGAAATGAATAACCATTTTATAAACCAAACAAATCAATAATTTATGACAAATCGCTTTAAATTACAGATCACAAAGTCAGGAAAACTTCTTTCTGTTGTTATTCTTATTTTCATGACTATTTCAGGGCAGGCACAAAATATACCTCGCCCCGAGCATCCGCAACCTCAGTTTGAACGTTCAAAATGGATGAACCTCAACGGCACGTGGGATTTTACTATGTTGTCAAATATCGAGAATCCCCAGGAGAGCTGGAGAAGGAAACCTGCTGTTTTCGACCGTAAGATCATTGTTCCTTTCGTACCTGAAAGCCCTTTATCAGGTATTGGTTACACCGATTATATCCACGTTGTATGGTATAAAAGATCATTCACTGTACCTGATGACTGGCAGGGTCAGAGGATCTTTGTGAATTTCGGAGCAGTTGATTTTGATTCCCGTGTGTGGGTAAATGATCAGTTCATCGGAAGGCATGTGGGAGGCACCGGTTCTTTCGAATATGAGATCACCAATGCTATTAAAAAAGGAGAAAACGAGATTGTCGTTCATTCATATGATAATGTTATGGATGACAGACAGCCTCTTGGCAAGCAGGCAAGGCCCGAGAAACCAAGATGGGGAAGTATAACCTACACCCGGGTGACAGGTATTTGGCAGACTGTCTGGCTTGAAGCAAGACCACAGAAGTATATTGAACGTGTTTTTATAGTTCCTGATCTTGATAAAAGCGAATTCTCAGTCACACCTGAATTTAACGGTGCAGGTTATGGTGACAAATTTGAAATTGTGGTTTCAACACCTGACGGAAAAAAAGTTGCTTCGGTATCGGCGCCGGCAACTGACGGTTATCCTCTTGCAGTGAAGGTTCCGAAAGCAAGAACCTGGTCCCCGGCTGATCCTTACCTCTACAATATTGACATTATCCTGAAACCTGCTTCTGGTTTGGCAGATAATGTAAGAAGTTATGCAGGTATGCGTAAATTCCATATAGAGGGGAACAAACTATTCCTGAATAATAAACCAATATTCCTTCGCATGGTACTGGATCAGGGATATTATCCCGATGGCCAGTGGACCGCACCTACAGATGAGGCTCTCAGAAACGATATTCAGCTTTCAATGGATGCCGGCTTTAACAGCGCCCGGTTGCACCAGAAAGTGTTTGAGGCAAGATTCCATTACTGGGCTGACAAACTTGGCTATCTTACCTGGGCTGAATTTGCTGACTGGGGCGGGGTTCACAGTTTCCGGAACCATGAAGGGTTGCTTATCCAGTCAAATGAGTGGCGTGAAGCAGTCATCCGTGACAGGAACCACCCGTCGATAGTTGCCTGGACTCCGTTCAACGAAACAAGCGGCGCTGCAGCAAATGATATCGAGTTTTACCGTTATGTGATTAAGAATTTCTACGATCTTACTCATGCCCTGGATCCCTCCAGACCGGTTAATACGACCAGCGGATATGTAAATGTCTATACTGATATATTTACGGTTCATGATTACACACAGGATCATGTTTTATTCAGGGAGAGGTATAAATCAGTGAATCCATTGAAGCCGGAGGAAACCTGGATCGTAAATCCGAAACTTGCTGTTCCATATGCTGGTCAACCCTATGTTGTTGATGAATATGGCGGGACAGGCTGGCTTCCGGACTACACAGGCAAAAGACCTCCAGAGGGAACAACAAATCTCATGGGACGATTTGCAATAGGCTATGGCAAGACAGCGGATGAGGTGCTTGTAATAGTGAAGAACCTGACTGATGCACTTCTGGAGAATCCGAATGTTTCAGGATTCACATACTGCCAGCTTACCGATGTTGAAGGTGAGGTGAATGGTGTCTATTTCTACGACCGTAAACCGAAGTTTAATATCAAAAAGTTCCATGATATAATTTCTGCACCGGCTGCAGTGGAAAAGGATCAGAGTATTCTTCCGGAAATGAAGAAAAAATAATTACCGGACTATTGAACTGCCCTGACCTTATATTAAACTCACAAAAGCCAACATGATCAGGGCAGTCATTTAATTAAGGTTCTCCACTTATCAAATACTGATGAAAAAGTACGTCGTACTAACAGCATTATTTCTTATTGCATTCCAATCCTGGTCTCAGCTGATGGTTGATACCGGGAAAGACGGTGATGGTTATAATGTTAAAATTTTCAACAATGGGATATCCGTTTCCCAGCCTTCAGAAGGTCTCTGGTCAGTGGCAACTGCCTGGAAGGATGGATGGCCTTCAGAATGGCATCATACAACCCCTTCTGCAATGCAGGAATCCGGTGGCTGGAAGATTCTCACCGGTTCATTAAAACTTAAAGGCGGAGAGTTGCATCTGAGAGATGCATACAGAACTGAAGACGGCATGATAAAATGCATCAGAAGGTTTGAATGGACCGGGAAAAATCCTCTTGATTCAGTTACTCTGTCGGTTCGGTGGAAAGCTGAAGGAACGAAAATGCAGGCCTTCCTTCCCGGGATAGTCTACTATGGCAATCCCTCAGGAGAAAAAAGCAATCCAGAAAGAGTTCCATGGTATCACGGCGAACCCGGTGATATCGCAATATTCGAGGAGCATCGCTATTCAATGCCATTCACCTGTCTGGAATCGGCAAACGGAATGAAATATGGAGTTGCAATTCATTCAATACCGTCACCACTGAAGGATATGCGAAATCCCGACCACTGGTGGTCAATGGGAGTTGAAGCATTTGAGGGTTATTCCGAACTCGTTCTGCTTTCCGGTCCCCTGGCTTTCAACCATCAGAAAGGCGTTGCCAAGGCTCTTGCGGCAAAGCCTATGAAATACGATAACACATACATAACTCTTGCGCCGGGAACAATAATTGAAAAGACATTTTATATTGATCTTAATTCAATACAAAAAGAAGGAACGGCTTTTCAGAAGCCGGTCCAAAATTCAATAATGATATTCAAACCTTTCTATGCTGACGATCTGCCAGGTTATGAGGAAATCCTTCAGTCAAAATATCTTTTTGCAAAATCACGGTGGACTGTCGGAGACGGATATGCTGGTTTTAATAAATATCCAACGGATGTTGCAACAAAGATTGTTATGGGATGGGCAGGCCAGTGTGAAGCTCCGGGATATGCTCTCCAGGTGTTAAAAAATCATTACAATGATCCCTGCCTGATGAAGATGGCTCAGGAGTCGCTCGATTTCCTTTCGACAACACCGGTTGGAAAAGATGGTTTCCCCGTTCAGTATGATATGAAGACAAAAACTTGGTCGGGTCCTGATCATGTATCGATGGGACAGGCGATGTACAACATTGGGAACGCTATCGCAACAGGAAGGAAAAACAAGGATGCCAATACATCAAAATGGGAAACTTTCATGAGATCGGCATGTGATTTTGCATCTGAAAGGATAATGACTGAAAGCTGGTATCCCAAATCAACTGCTGAAGCATTCTATATCGCACCCCTTGCACTGGCAACCGACCTGTTTAAATCGGATAAATATCGCAAAGCAGTTCTTAAGGCTGCTGATCATTATGCATCAAGACACCTTTCAATGAAGGAACCTTATTGGGGCGGTACGCTGGATGCAAGCTGCGAGGACAAGGAGGGGGCCTGGGCAGGATTCCAGGGTTTTCTGGCTGCATATGAGCTCACAAAGGAAAAAAAGTATCTTGAGTATGCAACCCATGCATGCTATGTCTGCCTCAGTTATACGGTTGTTTGGGATATTCCACTCCCTCCCGGAAGGCTTTCAGATCATAACTTCAAATCGAGGGGATGGACCGTTGTTTCACCACAGAACCAGCATATAGATGTTTATGGAGTTCTATACACCCCGGAGATCTACAGAATGGGTCAATTACTGAACAATGAAAATTTGAAAAAACTGGCAATAGTCATGTTCCGCAGTTGCGGACAGATCACGGATCCGTTTGGGAGCCAGGGTGAACAGATGCAGCAGACCAACTATGCTCAGAGAGGTGAAATGACTGATGTATACAAACTTAGAGGTGGCTATGCAGAAAAATGGACAGTATTCTGGATAACAGCCCATTTCCTTAATGCTGCAGCCAGGTTTGAAGAGATGGGTGTTCAGCTATAACTTACCAGCGATCTCCAGGGTGAATCCGGTAAAGGAGGAGTAGTTATTGAAAAAAGAAAAAAGTAATGCCCCAAATTAACCATGGAAGTTCTTAGAGATTTCATTAAATAAGTACAAATACTTTATATACTATAGTTTAAAGGCTTGAAATATCACTTAATTTCTCAATCATGAAAAAGATCTTTGCTTCACATTTATGTTCAGCCTTCATAATGACAGTAATTCCTCTGTACATCAATGCACAGGTTCAGACGGCCACATACAGGGTCACACAGGAGATTATCAACAAGAAACCTGTGAATAGTATGATCTACGGTAATTTTATCGAGATAGGTTTCGGAAGACAGGCTGAAGGCATGTGGTCTGAGAAACTTTATAATGCGAGCTTTGAAGAAGTAATTCCATATAAGCCGTCTATGTGGAGCTACCTGCGCAGAAGCCCTGAGGATGATATAAGGCAAAGACCGTGGTGGCATTCAGGATATGAGGAAGATCAATGGTATGCATATCAGGCAGACAGCAAAGAGAACCCTCTACTTTATAGAAAATACGGAGGCTTTTATCACGGATTGCAGGCAGTTCAGTTGAACAACAGCCTTAAAAAAACAAAAGCATATCTTGCCCAGGATGGAATATGGATCAATAAGGGAATTGCCTGCATTTTCAAAGGATTCATGATGAACAACCGGGAAGGAGATAAACCGCTTAAACCTGTGAAAGTGACAATCGGATTATATCTAAATAAAGCCTTTGGAAATCCGATCTCCGAAATGACAGTAACTGTTGATGGAGGCGTTTACAAGGAATATTCAGTGGAGCTGAATACCGGCGATTTTGAAGGGTTTGCTACATTTGCAGTTTCCATCGAACCCGGCAGCAATGCCTCTTTTGACGGTTTTTCTCTGATGCCCGTTGATAATGTTGACGGATGGCGGAAAGATGTGATCGATGCCCTGAAACAGATCCATGTACCAATCATCAGGTATCCCGGTGGATGCTTTGCCTCATTTTATAACTGGAGAGATGGCATTGGTCCTCGAAAGGATCGAAGACCGGTCAACAGCGAATACTGGGGAGGTCTGGAAGAGAACTTTACAGGAACTGCAGAGTTTCTTGAAATGTGCAATATGGTGGGTTCGGAACCCTTTATCTGTGTCAACATGATGACAGGTTCACCCTCAGAAGCTGCCGCATGGATCAGATACTGCAATTCCACGGATGACGATGAGATGGGTAAGCTCAGGAAGGAGCATGGATATGAAGACCCTTTCAGGGTGAAGTACTGGGAACTCGACAATGAGACTTACAGGCGATGGGGATATGAGGAATATGCCCGAAGGTGTATTGAGTTTTCAAAATATATGAAGGCGGCAGATCCGTCGATTCAACTGGTATTGGTTGGTTATGGATCCTTCAATCTAAACCTCAGGGAGATGCTTGATATAGCAGGAGAGCATATTGATCTGGTTTGCGACAGGGCAACAACAGAGTTTGCGCTCAGGAAAGATCTTGAAATAATTTCGGAGTACAACCGTAAACACGGAACCAATATCAGGCTCTGCAATACCGAATGGTGGGCGCATATTAATGAAGGACGGGGTAATCTTGCAAAAAAGATCCTTGCCAATCCCCTCGATCCTGACAGGGTGGCAACTCACCAGGTAAAAGTCACATGGAACTATGCAATGAATATTGTTAACAAGCTTCTTATGTTCCAGCGGCTTGGCGGTGATTTTGAATTTGCAAATTTCAACAACATGTGTAACACATGGGGACAGAATATCATTGAGTCTCCCAAAGAGAGATCGTTCATTTCGGCAGCAGGAAGAATATTCGAGCTTATGTCACGTTCCGAAGCAGCCTGGGTCCATAAAACAGATACTCTAAAAAATATCGATGGTATCCTCATCCAGGCTGCATCATCTGCCGATAACAGGAAACTGATACTGTATGCTCTCAGCTATCTTGATAATGAGCAGAAAATCAATGTGGATCTTTCAGCATTCAAAACTGATCCGAAGAACTGTGTCATAAAAAGGGTATATTCTGATGGTCCGGTTGCAGCAAACAAGCTAAACGATCCTGACAGGATAAAAAAGGAACAGGAGACTGTTAACCTGAGGAGCTCCGGGAAACAGATTATTGTGCTCAAACCCTGGTCAGTTACAGAAATAACCATAAACATCAGGTAACAACGGGAAGCAGATTATTTTATAGAATCATACCTCATGAAAAACTAGCTGCATTGACATTCATCTTCTGATCCTGAGAACTTTTTCTGCAACGGGACAGAATGCAACAAACCAGAGTGGTTTGACTTCAATCCATCCACTTACCCTCCTGAATCCCTCGTAGCCTCATTATTTCTCCGAAGGCAATGCCACCGGCTGGCCTAAATTAACCGGTTCGCCAAAGTCGGGGCTACCGTCTTTCCTGAATACGAATTTCTGAGCCCTCGGTGAGCGGAATCTTCCGCAGCCTTTGCCAGGCTCGGGATTGGCATGATACATAATCCAGTTCTCCTTACTGTCGGGTGACTTGAAGAAACTGTTATGACCAGGGGCATAAGCGCCTGCTTCAGGTTTAGCCTTAAAAACAGGCTCGGGAAACTTGGTCCATGATGACTTTTCCAGCGGATTTCTACCCGTAAGAGTAAGCATCCCCAGGCAATAGGCATCTGTCCAGCAGCCGCTTGCGGAATAGACAAGAAAAAGCTTCTTTTTGTTCTCCAGCACAACCGGACCTTCATTGACATTGACATGCCTGCTCCCGTCCCTGGTCTTGATGTCCCCTACCGTTTCCCAGGGAAACTCCGGAGCTGAGATAAGAACCCTTTCGCTCTCAATAGTCCATGGATTGCTCATCCGGGCAATGTAGATATTCTGCTGACCATCGATATCTCCCTCCCAACCTGACCAGATGAAATAAAGGTTCCCCCTATGTTCAAATACAGAGCCATCAATGGCCCATTTGTCCGAATTATCTGCCACTTTACCCTTAAATACCCACTCACCAATAGTCGGATCGGGAGAAGAATTCTCCACCACATACATCCGATGGTTTTCATTCTTTCCGTTATCTGCAGCAAAGTACATGTACCATTTGCCTTTCACAAAATGAAGCTCGGGAGCCCAAAGCTCCTTCGAGTAATTTGTGTTCTGCGGCGGAGTCCAGATGGTAATGGATTCTGCTGATTTCAAGGCGTCAATATTCTTGGCTTTCTTTATGAAAAGCCTGCTGCCGGATGTGGCTGTAAAGTAATAAAAACCATCTTTATAAGTGATCCATGGATCGGCTCCGGAACTAAAGAGGGGATTTGTGAATGTTACCTGCTCATTAACGGACTTCTGACTGTAAACCGAAATAAAGGATACAGCCAGAAGCAACATTAATAATGGTTTTTTCATTTTATGCTATTTGGTCTTTGATTTTTCTATATACGATTTGAACAGCTGTATTTCGTAAGGACTGTACATCTGAAAATCGGTGGTATAAAGGTCGTGCTGCCATATTCTGTTATAAGGCCCGTCACCGGGACGGTGCCCCCATGGCAGATCAGTCTGGGTTTTACCATTAACGAGCCCCCAGTGCAGACATCCCACCCTTTCGGCTGCAAAGAGAGGAAGAACTCCTTCGACTGTTGAACCTCTGGGACGGTTAAGCCATTCTGTACAAATAACCGGACGTTTATGTT
>CAYPHL010000064.1:23657-24749 GCA_964410385.1 uncultured Rikenellaceae bacterium | reverse complement strand
GATCGGGTATTGCCAATGCTTATCTTGGCGATGAGGACCAGGGACAGATGAGCGCCTGGTTCATTATGGCAGCCTTAGGCTTGTTCCAGACTGATGGAGGTTGCCGTAAAGAACCGGTGTATGAAATAGCCAGCCCTCTTTTTGAGAAAACCGAAATCGATCTTGGAAAACGATTTGGTAGAGGTGAAAAATTTTTTGTGGAGGCGAGAAATACATCCCGTAAAAATATCTATGTTCGTAATGCTGTTCTGAATGGAAAAGAACTTGACTCTTTTCAATTCCCTGCAGCAGAACTTTTAAAAGGGGGATCGCTTATTCTCGAAATGGGAAGCGAACCTGATACTATCAAATGGAGATATTAAGTTTAAGATAAATTTTAAAAGACAGATTATGAAAAGAAGTGAAGTGAACTCGATCATTACCGGGCTGGAGAAATTCTTTGCCGAGAATAAATTCATGCTTCCCGTTTGGGCATCATGGAGTCCGGAAGACTGGAAAGGTAAATATGATATTTGTTACGAGATCATTGATAACAAACTGGGCTGGGATATTACAGATTTCGGAAGCGGGGATTTTAACAGGGTTGGGTTATCTCTTTTTACAATCCGTAACGGAAACTGGGATAAGAAAGACAAAATGTACTGTGAAAAGATAATGGTGGCTGATGAAGAGCAGGAGACACCAATGCATTATCATTGGGCAAAAACCGAAGATATAATTAACAGGGGAGGAGGGAATCTTGTAATGGAGCTTTATAACGCTACAGATGACGACGAATTATCTCCCGATCCGGTGACTGTTAGTATTGACGGGGTACTGACAACTGTTGAAGCGGGAAAACGCCTTATCCTGAAGCCCGGGCAGAGTATTTGCCTGAAATCGAGGCTTTATCACAGATTTTATGGTGAAAAAGGAAAAGGAAAAGTCCTGATAGGAGAAGTCAGCCTGGTGAATGACGATGCAAAGGATAACAGGTTCTATGATAAGATAGGCCGGTTCCCGGAAATTGATGAAGACGTGAAACCTTACAGGCTTCTTGTAAACGACTATGAGAAATATCTTTGAAAGGCGCAAAGGCTCAGCGGCACAGAG
>CAYPHL010000064.1:11922-23557 GCA_964410385.1 uncultured Rikenellaceae bacterium | reverse complement strand
TGTAAACGACTATGAGAAATATCTTTGAAAGGCGCAAAGGCTCAGCGGCACAGAGGCACAGCGGCGCTAGACCGCATTCGTTAAAATTACAGTGGCCAAAGGGCACAGATAAGCTAATGTTAAACTCAGTTAGATTTAATTATGCAAAAAAAGATAATTGTTTCTGGTGTCGGTTGCTGCCTGGTTGATCTCCTGTATAACGGAATTGATTTCAGCAGTGATGTGATCCGGCCGTTCCTGTCGGTAGTGCGTGGCGATGGTGGTCTGACACCAGGTAAACTTGTCTTCCAGGAAGAGTTTGAAAGGTTTTGCAGACTGCCTTTTGCTGAAATGCTGAACCGGATAACCGGAGGCAGATCACATGATAAGATAAATATAGGAGGTCCTTCAATAGTCTCATTGATAAACCTGGCTCAGCTTACCGGAAATAAGTGTGAAGTAAGGTTCTATGGGAGAGGTGGTAAAGATGATATAGGTGAATATCTCCTTTCCGCACTTCAAAGAACTCCAGTTGTACTTAAAGATTACAGGCTGATCGATAACAGGACACCTTCCACCGTCGTACTCTCTGATCCATCATATGATAATGGTCATGGTGAACGTATGTTCATTAACTCCATAGGGGCAGCATGGGAATACAGACCAGAAGAACTTGATGAAGACTTTTTTAAATCCGATATTGTTGTTTTCGGTGGGACTGCGCTTGTTCCTTTGATACATGATAATCTTACAACTCTTCTGAAAAAAGCAAAATCCAGGGGTTGTACGACAATTGTAAATACGGTTTTTGATTTCAGGAATGAAAAAAAGGATCCTTCCGGAAGATGGCCTCTGGGCGAAAGTGATGAAAGTTATGCTTTTACTGACCTTCTGATTACCGACCAGGAGGAAGCACTACGCTTAAGCAGCGAACATGACAGGGAATCTGCTCTTAAATTCTTTATCAGGAAAAAAGTCTCGTCGGTAATTATAACCAACGGATCGAAAGACATCCTGGTTTATTCAGATGGCAGGCTTTTTAGCGTTTCGGAGACTTTTGAAATGCCCGTGTCTCAGAGAGTGATTGAAGAGAACAGGAGTTTCCAGGGGGGAGATACAACCGGATGTGGTGATAATTTTGTTGGCGGAGTTATTGCATCCATTGTTGACCAGCGATACAGCGGACTACCGAATCCGGATCTCAGGGAAGCGTGCAGCTGGGGAATAGTCTCGGGAGGATTTACATGTTTTTATATAGGCGGTACCTGGTTTGAAAACCAACCAGGTGAGAAACTGGAAAAGATCAGGCCATATTATGAATCTTACAAGGAGCAGATATCATATTGAGCGGAACAGGATCCTGATCTTCGGTGCAGGAAAGATCGGCAGATCGTTTATCGGACAGCTTTTCGGAAGGAGCGGATACAGGCTTGTCTTTGTTGATGCCGATCCTGTGTTGGTCGAAAGACTGAATAAAAAACGAAATTACAGGATTATAATTAAGGGTCAGAAAGACGAGGAGATTTTGATATCCGGACTTGAAGCAATATCTGCTTTTAATAAGGAAAAAGTGGCAGAAAATGTTGCAAGCGCAGGAATTATGGCAGTATCGGTAGGAAAGAATGCATTAGAGAAAGTGGTACCGGTTATTGCCGAAGGCTTGAAAATTAGGTATTCCGCTTTTCCTGATTCTCCAGTTGATATTATCCTTGCTGAGAATATGAGATCGGCAGCAGAATTTGTAAAGTGCGAACTTGTAAAATATCTTCCTTCAGGGTTTCCCGTTGATGATTATGTGGGTCTTATTGAAACAAGTATCGGGAAAATGGTCCCTATAATGCCCCTTGCGGAGATAGAGAATGATCCTCTGATCATTTTTGCCGAACCCTATAATACTCTGATCCTTGATGCAAAAGCTTTCAGAAATCCTATACCCGGGGTATCGGGACTGGCGCCGAAAAGCAACATTAAAGCCTGGGTCGACAGGAAAGCATTTATTCATAACCTGGGACACGCAACAGCTGCTTATTACGGAAATCATTTATATCCCGATGCAGTTTATATGTATGAGGTCCTTGATCATCCTGAAGTTAAGCAGTTTACCAGGGAGGTGATGCTTCAGTCGGCTGAGATCCTGAGAGCTGCCTATCCGGACGATTTTACCATGCAGGATCTTGAAGAACATATTGATGACCTCATATCACGGTTCAGGAACCGGGCGCTCAGAGATACAATTTTCAGGGTAGGGCAGGACATTCAGAGAAAGCTGGGCCCGGATGACAGATTCATGGGCGCAATCCATCTGGGAATGAGATTCGGGATGCCTTATAACAGGATAATAAAAGCTATGTCGTATGGATTTGTCTTTAACGCAAAAGACGAGTCAGGTAACAGTCTGCCATCCGATCTGAACTTTATTAATTCAGCACGAACAGATTTAAGGAAGACTCTTACAAAGATACTGGGATTTGATCCTGTGGTTGATGGACCGGTTATCAGTGAACTTATAACAACCCTCTCAGGGACTTTCTCCCATCTGCAGGAAGGCGTTGAGGGGGGGTAATCGGTAATCGGTATTCAGTAATCGGTAGGGGAGAAAATTAACTTAATAAAATTAAATTATCATGAAGCTTGAAAATAGCAAATCAATCCTTGAGGTTAATCTGAACGGTGGAATGATCCCCGATTTTCACCTGAAAGAACTGCCTCTCAATCCACTCAACTGGAAACATAATGAACCTGAGATGCCTTCTTTTGAGGGACATTTCGTTTGTTTTGACCGTTGGGGGCCACCTTCGGAAGGGGAAAAAGCAAACGGTTTTGTACATCACGGGGAGATAAACACTCTAAAGTGGACCCTTCTTTCAGAACCACAGAAGAAGGACGCCCTGACAGGCTTTACAACAACCTGCAGTCTTCCTATGGGAGGCTTACAACTGACAAGGACAATTGAGATGCCTGAAAATGAATCACTGTTTTTTGTCAGGGAGGAGATTAAAAACCTGAACAGGTACGGACGTATGTTCAATATTGTTCAGCATGTAACACTCGGGCCACCCTTTCTTGACAAATCCACGATTTTTGATATAAATGCAAATAAAGGATTTGAAAATAAGGAAGACGGTAGCCTTGACCAGGAGGAACCTGTAATTACCTGGCCGTTGGCAGAGCATAATGGAAAGGAGATCAGCCTGAGACAATTCCTTACTGAATGGCCCAGAGTTATTTCATTTGTTTATGACAGGAATGACTTACATGCCTGGGTAACAGCCTGTAATCCCACAAAGAACCTGTTGCTGGGTTATCTGTGGAAAACTGAACATTATCCCTGGATAAACTTCTGGCGTTCAATGGAAAATAATGTGCCTCATGCATTCGGAATGGAGTTCGGGACTACAGGATTACATGAACCGTTTCCGGTTCTGGCTAAGAAAGGTAAAATATTCGACAGGAATATTTACGATTTTATCGATGCCGGAGAGATACTAACTAAATCCTATACGGTTTTCCTTGCTAAAATCCCGTCTGATTATAAGGGAGTAGGTACAATTGAAATATCAGATTCGTCAATGACGGTAATAGAAAAAAACAGCCCTTCCCGGAACATTGATTTTAAACTTTAAAACTTATTTTTGATGAATTCCAGAGAACGACTTCTTGCAGCAATAAATCATAAAGAACCCGACAGGATTCCCGTTGATATCGGAGCTACCCCAAGTTCAGGCATTTCAGCTGTGGCTTACCACAATCTGATAAAATACCTGGGAATGAATCTGAAAAATCATGTATATGATGTCATACAGGAGGTGACGCAGCCGGATATGGAAATCATTGAAATGTTCAAGGTTGATGTACTTGATATCGGCAGATTCTTTAATAATTATGAAAGTTACTGGCAGGAGCTTGAACTTATCCATGGCGTTCCGGGCTTATATCCGAAGTGGTTCAATCCTGAGAAACAACCCGACGGCAGCTGGCTGGCTCCGGGACCAACCGGTGAATATATAGGTAAAATGCCGGCGGGAGCAACCTTTTTTGACCAGACCATTTTCCCATATGTTGACGGTTATCCGGCGGACTACAGCAATATTGACCATGATAAATCGAGAGTCAGCTGGGGAGGTTTTGGTTTTCCTCCTTATGACAGGATGGGAGAAAAAGACTTCTGGAAGATGCTCAGGGAAACCATAGCCGCTGAAAAGGCCAAAACAGATAGGGCTCTGCTGATTGGAGTAGGCTGTAACCTCTTCGAATGGGGCACATTCCTCAGGAGGATCGATAATTTCCTGACGGATCTTTATATGGATCCTGAAAATGTCCACAGGCTGATTGACAAGCTTCTTGAAGGGCATATGGCTTTTCTTGAAATGATCTGTTCTTCTGTGGGAGATCTGGTGGAAGTGATAAAGTTCGGGGATGACCTCGGGACCAATACCGGCCCGTTCATGCCGCTTGAGATCTATAAGGAATTCTTTATGCCGGGACATAAGCAGATGTGTGATTATGTAAAAAGTCACAGTTCTGCACATACAATGCTGCATTGCTGCGGGGGTATCTATGAACTGATCCCCGGTCTGATCGAAGCAGGATTTGAGATCCTGAATCCTGTCCAGATAAACGCTTACGGTATGGAGCCGGAACGTCTGAAAAAGGACTTCGGGAAAGATGTTACATTCTGGGGTGGCGGAGCTAATACACAGAGTATTCTTAACAAGGCTGCACCTGAGCAGGTGAAAGACCATGTTAAACGTAATATTGAGATCTTATCAAAGGGCGGAGGATTCGTTTTCAACACTGTCCACAACATCCTGCCTGATGTTCCGCCTGAGAATATTATGGCGATGTTAGAAGCTATAAGGGATTTCGACTGATGGTTTGGCGCAATGACGATAAGGTACAAAGGTACAAGGGCTCAAAGGCACAATGGCAAGAAGGGACAAAGGCACAGAAGTCACAAAGACAGAATATCATAATCTCAGATAACTTTACTTATAAAAATAATTTCATAAATATTATAACCAACCGAACTATGAAGAAAAGATTATTTTCAATTGTTTTAATACTTCTGGTAGTAAATACATTTTCAGATGTTTATTGCCAGACAAAGAGAGTGCCGGTAAAAAAAGTGGTTCCCAGGGATTCTATCCATGTAGTTGGGCATGCACATATGGATATGAACTGGCTCTGGACTTATGCTGAGACTATGCAGATGTGCAACGACAACCTCAGGCAGGCAGTTGCATTCTTTAAGGAATACCCCGATTATACAATGCTCCAGAGTCAGGCAGCAGTGTATAATTTTGTCGAAATGGTCGACCCTCCTCTTCTCGAAGAAGTAAAATACTATATCAAAAGGGGACGACTTGAGCTTGCAGGGGGGATGTGGACGGAAGGGGACATGAACCTTTCGTCGGGAGAGGCCATTACAAGGTCCTTCCTTCTTGGGCAGAACTATTTCCAGAGCCGCTTCGGGAAAATGGCAAAGATCGGATGGCTTCCGGATAATTTCGGCCATATATCACAGATGCCACAGATACTTAAACTTGCCGGGTGCGACTATTATTATTTTCACCGCTGTAAACCTTATCTGGGTACTTTCTGGTGGATAGCTCCCGATTCCTCAAAGGTTCTCTGCTATGCCAATGATACCTATAACGGTACGATAACCAATGAACTCAGGAATGAGCTGAACAAATTTTCACCTGATAAGAAAAGAATACTTCATATCACCGGTGTAGGTGATCATGGCGGAGGACCGACCCGTGCCAATATTGAAATGGTACATCAGCTTGATAAGACTCCGGGCTACCCGTCGGTTAAATTCACAACGGCAGAGAAATTCTTCAGGCAGGCATCGAAGGAAATGGATGGCCGCCCTGTGCATCGTGGTGAGATGCAGTTTATCTTTGAAGGCTGCTATACAAATGTTGCAGGTATAAAAGAAGGTAACAGGAACAGTGAGAATGCCCTTTTTGCAGGAGAGTTTTTCAATACCCTCCGATGGTTACATGGTGACACCTATCCTGCGGCAGAATTTAATGATCTATGGAAAACAGTTACATTCAACCAGTTCCATGATATTCTTCCCGGTTCAGCAATTTATGAGGCTAATCGCGAAGCTGTCGCCCGTTACAGTGAAGTGCTGAGGAGAACTACAGAGCTCCGGAACAATGCCTTCAGAAAAATGGCCGACGAAGTCAGATTCCAGGAAGGTAAAGGGCAACCGGTTGTTGCCTACAACCTGCAACCTTTCATCCGTAAAACCATCGTGGAGGCTAATATATATTCCCACGAGGAACCGGCAACAATTAAAGTAACTTCCTGGGGATCTAATTATTATGGGAAGAAATTTACCCCTGTCGACAAATCGAAACCGGAAGTAAAGTCTTTACCTGAGAACGAGAATTTCCTGTCAGCATCCTATAAACCCAGACAACTGAAATCCGATGGTAATCTTGCAACAGTAATGGTCCGCGACGGATCAGGCAAAACCTATCCCGCCCAGATAGTCTGGTCGAAACCAACACCTCCCGGATTTACTTCAAAAGTACAGTTCGTCGTTGATAATATGCCGGCCGGAGGTTACAAGACATTTTATATAGATATGACGAAACCCGGAGAATTTAAAGAGCCTGTACCTTTTGAAAATAATACATTCGAAACGGATTATTTTAAAATAAAGATTGATCCATCAACAGGAGGTATTACCAGCCTGTATGACAAACGTACAGGTAAGGAATATGTGCGTGAAGGAGGACAGTTGAATAAGCTCAGGATGTATCTTGAAGACAGAAAAGGAGGGATGAAATCCTGGACAATAAACAAGATAGTAAAGCAGGAGGATGTTTCAAATGTTGAAAGTGTGAAAATAGTTGAAGCCGGCCCTGTAAGGGTTTGTATAGAAACTGTTCATACCTGGGGGAAGTCAAGATTTATCAGTCGCACATATCTGTACCGTTCCTATCCGCGTATTGATTACGATCTTGAAGTTCACTGGCTGGAGACCGGAAGCGATTCAACTGATTCTCCGATGCTGAGAGCGGTATTTCCGATAAACATGCCCGGAGCGAAATTTTATTCCCAGGTGCCTTTCGATGTTGTTGAGAGACCTGTGGATGGTAAGATAAACGGTAAAGATGCTCCTTCGCACCTGAGGCATGCCGATGCTTATGGTATTAAGGCTGAGGTTGATGACGGACAGGAGGTGCCTGCACAGAAATGGGTTGATGTGACAGACGGCAAAGTGGGGATAGCACTACTTAATAAAACAAAGTACGGTCATTCCTATGCCCGTGGGGACCTGAGGCTGACTCTTATGAGATCCGCCGGGGATCCTGATATTTACCCCAACCTCGGGAAATTCAATATAAGCTATTCACTTTTCCCGCATGCAGGAGATTATACCAGCGGGGTATGGGCAGAAGGTGATAATTTCAATGTACCTGTTTATGCTGCCGAACCACCATCGCTCGCTCTGGCTGAGGAACATGCCACCCGTCCCGAAGAAACTTCATTCTTCTCGGTTGATGCACCGGGCGTCTTCATTTCAGGCATTAAACCATCAGAAGATGGCAGGGAACTGATCATAAGACTTGTTGAAACAGAGGGAAAACCGGTAACTGTAAATGTGAAAATGCCCCTCAATGTGGAATCTGCAAGACGTCTGAATATTATTGAATTACCTCTTGACGAAGTGGCAGAACCTGTTATCAACGGAAGGTATGTTCAGTTTAAGATGCGTGCCAAAGAAATTGTAACACTGGGATTGACAACTTTGAGCCGATAAAATGTATAAGATGCCGCGGTACATATCCTGGGACGGAACTGCGGGCAGATAAGGATAAATCATGAATTTTAAAAAAAAAACGATGAAAAAAAATCTTGTTCTGTTTATTTTGATCCTTTTAACAGCTTCAATTTCTGTTGTTAATGGGCAGAAAAAGAAAGTTGTTCCGGTTAAGGATACTATCCATGTAGTTGGTCATGCACATATGGATATGAACTGGTTATGGACTTATTCTGAAACAATGCAGATGTGTAATGACAATCTGCGGCAGGTCGTGGCTTTCATGGATGAATTTCCTGATTATACAATGTTACAGAGCCAGGCTTCAGTATTCAATTTTGTTGAAATGGTAGATCCTCCCCTGCTGGAGCAGGTAAAGAAATATGTACAAGCCGGCAGGCTTGAACTGATAGGTGGAATGTGGACAGAAGGAGATATGAATATGTCGACGGGGGAAGCGATTACAAGATCATTTCTGCTCGGACAACGTTATTTCAACAGCCGTTTCGGGAAAATGGCAAATATCGGATGGCTTCCTGATAATTTCGGACATATATCACAGATGCCTCAGATACTGAAACTCGGTGGTTGTGATTATTTTTATTTCCATCGCTGCAAACCATATAAGGGGACATTCTGGTGGACCGGAACAGATAACTCCACCGTTCTCTGTTATGCAAATGATACCTACAACGGTAAAATTACTCCTGCCCTGAAGGATGAATTGAAAAAGATTGCGCCTGACAAGCACAGGATAATCCAGATCACCGGCGTGGGTGATCATGGAGGCGGACCGACCAGGGCTGAGATAGAGATGGTTCATCAGTTAAACGCGACACCCGGATATCCTGCAGTGGTTTTCTCTACAGCCGGTGATTTCTTCAGGAAATCATCAAAGGAAATGGATGGCCGTCCCACCCATAAGGGAGAGATGGGTTTTATTTTTGAGGGATGTTACACGACCGTAGCCGATATTAAGGCCGGCAACAGGAACAGTGAAAATGCCCTGTTTTCCGGTGAATTCTTTAATACCCTTCGCTGGCTGAATGGCGATAAATATCCGTCTGCTGAACTTAATGATCTTTGGCAGACGGTTACGTTCAACCAGTTCCATGACATCCTGCCGGGTTCTGCAATAAATGAAGCAAATAAGGAAGCTATATCAAGATACAGCGAAGTTTTACGGAAAACCACTGAATTGAGGAACAATGCTTTCAGAAAGATGGCTGATGAAGTAAAATTCCGGACAGGAATGGGCCAGCCTGTTGTAGCCTATAACCTCCAGCCAAAGAGCCGGAAGGCGATTGTTGAAGCGAATGTTTATTCACACAAGGAACCTGCTACGGCAAAATTTGCTACCTGGGGCAATTATTACGGATCAAAGAACGTCAGCCCTGCTGATGCGGGTAAGGTACCATCTGTCCTGGTAAAAGATGCTTCCGGAAAGACTTACCCGGCACAGGTGGTCTGGGGAAAATCGACACCTCCCGGATTCACCTCAAAAGTCCAGTTCGTGGTTGATAATCTGCCTGCCGGAGGATACAGGACGTTCTATGTGGATATGACCAGAGCCGGAGAGACCAGTGAACCAATTCCTTTCAATAACGATACATTCGAGACAGACTTCTTCAGGATTAAGTTTGATATGAAAACGGGAGGTATTGTCAGTCTATATGACAAGCGTTTTAACAAGGAATATGTAAAACAGGGAGGGCAGCTTAATAAGCTCAGGATATATCTGGAAGACAGAAAAGGAGGTATGAAGTCGTGGACGATCAATAAAATTGTAAAAGAAGAAGATGTAACTGATATCAAGAGCGTGAAAGTGGTTGAGAACGGACCTGTAAGGGCTTGTGTCGAAACCGTAAAGGCCTGGGGAAAATCACGGTTCATTGAACGCACATATCTCTACAAGTCATATCCGCGGATTGGGTATGACATGGAGGTTCACTGGCTTGAAACCGGAACCGATACCACTGATTCTCCCATGTTAAGAGCATTGTTCCCGATAGCTTATGAAAATCCGGTATTCAACTGCCAGGTCCCGTTTGATGTTGTTGAAAGACCAACAGACCTGAGGAAAACTCCGGTGTCATACAAGCAGTTCAGGGAAGACTGGACCCAGAATGAAGGTCCTGACGGACAGGAGGTGCCTGCACAAAAGTGGGTTGATCTCACAGACGGGGTTACAGGTATCGCACTTCTGAATAATACCAAATATGGTCATTCATATCATAAAGGAGAATTAAGGCTCACCTTGCTGAGGGCAGCAGGCGCTCCTGATATCTATCCGAATCTGGGGAAATTCAATATCAGCTATGCCCTCTATCCTCACGAAGGTGACTGGAAGAATGGGGTATGGGACGAAGGTGATGATTTCAATGTGCCTGTTTATGCAGCTGAACCACCATCACTTGCTCTTGTAAAAGCCCATTCGACACGACCGGAGGAGGATTCCTTCTTCTCTGTGGATGCCCCGGGAGTCGTTATAACCGGGATCAAACATTCAGAAGAAGGTAATGAACTTATTGTGAGGCTTTGCGAGATCTATGGAAAGGAGACGACTGTGAATGTTAAATTACCGGTAGTTATAAATAGCGCCAGAAGACTGAATCTGATTGAACTTCCTCTTGAAAGCGCAAATAAACCGGTCGTTTCAGGTAATTCGGTTCAGGTAAGGATCAAACCAAATGAAATAGTTACACTGGGACTTGCCGCAGGACGTTAAAATGGCTTCTGAATTTATTCCCGATTATACAAACCTGCTTCAGGCAGTATCAAACATCAGGCCGGTGAGGCTTCCTGTTTATGAACATCATATTGATGCACCGTTCATTTCGAAAATCCTTGGTGAAAATCTGGATCCCTCCGGGCTTAAACCATCCGAAATGACGGATTATTACAGGAAGGTTATCGGTTTCTGGAAGGACATGACTTATGACGGATTCGATTTTGAAGCAGCTATCTGTGACATCCTGCCGGGACATGGAGCAATAATGGGAGGGATGCATGGTCCTGTACAGACCAGGGACGATTTTGAAAGGTATCCCTGGAAGGACATACCACAGATCTTCAGGGAGACATATAAGCCTCATTTTGAAGCTATCAGAAAAACCCTGCCGGCAGGGATGAAGGCTTTTGGCGGCTGTGGGTATGGCATCTTCGAAGCCAGCCGGGATATTGTCGGTTATGAACCGCTTTGTATTATGCAATGCATGGATCCTGACCTTTTCAGAGATCTTTTCATAAAAATTGGCGACCTCTGGGTCGAACTCTGGTCATGGGTCATCAAAAACTATCCGGATATCTTTGTTTTTTTCAGAATGGGAGACGATCTCGGGCATAAAACATCGACCCTCCTGGATCCTGAAATCATCCGTCAACATATTCTGCCTCAATATAAGAGGGTCATTGACCTTGTTCATGCATCAGGAAAAAAATTCCTTTTACATAGTTGTGGTAATATCTTTCCTTTGATGGATGATATTATTGCTCTCGGAATTGATGCAAAACATTCCAATGAGGACCAGATAGCACCTTTTACAGAATGGATTGAAAAATATTCTGACCGGATAGGTCTTTTCGGAGGCTTTGATCTGAATCTGCTTATATTAAATGATCCTGAGACAATCCGGGAAACCGTTCTTGAACAGGGTCTGTCATTCCGCAATAAAGCAAAGGGTTATGGATTGGGTTCAGGAAATTCAATACCCGAATACGTACCGGTTGACGGATTTCTCGCAATGATTGATGCGGTAAAGGAAATACGAAGAATAGATAATCCGTAGGGACACACCATGGCGTGGCCTTACATCCCGTTGAATTCTTTTACGGCGTTATATGCGGCCACAATATTTTGAGGTGGGACTT
>CAYPHL010000064.1:9203-11822 GCA_964410385.1 uncultured Rikenellaceae bacterium | reverse complement strand
CCGTTGAATTCTTTTACGGCGTTATATGCGGCCACAATATTTTGAGGTGGGACTTCGGATAATATATTATGGATAGGGGCGAAAACAAATCCACCATCCTTTGAAAATATTTCACATCTTCTGAGAACATCTTTTCTTACATCTTCCGGCGTTCCCCGGTTTATGACAGAAGATGTGTCGACTCCTCCTCCCCAGAAGACAATATCCTTCCCGAATTCCCTCTTAAGATCGGCAGGATCCATATCATGGCAATTAGTCTGAACCGGATTCAGAATATCGATTCCTGCCTCAATAAGATCGGGAATATATTGTTTCACACTTCCACAGGAATGAAGGAAAATCTTCATTTTGCTGTTTTTCTTTACATAGTCGCAAAGGATCTTATATCGCGGTTTAAGCAATTTTCTGAAAGTATTCAGATCCATGAACGGAGCCGATGTCATTCCCAGATCATCACCAAAGCGAATAATATCAACAATATCTCCAAGCCGGCACTTCTTTTCAAGGGATTCAAGATGCATTTCAACCAGCAGATCCAGCAATTCTGATGCTTTTTCCTCATCGACTATCAGATCCATAAGGAAATTATCCATCCTGCGTATGAAAAATCCGTATTCAAGCAGTTTTACCCCGCCCGACATTACAAGAGCCTTTTTAGTCGATCCCCTGAGATCCAGCAACTTTGTCCTCAACTCTGTCGCATCGAGGTTTGAGGCATGTGAATGTACTACCCAGGAGATCTTCTTCATGGCATCTTTCAGACCATTGAAGTCGTGCGGATAACCATTTTCATAAGGGTAATACATCTGGTCGAAAAAGGTTGCTCCTGCAGACATTTTTGAGATGATATTTCTATCATTATCTGACGTATACCAGGATCCGTCCTCAGCTCTTACCGGGCGGAACCATGAAGGAAATTCAGCCTTGCTGCCATCGGTAAGTGTTACATCATACCATTCTGTATTTTCTATTGACACTCTGTTGATATCAAGTGCATCAATACCGAAGAGATCAATAATACTCATATCGACCAGGGCAAGCTGCTGGATTACATCATAGATCCTGCTATTACCTTTAATGTTGAGATATTTCTTCAGGTTGTTATAAGCGATCCCGGAAATACCTGTAACTGTAGAACTGCCAAGGTCAACCGGGATTTTGTCAGGTTGTCTGTGGTTTATGGCAGCGATTATTCTTTCTGCTGATGTCATAATCTATCTGTAGCTTTTCCAGTCTGTTCCTGCAGGATAGAACATTACAGCTGAATCGTTTATTACTATCTGATAGTTCTTCATCAAAGTGAGGATTTCCGCACCGGCCATTATTACCGGGCCGTAACCATGTGCAGCAGCTACGTTTACAGGCCGGTGATAATAGAATGCAGGATCGAAAGCCATTCCGGTTCCCACACAGGTTCCTTCAACCTGACCCAGATCGTTCACTTTTGTCTGTACGGCATTCCATCCCAATACTGCTGCCGGGCCGAATGCCCTGGCATCGAGCCATCCCTTATTTATGCCGTGAGAAAAGCAGTAAGTGAATATTGCTGTTGCCGATGTTTCTTCGTAAGAATCATTACGATCAATAAGCTGATGCCAGAATCCGGTGTCAGATTGGCAGGAGGCAAGTCCGGCTGCATGAGAACGGAAAAGCTCCTGTATTGTTTTTGCAGAGGGATGATCAGCCGGCAGGACATCGAGAAGCTCTGACATTGCCAGAAGGGCCCATCCGTTGCATCGACCCCAGTAAAATTCCGGATGAGGATTCATGCCCTGTATCCAGCCGTGCATGAAAAGTCCTTTTTCAGCATTGAACATTCTTTGTGAAAACTGGATTATCTGTTTGCAGGCATCGTCAAAGTATTTCCTGTCGCCTGTCATTTTCCCCATCTGCGCCAAAGCAGGGACACTCATATAAAGATCATCAAGCCATAAGGCATCCGGAAGAGGCCTGTTTCGCGACAAGGTTCCGTCTGCCAGTCTCTGCTGCTTTGTTGAAATATAATCTATGTAGTTGTCAATGAAGGGACGCAATGAAGGATTATTTCCCGAACCAAGTGTTTTTATCATTGCTGCGCACATCGATCCTGCATCATCGAGAGCTCTGGGTTCAAGAACGGACCGGACCGGATTGTTCCTTTGCCTGTCGGGGGGCAATTCCTTATAATAACGTGAAACGGCAGATATCAGCTCCATCCTTTTTGTGGTATAGTCCCTGAATTTCGGATCGCCTGTCGCATCTGCGGCAAGAAGCATGGCTCCATAGGTGACACCCCATTCATAACTTATCAGCCGGAATACTCCCTGCCCGAAAACAGTCCCCGGTGTCATTTTTTTGAGATCCATAATTTCTGTTTTTGTCTGAGGATCAACAACTTTGGCCGGCGTCGATTCATCGAGGTAATTAAACATACGATTCAAAACCGCTTTAATATCCTCAGCCTTTGCAGGTCCGTATGCCACCGGATAATCGGGTTGCATGGCATGAAGCGGAGTATTGGTATCCGTCACTTTCAGCTGCGAAACAGCAGGTATACTCATCCCCGCCATAATTACCAGAATAATGTTTTTTAGTTTCATATTGCAATTAGTTACATTAATACTACCGTCATTGCGAGGA
>CAYPHL010000064.1:2007-9103 GCA_964410385.1 uncultured Rikenellaceae bacterium | reverse complement strand
TAACTACCTGGCCATCATCTGCGCTACCGTCATTGCGAGTCCCGCGCCAGCGGGACGAAGCAATCCGTTCCGTTCAATTCGACTTAACATCCCTATCCAATGTCCCCGATCTCACCGCCACATCCCACACCTTCCCCATTCTCGACTTTCCATCAGGCCCCTCTATATACAGTGTGACAATATATCTTCCCGGCTTTGTGTATGTATGAACCGGATTTTGATCGGATGAGGTTGTTCCATCTCCGAAATCCCATTTCCAGGAGTTTATCTGTCCTGCCGACTGATCCCGGAAAGCAACCATTCTCCTGTCCATATCTATGATCCTGAATGACCACTTAGCGTCGATCTTTTTCCTGAATTGCTGTTCCGGGGGCATTAAGCGGAAGGTTCTTAGTTGTGAGGCGTTCCCATACATTGTATGATGTTCCGATAAGTTCCAGAAACCGTTATTCCCTCTGGAGTCGACATCATCAAAATCTATTACTGCCCAGCACAAGCCTATGTCCCTTCCTTCTTCAAGTACTGATTCTACTGCCCTGACTGGCCCCTCGGGACCCGTATAGTCGAAAGGTGTTATCCAGAATTCCAAAGTCAGTTTTCCCGATTCTCCCGGCCTGAAATCATATTTATATGCAGCATTAGCATAGGGCAGCTCCTTTATCCATGGCTGGCTGCCCCATGCAAGGCACCAGTCCTCTCCTTCAGCCGGAGTAAAGATATGGTAGTTCTGGGCATGAACCCCGTGAAAATTAAAATACGCTTCCCATGTATTGTTCAGATCAGGATTAGGATGGAACTGTTCTATCAGAGGCCCCCCTGACTGATCAGCATCTACCACTATCTCAAATATATCGTGATGAAGGCCAACCCTTGAGAAATCCCAGTAATTATCATAAGCCTCATAAAGGAAATACAACTTATTCATACCTTTTACCCAGCCCACTTTTACCTTTACATCCAGGTTTGCGGGATCCGGTGCCGAATGTTTCTTTTCATCATCCCTGAGGTGGTAGCTGCCAATTTCATAACCGGGAGGTACAATGTCCCAGTCATCCGAATTACCATCTATTCTTGGTATTCTGTCAGCTGGAAACTGGAAGATCTTTAAAACGTCTCCGGACTGGGAGAAGGATATCAGGGAACAGGAGAATATAAACCCTGTTATTATTGCAAGTATCCGGGAGTTTTTCATTGATACGCTTTATGGATTTAACAGACAAATATATGGATTTTATTAAGGATGACTTTTAACATCAAGCACCTGATCATTCAGCATAACAAAAAAGCTCTTTATTATTTTTGATAACTCAAACTTCAGGGATTTTAATAAATTTGGTTTTTTACAATATTATGCGAAAAACAATAATTCTTTTTTTGTTACTGGTCATCACAGATCTTCTTTCTTCAGGACAGAAAAGCAGTCTGATAGTCCTGGGTGATCTTCATTATGACAATATCGGGTTACATGATATGAACTGGCTGAAGGATAAGCCCGATGATCTGAGACAGGTAAAGGAATACACAGCGATTACTGGAAATAACTGGAATGACTTCATGTCGATATTAAGAAATAAGGTTTTAAATGTAAGGCCTCAGGTCAAAGCGCTTATACAGCTGGGAGATCTTTCAGAAGGGCTGGCCGGAACGGAAGAGAAAGCTGATCAGATGGCCCGGGAAATAGTCAGGGCAGTTGAAACTGCGGAAACAGGGGTCCCCTGGATAATTACAAAAGGGAATCATGATATTACCGGGCCTGGAGCAGCAGATGCCTTTCTCAGTCATTATACCCCGATGTTAAGGAAGCAAACCGGAAATTCCGGGATAATGAATGCCAGCTACACTTACCGTTCCGGTAATATTCAGATCACCTGTATAGATCCATGGGACAAAAGTACCGATATGGTTAAATTCCTGAAAGAAGAACTCTCTTCATCTGACGCTGTTGTTAAATTTGTTGCAATCCATGAACCTGTAATACCGGTCACCGAGAGATGCTGGCATACATTAAGGCGGGATCCGCTCCGGAGGGAAAAATTGCTCGAAGTAATAGCACGTAACAAGGCAATTGTTTTATGTGCTCACCTGCACAGATATTCAGTGGTGAGGAGAAATACTGATTATGGTCCGGTCGTACAGGTGATGGCTATAAGTGTAGTAAGTGATAAAGATTATTTTAAACCGGAAAAGCTAATTACAGAATATGGTCCTTCCCTGGCAGAAAATGTCCCGGACTGGGAGCCCTCCACAATTGAATCAAGGAAAGCAATTCTTGCTGAGGAAGCTGAATATGTGACATTTTACAAGCAGACAGATCTGCCCGGATATGCTGTAATAAAAATCGATGAAAAGAAAGGAACGGTAAAGCTTGAATATTATGCAGCTTTCAGTAAAAAGGCTTATGATAAGGTAAATCTCTCCGCGCTCCTTAATAAATGATCTGTTAAATGAGAAAATAATAAATTATATAAATGAAGAGAAACAATATACTCCTGTTAATCTGCCTGATATCATTATTTGTTAGATCAGGTAATCTGTCTGCCCAAAAACCGGCTTATCCGTTTTTTATTGTGCAGATGACTGATCCTCAGTTTGGGTTTCTGGATAATAAAGATTTTTCAGGGGAAATGGTTTTGTATGAAAAAGCGGTAACAAAGATAAACAAGTTACGACCGGCTTTCGTTGTTATTACCGGCGATTTCGTACATGATAAGTCGGACCAGGCACAGTGGGATGAATTTGACAGGATCACCGGGGAAATTAATAAAACAATACCGGTCTGGCTTTCCCCGGGAAATCATGATATAGGTATGCCCCCTGTAAAAGAAGACCTCGATAGATATATAAGCAAATATGGCTACGACAGGTTCTCCTTCAGGATCAGGAAAAGCTTATTCATCGGATTGAATACCTGTCTTATTAAATCAGGTAATAATGAACAGGAACAGATACAATATGACTGGCTTCAGCAGGAATTAAAAACCGGTAAAAAAGCCAGACATATAATCCTTTTCGGGCATTATCCTTTCATTATTAAGAGTCCTGACGAAGAAGAAACATATTCAAATATAGCTCAGGATCTGCGGAAGGAATATTTTAATCTTTTCAACGAATATAGAGTGACGGCGGTTTTTTCGGGTCATCTTCATAACAATGCAGCATCTTCCTCAGGTGAAACTGAGATGGTTGTAACATCGGCTGTCGGAAGGCCTCTGGGAGATGCGCCTTCAGGGATCAGGATAATTAAAGTCTATAAAGACCGGATAGAGCATATATATTATCCGTTGGATCAGATACCTGATGGAGTTATATTTAACCGCAAAGTGCGCTAAGGTTATTTATGATTCTATCTCACTCAGTTTCACCGGCCTGTTTTCCTTATGTGATTTTTTTGCGGCGAGTGCGATGATCACAGACATTAAGCCATCCTTTCCCGTAACCGGAGGTTCTTTGTCATTTATTACTGAGTCGCAAAATATCTTCATCTCATTTGCATAGGCATCGAGATACCTGTCCATGAAGAAATTAAGGGGAAGCGAACCATGTATGCCATCATCTGTATAATACCTGTGATTATCCGGGAAATCGTTATCAGCACATGCCATCCCTTTCGAACCGAATATTTCCACACGCTGATCATATCCATAAACGGCTTTACGGCTGTTATCAATGACTCCAATTGCTCCGTTTGCGAAGCTGAGAGTGATGACTGCAGTGTCAATGTCTCCGGCTTTGCCTATTTCAGGATCTACAAGTACGGCGGATTTTGCATAGACATCTGTCACCTCGCTGCCTGTTATAAACCTGGCCATATCGAAATCATGAATTGTCATGTCCATGAACATACCTCCGGAAACAGCGCTGTATTCAGCAGGAGGCGGAGCAGGGTCGCGGGAAGTTATCTTCAGGATATGAGGATCACCTATTTTCCCAGTAGCGACAAGCTGGCGGATCTTTGAGAAGTTGGGATCGAAGCGGCGGTTGAACCCGACCATAAGCTTTACACCGGCTTTTTCAACAGCTTTAATAGCCCCTTTAATTACATCGAGGGACAGATCAACGGGCTTTTCACAGAAAATGTGTTTTCCTGCATTTGCAGCATCAACGATGTATTTTGCATGAGTATCTGTCGGAGAACAGATTACAACAGCTTCAACATCAGGATGCCTTATCACATCCATGTAGGTAGTGAATACAGACGTAATCCCGAACATTTTTGCCACTTCACTGGCAACTGCCGGGTTTGTCTCGGCAAGTGCAACCACTTCAGCCTGCGGAACACTCTGAACAAGTGTTGCAATATGTACCTTGCCGATCCTTCCGGCACCTATAACGCCTAATTTGAGCTTTTTCATTTTTATAAAATTGACTTAATCTGTTTAATTAATAAAGGTTTACACAAAGAGCACGAAGTTCATAAAACAAAAATGACATATGTTATAACCCTAATTTTCTTATATAATCCCTGTTTCGCTGAGCACATACTTTTGGATTTCCCATTCCGGGAAGGACATCCTGTTCCACAACGATCCAGCCTGAATATTTTTGTGCCAGCAATTCAGTGACAATTTCTCCGAAGTTTACCGCTCCTTTTCCGAGTTCACAGAATACGCCATTGGCAACGGATTTGAAATAATCCCATCCTTCTTTTCTTGATTTGGCCGCCATTTCCGGATGACAATCCTTGAAATGGACATGCCAGATGCGGTTTTTATGTTTTTTCAATGCAATGATGGGATCACCACCTCCGAACATATAATGTCCCATATCAAGGACCAGGCCGACAAGTAACGGATCGGTCAATGCCATCAGACTGTCGATTTCTTCAGGAGTTTCTGCGTATCCGGCACAATGATGATGAAATACAGTCCGGAGACCTGTTTTGTTTTTAACTTCGCTGGCGACAAAATTTGCTCCCTCGGCAAACACTTTCCATTCATCTTTTGATAAACCCATTGAGGGGGTTACTCTTCCGGCATTATCAGTACGTTCTTTAATACTGCCGTTTTCATCAGCCAGAACAATAAAGGAATCCGGATAGCCGGCATCTGCCATCAGCCGGGCGGTTTTAACCGCTACTTCAGCTCCCGGTGCATGTCTGGTTCTGTCTTTAAGGAACACCGGAACAAAAGCGCCCACCAAAGCCAGAGAGCGTTTGTCAAGCTCTTTACTCAGTTCCGAAGGCATAGTAGGCATAAAGCCCCAGTCTCCCAGTTCAGTTCCCTGATATCCCGTTTCGCGGATCTCATCAAGGACCTGTTCATAGCCGGCAGCCTTGCCTTCAAGGTCGAATTCGAGGACACCCCACGAACAAGGGGCATTTGCAATTTTAATCATTTTATTGAGGTTTTACTGGTTTCACACTTTTAAATTAAAATTTCCTTGTCCATTCGTCATGCCATCTTTCAATGACGACTTTTGTCTGGGTGTAAAATTCCACTGCATGGAACGATTGGCCGTGAAGGTCGCCGAAGAAGCTCTCTTTCCAGCCGCTGAACGGGAAGAATGCCATTGGAGCCGCAATGCCTATATTTATCCCGATATTCCCTGCCTGAACATCATGCCTGAATTTACGGGCAGCAGCCCCGCTGGTTGTGAATATACTTGCTGCATTACCATGGTTCCCATGATTTGCAAGCTTGATTGCCTCGTCAAGTGATTCTACATTTTTGATTATGAGTACGGGGCCGAAGATCTCTGTGTTGTATATCTCACTGTTGACATCGACATTCTCCAGAATGGTAGGGCCGACGAAAAATCCTTGCTCTCCTCCGGGAACATTAATATTACGGCCGTCAAGCAGCAGTTTTGCCCCTTCACTGACAGCTTTCTCTATGAGTTTGCTGATCCTTTCTTTGCTTTCACCGGTAATTACCGGTCCAATATCCACACCGGAAGTCATGCCGTATCCCAGCTTCTTTTCTTTTGATGCTTCTGCCAGTTTCGCGGGAAAAACTTCTCCGGCTTTTCCAACGGTCAGTACGATAGCAGCTGCAAGACATCTCTGTCCGGCACATCCGTAGGCGCTGTCGCAAATGATCTTCACTGTTGTATTTACATCAGCATCGGGCATTATGACGACAGGATTCTTTGCTCCGCCAAGCGCCTGTACACGCTTACCATTGGCTGACCCGGTACGGTAGATATATTTTGCCACATCTGATGATCCCACAAAACTTATTGCTTTTATATCCTGATTTTCGAGAATAGCATCCACTGTATCTTTGCCTCCGTGTACCATATTAAGTACTCCTGCAGGCAGATGAAGATCCTCAAAGAGTTCGAAGATACGGGTCATGGAACCTGGCACTTTCCCGGAAGGTTTTACAATATATGTGTTCCCGCAGGCAAGTGCATAGGGCATGAACCAGAAAGGGATCATTACCGGAAAGTTGAACGGAGAGATGCTTGCACCGACTCCAACAGGCTGCCGGATATAAAATTCATCTATTCCGGTTGCTATATCCTCCGAGAAATCGCTCTGAAGTAACCTGGGTATTCCGCATGCAACTTCAATATTTTCGACAGCCCTGACAATCTCGGCTTTTGATTCGGCAAAGGTCTTTCCGCATTCATTTGTACAGATCTCCGCTATCTCATCTGCATTTGCTTCAAGGATCTGCTTCATTCTGAAGAGATACTGTACCCGCTGGGTGGCTGGTGTGTTACGCCACGACCACCAGGCATTCTGAGCACACTCTGCCGCATTATCAATATCTTCCTTTGATCCTGCAGGTACCTGTGAAAGAACCTTCCCGTCAGCAGGATTTATTACGTCGCGAAGCTTTGTGTTCCTGCTTTCGCACCATTTACCGTTGATATAGTTTTTAAGTACTCTGGTCATAATATTTGTCTTTTTTTGATTATGTGGTTTTAAATATACTTGGTAATTCTGATGTGCGGGCGCAACGGCGCAACGGCAGAACGGCACAGCGGCTCAACGGCTCAACGGCTCAGCGGCTCAGCGGTGCAACGCCTCAGCGGCCAACGGCTTAACTGCATAGCGCCTCAACGCCATAATACCGTAACACCGTAACACCTTATAACCATAATACCGTCACACCGTCACACCGTAACACCCTTCTGCGCCCCTGTGCCT
>CAYPHL010000064.1:0-1907 GCA_964410385.1 uncultured Rikenellaceae bacterium | reverse complement strand
AACTTCCCACCAGGCGTATCCCGGGATGCCCTTGTAAAGATCAGTCTCAATGGTTATCACTGTTGTAACAGTCTGCTTTTTAGCCTCCTGCAAAGCTTTTTTCAATGAACCGATATCTTCTGCTTCAATTACATGTGCCCCAAGACTCCTGGCATTCTGAGCGAAGTTTACCGGAAGCTTCTCTCCTGAAAGCTGACCGGTTGTCTCATCCCTGTAACGGTATTTAGTCCCGAAGCGCTGAGATCCTATTGACTGGGATAACCCTCCAATGCTTCCGAATCCGCTGTTGTCGAGGAGAATGATCGTATATTTGATCCCTTCCTGAATCGCCGTGACGATTTCATTATTCATCATGAGGTAATTTCCATCACCCACCATTACGAATATTTCGCGGTCGGGGCAGGCCAATTTTGCACCAATACCTGCAGCGCACTCATAGCCCATTGTTGAATAACCATATTCAAGATGAAATCCTTTCGGATCGCTTGTTCTCCAGAGTTTGTGGAGATCACCGGGAAGGCTTCCTGCTGCACAAAGCACAACATCACGTGGTCCTGCAAATCCGCATACGGCTCCCACAACTTCCGCCTGGGTTACCGGACGGGCACCTGATACTTTATAGAATCCTTCCACCTGTTCATCCCACGATCTGTTTGCGTCGGCAGCTGCCTTTCTGTATGAACCGGCGGTTGTGTAATTTCCAAGAAGGCCTGTCAGTTCCTCAAGGCAGACTTTTGCATCAGAAGTAAGGGGCAATGCACCCTGTTTGTGAGAATCGAAATCGGCTACATTTATATTGATAAATTTTACTTCCGGATTAGCGAATGCAGTTTTTGATGCAGTTGTAAAATCGCTGTAACGCGTTCCTATACCGATTATCAGATCTGCCTCTCCAGCAAACTTATTGGCCCCGGGTGTCCCTGTTACTCCAGCTGCTCCAAGATTCAGGGCGTGGTCATATGGTAATGAACCTTTCCCGGCAAAGGTTTCAGCGACCGGGATACCTGTTTTTTCAACAAATTTCCTGAGAACATCCGTAGCCTGACTGTAAATGACTCCGCCTCCTGCGATAATAACTGGTTTTTCCGACGCCCTTATCATATTAACGGCTTCCTTAAGTATGTCTGAGTCGGGTCGTGGGCGGGGTATTTTCCAGACTCTTTTTCTGAACAGCTCTTCGGGGAAGTCGAATGCTTCAGCCTGGACATCCTGTGGCAGTGCCAGTGTAACAGCCCCGGTATCGGCGGGTGATGTGAGCACCCTCATCACTTCGGGCAGAGAGGTGATCAACTGTTCGGGCCTGTTTATCCTGTCCCAGTATTTTGACACCGGTTTGAAACAGTCATTTACCGAGATATCCTGTGATGATTGAGATTCGAGCTGTTGCAGTACAGGAGCCACATTTCTTGTGGCAAATATATCCCCGGGGATAATAAGTACCGGAAGGCGGTTAATTGTTGCACAGGCGGCACCGGTTATCATGTTTGTAGCCCCGGGGCCAATTGAGGAGATACATGCAAAGGTGCCGAGACGGTTTTTCATTTTTGCATATGCTGTAGCGATATGCACCGATGCCTGTTCGTTCCTGGTCATATAATAGCGGAAATCCGGATTCTCAAGTAATCCTTCCCCGACACCGGCAACAATGCCATGACCAAAAATCCCCAGACACCCGGCAAAGAAGGGGTTCTGCCTGCCATCAGACTCCACATACTGGTTCTTCAGGAACCTGACTACAGCCTGTCCGACGGTTATTCTCACAGTATTTGCCATAAAGCTTTAAATATTTCTTTGTTTTATTATTACAGATCATTTCAGCATCAAATCCCGGATTATAAGAATGACCTCAGTGGTCGCCTGACTGAATTGTCTGAGGGTTCTCAGTGTTGCACCATACCTGTCAAATT
>CAYPHL010000063.1:20296-24755 GCA_964410385.1 uncultured Rikenellaceae bacterium | reverse complement strand
CCCCAGGCGGGACGACGAAGCAATCCTTACCGTGTAGTTGTGAGAACCGACGAAGCAACCGCCTCAGCTTTCCAGTAACCTAAGTATCCCAACTGCCTCTTCCCGTGAATTCCCGCAAAACTGAAATTCCGCTTTGTAATCCAAACATACCTTCGGTCTGGAAGGATCACCCCACAAAGCACATTTGTAATCATCCATAAGATGGATACACCTCACCCCTGCCGGCTTGCCGTCAGGCATTCCCGGGATGGGCGATGATATCGATATTTCTATACAACAGGCTCCGCAGCCGGAACGACAATCCATGATAAAATGATAACAGACAAAGATAAGGATTATTATATTCTGAGGGCGCAATGGCACAGAGGCACAACGGCGTTACGGCTTTACGGCTTTACGGCTTTGCAGTGTTACGGTTTTGCGGCCATAATGCCATAATACCGCAACGCCTTAATGCCATTGCGCCGTTGCGCCTTTCCTTTATTCTTCCTACATTTACACAAACAACCGCATGATGAGAATAGATATCCTCACTGTTTGTCCCGAACTGCTCGAAAGTCCGCTGAATTATTCCATCGTAAAACGTGCCAGGGATAAGGGCCTTGTTGAGATCAATGTCATTAACCTTCACGATTTTGCAAGGGACAGGTACAAAAGTGTCGATGATTATGCCTTCGGAGGAGGTGCAGGGATGGTAATGATACCCGAACCGGTCTTCAGGGCAACAGAGATACTGAAAAGTGAAAGGGAATATGATGAAATAATTTATACTTCACCCGATGGTATAAGATTCGACCAGAAAATGGCTAACAGGCTCTCTCTGAAAAACAACATAATCATACTTGCCGGACATTATAAAGGAATTGACCAGCGTATCAGGGACCATCTTATCACTATGGAGATCTCAGTGGGAGATTATGTTCTTTCCGGCGGGGAACTCCCTGCTGCGATCATAACAGATGCAATCGTCAGGATCCTTCCGGGTGCTATCTCCGATGAGCAATCGGCACTTTCAGACTCATTCCAGGATGACCTCCTTGCCCCTCCCGTCTATACCAGACCTGCCGATTTCAGGGGATGGAAGGTGCCTGATATACTCCTTTCAGGCAACCCTGCTGAAATAGATAAATGGCGACATGAACAGTCTGTACTTAAAACACAAAAACTGCGACCTGATCTTACTCAAAATGAATAGAATGTATTCTTCCCTTAAAGGATTCATGGCTTTTGGTCTCATGTTCCTGGTATTTTCGTGCGGTATCAAACATCACAGGGATTATCTGAAAGAAGGGTTTATAAATCCTCCGGATTCTGCCCGTCCTGGCGTTTACTGGTATTTTATGGATGGTAACATAGAACGTAAGGCAATTACTGCCGATCTTGAATCTATGAAGGAAGAAGGGATCGGTTATGTAGTATTTCTGGAGGTCAATGTTGGTGTGCCGAGGGGAAAGATTGATTTCCTGAGCGAAGAATGGCAGGAACTTTACCGGCATGCAGTTAAAGAAGCTGAAAGACTTGGTATCAGGATCGTTCTGGGATCCGGTCCGGGCTGGGCAGGAAGCGGTGGTCCCTGGGTAACTCCGGCCCGGTCAATGCTTCACCTGGTAGCAGCCGATACTGTTGTCAAAGGTCCGGCATTGTTTAATGGCATCCTTGCGGTGCCTGAACCGAAAAGGCCTTTCTTCGGAGAAAACAGCCTTACCCCTGAACTTAAAAAGTTGAGGGATGAATGGTACAACGATATTTACGTACTCGCTTTTCCGACACCCCTCAATCCTGAAAGAATAACACTGATCGATGAAAAAGCCAATTATTACAGGGCTCCGTATACATCACAGGCCGGGGTGCTGCCATATATTTCTCCCTCAGATACTCGAAGTCAAACGACAGTTTCTGCTATTGAACGGGAAAAAATAATTGATATTTCAGAATATATGGATGCCGGGGGCAGGCTTAAATGGGATGTACCTCCGGGAAACTGGACAATAATGAGATTCTGTACAAGGAATAATGGCGCGGTTACACGTCCTGCACCTCGGCCCGGACTGGGTTTTGAATGTGATAAGTTTGACACTTCTGCTTTTAACTCTCATTATGAGGCTTATGTAGGGAAGCTTATCAGGAAATCACAACCTGTAAAAACCTCATCTGGCGGGGGTTGGACAATGATCCACATCGACAGCTGGGAAATGGGAGCTCAGAACTGGAGCCCGCACTTCAGGGAGGAATTTATAGAACGGCGCGGTTATGACCCCAAACCCTTTCTTCCGGTATATTCAGGACTGGTTGTTGATGATACAGAAATCTCTGAAAGATTTCTCTGGGATATTCGTCAGACATCTTCCGAATTAATAATTGAGAATCATGCACTTCATTTTAAGAAACTCGGAAGAAGAAGCGGATTCAGGCTCTCTGTAGAACCATATGATATGAATCCTGCCTCTGACCTTGATCTTGGTCTGACTGCAGATGTTCCGATGTGTGAATTCTGGAGTGAAGGCTACGGATTTAACTCGGCGTTCAGCTGTATAGAGAGTACTTCTGTCGCTCATATTTCCGGAGCACCTGTCGTGGCTGCCGAAGCTTTTACTGCCGGAAGTGATGAAGCCTGGAAACAGTATCCGGGAAGCATGAAAAACCAGGGTGACTGGGCTTTCTGTATGGGAATCAACAGATTCTTTTATCATACATTCGCTCATAAACCATATGAAGAAAAATACAGGCCCGGAATGACAATGGGGCCCTATGGGGTTCACTGGGACAGGGGTCAGACATGGTGGCCAATGGCTGATGAATATCACAGGTATATCGCACGCTGCCAGTATATGCTGTCACAGGGAAAAGCGGTTTCAGATATTCTGTACCTTGCCGCAGAAGGAGCTCCTCATGTATTCCGGCCACCATCCTCCGCTCTGGATGGCACACAATTCCTGCCTGATAAGAAGGGCTTTTCATTTGACGGATGCTCTCCGGATTTCCTCATAAGGAATACTGAAGTCAGAGACGGTCTGATAACATTCCCCGGTGGTGGCTCATACAGGATAATGGTTTTACCGGATATAAATACAATGACACCCGAACTTCTAAAAAAGATCAGATCACTTGCTGAATCCGGTGCAATGATCGCAGGGAATCCCCCGGAAAGATCTCCTTCTCTGTCAGGTTTTCCGGATTGTGACAGACAGGTCTCAGAATCAGCCGGTGAAATATGGGGAAAGCATGTGATTCCTGATGGATTATCACAACATAATTTCGGGAAAGGGAAAATATTCTGGGGAAAAAGGCTGGTTAACAAACATAAGGGTATAAGAAATGATCCGGATTCACTTGCACTCTATCCCGACTTTGTACTAATTGATTCTATCCTGTCAGCTTCGGGGATAATTCATGATTTCAAGACATCCGGCAACATACGGTATACCCACAGGTCGCTTCCTGACCGGGAGGTGTATTTCATTTCCAACAGGACTGAGTCTCCGGTAAAAGACACATGTTACTTCCGGGACGGAAGTCCTGATGCCGAATTATGGGATGCAGTAACCGGAGAAATCAAACCAGTTAATATTTTCTTTAATGATTCCGGAATTGCATCCGCAGGGGTTGAGCTGGATTCATACCAGAGTTACTTTATCGTCTTCTATAAAAACCCGCGCCCGGATAAAATGAAATCCGTCAATACCGGAACTGGTAAGGAAAAAAATATTCTCACGACACTGAACTGGCAATGGATTGTTGATTTCGATACTATTATGGGGGGACCAGGGAAGGTAAGTTTCGAAAACCTGGATGACTGGGCTCAGAATACCGATGATGGAATCAGATTTTACTCAGGAACAGCCATTTATTCAAAAACCTTTGATCTGCCTGAACCCGGAGTATCATTGAAAAATTCTAAAGTGTATCTCAACCTTGGAAAAGTAAGGAACATCGCAAGGGTCAGGCTAAATGGCCGGGATGCCGGGACGATCTGGACCGCACCATGGCAGGCTGATATCACAGGTTTGTTAAAAAAGCGAAATAATGTTCTTGAAATTGAGGTTGCCAATTTATGGATAAACAGGCTTATAGGTGATGAAGCCGAACCATGGGACGGAGTCACGGACGGCAAATGGCCCGAATGGTTTCTGAATGGGACAAAAAGACCAACCAAAAGATATACGTTTACAACACACAGGTATTATAAGAAAGGCGATACCTTATCAGAATCGGGACTTCTGGGACCTGTTACGATTGAGGGTATGATACGGTAGAGGTCTTGCGGTTTAACGGTTTAACGGTTTTGCGGTTTTGCGGTTTTGCGGTTTTGCGGTTTTGCGGTTTTGCGGTTTTATGGGATTCCAGACCACACGACTGCATGACTGCAAGACTGCAAGACTTTCTTGGAAATAACAAAAACGTTTCGTAAAATTGTAACCTATTTCAATATAATTCGTAATTAATTAATAATCAACAACAT
>CAYPHL010000063.1:13465-20196 GCA_964410385.1 uncultured Rikenellaceae bacterium | reverse complement strand
GTAAAATTGTAACCTATTTCAATATAATTCGTAATTAATTAATAATCAACAACATGAAGACACAGGATTACATTAACCGGGAAGACAGATATGGTGCACATAATTATCATCCCCTTCCCGTGGTCCTTGAAAGAGGTGAGGGTCCGTTTGTATGGGATGTTGAAGGCAAAAGGTATTTTGATTTCCTGTCAGCCTATTCTGCAGTAAATCAAGGCCATTGCCATCCAAAAATTATTAAAGCGCTGACCGATCAGGCAACAAGGCTCACTCTTACATCCAGGGCATTTTATAATTCTGTTCTGGGGGAATATGAAGAATATATAACAAAATACTTTGGATACGACAAAGTACTTCCTATGAATTCGGGTGCCGAAGCAGATGAGACCGCTCTTAAGCTTTGCAGGAAATGGGCATATAAGAAGAAAGGCATTGAACAGAATAAAGCTAAGATAATAGCATGTGAAGGGAACTTCCACGGCCGTACAATAACAATAGTTTCAATGTCCACAGATCCTGATGCCAGGAATGATTACGGCCCATTTACACCGGGTTTTGTTATAATTCCTTACAATGATATCAAAGCTCTAGAGAATGCCCTTAAGGATCCTGATGTTGCAGGATTCCTCGTTGAACCTATTCAGGGTGAAGCAGGTGTTTTTGTTCCTGATGAAGGCTATCTGAAGAAATCATATGATCTCTGTAAGAAACATAATGTTCTTTTCATTGCCGATGAAGTTCAGACCGGTCTTTGCCGTACCGGTAAGCTCCTGGCCTGTGATCATGAAAATGTCAGACCTGATATCCTGATTCTCGGGAAAGCCCTTTCGGGCGGTGTAATGCCGATATCTGCGGTTCTGGCTGACGATGAAATAATGCTTACAATAAAGCCGGGAGAGCATGGATCAACATTCGGCGGCAATGCTCTTGCAGGAAAAGTTGCAATTGCAGCTCTTGAAGTCCTGAAAAATGAAAACCTTGCGGAAAATGCAGACCGCCTCGGAAAAATATTCAGAAGCGAAATGAACAGTATCAAATCCGACATGATAGAGCTGGTTCGAGGTAAAGGGCTTCTCAATGCCGTTGTTGTCAGGCCGAAAGGTGGAAAAACAGCATGGGATGTCTGCCTGGTAATGAGAGACAAGGGTCTGATAGCAAAACCCACTCATGAACATATAATCCGGTTTGCCCCTCCCCTTGTAATTAATGAAGCTCAGATTATAGAGGCGGTTTCCTGCATCAAAGAAGCTTTTAAACTTTTTGAATAGCTTTTTGTTTCCTTAATGTTAACCAATTTTTTTCAGAGTCCTCTCTGATAATATGCTCATACTATGAAAGACCGTATTTACCGGAGATATTTTTCTCTGTCAGTGATATTGTACTTGTCTCTGATCTCATTCTCGTGCAGGCAGGCCCGCCAAATTACAACCGGAGAACTGCAGGATCATATTAAATATCTTTCATCGGATACTCTCAGAGGAAGGCGGACCGGCACAACCGGCGACAGTCTTGCCGCTGAATATATAAGGAAGGAATTAAAATCATACGGTCTTATTCCTCTTTCGGGAGACGGGTTCCAGAGATTCAGTGTGACCAGCAGTCTGTCTGCCGGAAAAAATAATTCCTTAACCATAGCCGGAAAAAGCTTTGATCAGGAGAAAGATTTCATGCCATTTGCATTTAGTTCAGGTTCAGCGGGTGAGTCAGAAATAATCTTTGCCGGATATGGGTTCATGATAGATGAAGACAGTCTAAAATGGAATGATTATAAAGGTATTGATGTCAGCGGGAAATGGGTAATGATCCTCAGGGCTGATCCTGAGCCTGACAAATCAGTAAGTCCCTTCATCCCCTACAGCAGTGACCGGGGCAAAGCCCTTCTGGCTAAAGATATGGGAGCATGCGGTGTACTGCTTGTTTCCGGAGAAGCATTTGATCCGCTGGATACTTTCGAGTCTCTCAATCCCGACGATTTTCCGGTGGGGATTCCCGCTATCCGGATAAAAAGGGAAGTGGCTGATTTTATTCTCAAAGGTTCAAAGACATCAGTTAAAGATCTTGAAAAGAAACTTAACGGATCCGGGAAGCCTTTTAGTTTCGCTACAGGGTCAAAGGCTGACGCACATTCTGAAATAACAAGGGAGATGGCAGGAACGAGGAATGTTGTAATGCTGTTACCCGGGGAAGATGAGGCACTCAGAAATGAATTCATCATCATAGGAGCACATTTCGACCATCTTGGAATGGGAGGGAAAGGATCATCAAGCATGGCAGGCGACACAGTAGCTGTCCATCACGGAGCTGATGATAACGCTTCCGGGGTTGGAATGATGCTGGAACTTGCAGAAAAGTTTGCATCAACAAAAGGAAGCCATAAAAGGAGCATTATTTTCATAGCTTTTTCAGGTGAAGAACAGGGGCTTCTCGGCTCCAGGTATTTTGCTGATAATCCGACAATTGACCTCTCAAAAGTCAATGCAATGATCAATCTCGATATGGTTGGCAGGCTGCCGGAATCGAAGGTGCTTCAGATCAGCGGTATCGGTACGGCTGAAGGATTAAAGGACCTTGTATCAGCCGCCAACGACACCAGTATTCTGAGCCTTGTATTTTCTGAAGAAGGTTACGGACGGTCAGATCATACATCATTCTACAGTAAGAACATTCCGGTATTGTTTTATTTCACAGGCGCTCATACAGATTATCATAAACCGGGGGATACGTGGGATCTTATTAATTACAGTGGAATGATTACTGTATCATCTCTGATCTATGATGTGGCAAAAGAATTATCTACGGTACCAGAAAGGCTACGGTTCAGGGAATCAGGACCCAGACCCGAATCTGTCCGTACCACCAGGAAAAAAAGTGTTACACTTGGTATCATGCCCGATTTTGCGGGACTTGTAAAGAACGGTATGAGAGCCGATGAGGTATATCAGGGTCGTCCGGGGGCACTGGGAGGTATGAAAAAAGGAGATATCATCACAGCAATAAACGGTAAAGCTGTAAATAATATCCAGGATTATATGTTCAGGATGGGACAGGTAAAATACGGGCAGCAGATTACCGTTGAGGTGTTACGCGACAATAAAAAGATAAACCTGCTGATCCAGTTATAATTTTTTTATAATTTGATCTTATCTTTTATAGTACAAATCCTTTGTGAATCCTTTGTGAATCCTTTGTGCGACTTTGTGGTTAATATTTTTTTACCACAAAGGATCACTAAGGTTATCACTAAGGAACACAAAGGAATATAATAAATTGAGTACATTTATGAATTAAACAGTTTATATAAAAGGATGAAAAAATTTCTTATCTGGTTACTTGCATTTATAATTACGGTTTCTGCAGCCTATTATCAGCGAAAAACCGGCCCTACTTACCCAAAAAGAGTGACTATCACCCTGAACGGCATTGATAAAGAAATAAAGCTTGTACGCAGTATCGGACATGATGAGCGCTCTGAGGTAAAGCTTAGCATAGCAGATACGAGCATAAAAGCAACTCTCTTTTATAAAAGATTTAAGACGGATGATGTATACAGTCAGGTTCCCTTCGTTTACAGGGAATATCCTGTTAATTCTTTTATAATGAACAGGATATTCAAAATGACTGAAGAAAAGGGATTGTTTGCTGATATTCCGCAGCAGCCTGAAGCAGGAAAGCTGCAGTATTACATCGACATTACAGACAATGCGGGTACCAGGTCATTCTTAAAGGAACAACCTGTTGTTGTAAGATTTAAGGGAGCAGTACCGTCAGCAATTCTCCTTCCTCATATCCTTATAATGTTCATTGCCATGCTGTTTTCCACTGCAGCAGGACTGGCAGCTGCTTTCAGACTGCCAGTTTATAAGAAATATGGCATATGTACCCTTATCCTCCTTACAGCAGGAGGGATGATACTGGGCCCGGTTGTTCAGAAATATGCTTTCGGAGCCCTATGGACAGGTATTCCCTTCGGATGGGATCTGACTGATAATAAAACACTTATTGCATTCATTTTCTGGATTATGGCTGTAATGATGAACAGGAAGAAGGATAAACCACTTGTTTCACTGCTGGCAGCATTCATTTTACTTCTTGTTTACTCAATACCTCACAGCCTTTTCGGATCCGAGCTGGATTACAATTCAAACCAGGTAATTCAGGGAACTATCATTTTTTTTTCATTCAGATTCAAAAAATTCATAAATTGAGTGCAGCATTAAAATAATACCCTCGTCTTTTTATCAGAAAATGAAAAAGAGTGGGTGCAGCGTCTCAAATACGAACAAGTCTTTATGTAAAGATGTCAAATGTAGAAGCGGCATTCAGGAATTTACACCAGGATCTTCTGGACGGGTGTAAGACAGGTGACCAGAAAGCGCAGTTTCAGATATATAAGTTATACTATAAAGCAATGTATAACACAAGTCTGAGGATTGTGAACAACAGTATGGAAGCCGAAGATATTATGCAGGAATCGTTCCTGTCGGCCTTTGAAAAGATTGACACATACTCCGGCACAGTGAGTTTCGGCGCATGGCTTAAAAGAATAGTCATTAACCGGTCACTGGATGCTCTGGGGAAAAAGAAAGCGGTCTTTGAAGATATTGAATCACACTTTGGCATCATGGACAGCAGTCCGGAGGATCATGACCGGAATGAGGAAGTAGATGTAAAAGTCGAGGAAATAAAAGAGGCAATTGAAAAATTGCCGGATGGTTACAGGATCATCCTGTCACTTTACCTGCTGGAAGGATACGATCATGATGAAATTGCTGAAATACTTAATATTACAAGCAGCACATCCCGTTCTCAGCTTTCACGGGCAAAACAGAAGCTGATCCAGGAATTAAAGAAAAATGAAAAATACAGGGAATGAAAAATATAGAAGACATAATCAGGAATAACCGGGATCTTTTCGAAGATACAGAACCCCCTAAGGGTCACTTCGACCGGTTTAGCACCAAGCTGGAAGAAAGGTTCCATGTGATGGGTGTTAAAAGAAGCATTGTCCCCTATCTGCTGAAAGCAGCTGTGGTTACTCTTCTCGTTACCCTTTCATCACTCTGGATCTGGGATAATTTCCTTAGCAGTGAAGGTAAAAGAATGACCCTCGGAGATGTCTCACCCCAATACAGAGAGGTAGAAAACTATTATATCCACCAGGTCAATCTTCTTGAAAATGAAATAAACACCACAAGCATTATCGATGATCCTGAACATAAGGATATGCTTAAATCAGAAATGAGAAGCATGGATTCTGTTTATGTTCAGCTCCAGAAAGAACTTAAAGCAAATCCGGATGATGAAAGGATCATCAGCGCAATGATCGAACATTACCAGACCAAGCTTGAGGTAATGTCATATATCGTAAATCAGCTCAAGTCAATAAGGGATGAACATGAAAATATAAACGAAGATGAAAAAGTCAGCCTTTAAACCGGGGATGCTGCTTATTGCAGCATTATTAATGCCATTCTCAACCTACGGACAGGAGGAACTCACAAAGGAGTATCATAAGGAATATAAGGTTTCTCCTTCCATGACTCTTGATCTTAATAACAGGTATGGTGATATTGATATTGTAACATCCGGATCCGATCAGGTTGTGATAGATATCAAGGTAACATTGAAATATCCCGACAGGGATAGAGCCGAAAAACTTCTCAGCTATATCGATGTTGAATTCAATGAGGAATCTGAACGAATATCTGCAAAAACCGTGATAGATGACAGATTCAGTTTTACAGGATGGAGCGGGGAATCAAGACGATTCAGTATTGACTATACAGTAAGAATGCCTGAAAACATGAACCTGGCTCTTACAAACAGATATGGCAATACAGAGCTCGACGACCTGTCCGGGCATGTCTCCCTCGATATAAAGTATGGAAATCTTACTGCATCGAAATTATCGAGAGGAAATGAAAAACCTCTGAATACCATCAGCCTTGCCTATGGTAAAGGATCTGTTGAGGAAGCCGGCTGGCTGGATGCTCTTTTCAGATATTGCGGGAGCTTTACAATTGATAAAAGCCAGGCTATACTTCTGGATAGCAGATATTCTAAGGTTCAGCTCGGAACAGTAAGCTCGGTTGTGGGTGAAACAAAATATGATAACCTCAGGATTGATAAAATAAATAATTTCGTTCTCGAATCAGGTTACACTGATATTAACATTGGAACTCTTTCAAACAAGCTTGTTTTCGATGTGGCTTATGGGTCATTCAATGTTGACAGGGTTGCAGAAGGATTTGAATCGATAAGTCTTGAATCACGCTATACAGGTGTCAGAATGGGCATTGATGAATCAGCCAGCTATAAGCTTGAAGGTAAGGTTTCTTACGGAGGATTGAAATTCAATGAGGACAACTATAGAAATATTAAACGTATTGTAGAGAATACATCAACCACCATTGAAGGAATAGTCGGCAAAGAGGAAGCCCCCACTGCCTATGTAAAGGTGGACTCCTCGTATGGAACAATAAGGCTCAATTAATCTAAACCATACTTATCGAACACAACATTTACCCAGCACTTAGGTTAACTTAAAACTGTTATTTTACCGCAAAGTGCGCTAAGGACTCACAAAGGACGCAAAGGGAATACTAATGATAAGTATCTCTTTGCGTTCTTTGCGAAATCCCGATAACTATCGGGACTTTGCGTTCTTTGCGGTTAATCCCTTTGCGTTCTTTGCGAAATCCCGATAACTATCGGGACTTTGCGTTCTTTGCGGT
>CAYPHL010000063.1:12028-13365 GCA_964410385.1 uncultured Rikenellaceae bacterium | reverse complement strand
CTTTGCGTTCTTTGCGAAATCCCGATAACTATCGGGACTTTGCGTTCTTTGCGGTTAATCACTTTGCGTTCTTTGCGAAATCCCGAAAACTATCGGGACTTTGCGCACTTTGCGGTTAATCCCTTTGCGTTCTTTGCGGTTAATTTTTTTACCTTTAATCCTGATTATTAACCTCGTATTTTTATGAAATCAGCCGGATTTGTTTTTTCATGTGTATTCACACTTCTGACAACCTTACAGCTTAACGGACAGCCGGGTAAGGTACCGGGTATAATAGTGGATTATATTCCGGCGACAACTAATATCTATATAGGTTCGCCTTCAATCTGTATTCTTCCCAATGGAGATTATATTGCATCACATGATCATTTCGGACCTGGGAGTACAGAACATCAGTGTGCTCTTACAGCAGTATTCCGATCCGCAGACAAAGGGCTTTCCTGGGAGAAGATTTCTGAGATAAACGGTCAGTTCTGGTCAAACCTCTTTGTCCATAATGGTCAGCTATATATAATGGGGACCTGGAAACATCATGGTAATCTGATAATAAGAAGATCTTCTGACGGAGGTTTCACCTGGACCGAACCAGATGACAGCAGGACGGGATTGCTCAGGGAAGGTGAATATCATACTGCACCGATGCCTATGGTCATTCATAACGGCCATATCTGGAGGGCTGTTGAAAACGCAAAATCATATACTACGGCCTGGGGCATACGCTATGGTGCAACAATGTTCTCTGCTCCTGTCGGATCGGACCTTCTGGATGCAACAAGCTGGAAAAATTCCAACAGCCTCGCATATGATTCAGTATACCTGGATGGAAGGTTCCGGGGATGGCTGGAAGGTAATGCTGTTGTAACCCCGGAAGGGAAAATAGTAAATATGCTCAGGGTGGCAACCACAGAATCCGGCAGGGACCTGGCTGCTATTGTCGGTATAAGCGATGACGGACTCGTAGCTTCATTTAATCCTGAAAATGGATTCATAGATTTTGTTGGCGGTGCCAGAAAATTTTCAGTGAGATACGATAACAAGACCGGACTTTACTGGACCATTTGTAATATGATATCGGAAGGATTTGAGGATTTAAATGCCGGATCAGTAAGAAATACACTGGTAATAAAGAGCTCTCCCGATCTGAGACAGTGGACAGTTCACAGCATTTTACTACAGCACCCTGATGTTAAAAAGCATGGTTTCCAGTATGTCGACTGGCAGTTTGACGGAAAGGATATTATTTACCTTTCCCGGACTGCATATGACGACGAATCAGGCGGGGCAAACAATTATCACGACGCCAACTACCTGACGTTCCACAGGATCAAGAATTACAG
>CAYPHL010000063.1:9242-11928 GCA_964410385.1 uncultured Rikenellaceae bacterium | reverse complement strand
CCTTAGTAGTCCATTTCAACGACTGTTATTCCCGAGCCTCCCAGCTCGACATGTTCATCGCGGAATGATTTTACCACATCAACCGTGGCCAGGTAATCCCTGATTAACTGCCGGAGGATACCATTTCCTTTTCCATGAAGTATCCTCAGGTTACGGTGCTGAACCATAAGGGCATTATCAATTAGTTCCTGAACCAGTTTCAAAGCTTCTTCCCCCCTTACACCACGGATATCAATTTCGGGTCTGAAAGACAGTTTCCTTTCCCGGATTGCCGGATCGGAAACTTTTTGTGTGATTCCCGACCTGAGAGATCGTTTAAGTTCCGACCTGCTGATCCTTTCAACTTTATCGGAAGAGACCATAAACCTGAAGCTGCCTGTTTCAACCTGTATCATATTATCCCTGATGCCGGTTATTTCCCCAGCTGCCTGCGTATCTGTCATCCTTACCGCATCTCCCACCTGCAGCGGTTTCTGTTTGTCAGGACTTGTTACTGCCGTCTCCTGTTTTTCCTTTGGTCTGAATTTTCTGGCTTTGACAGTCAGACTTGAGATCTTTTTCTCAGCATCAGATTCTGAAGGCCTGATCTCTTTAATCACACTTTCCCTGAACTCCTCAAGCTGTTGCCTCAGATCTCTGGTCTTCTCCTTCTCAGCCTGAGATTCTTTAATCTGGCGGATTGTATTTTCAATTATCCTGTTAGATTCCTTTAGCAGATTCTGAGCTTCATCCTTTGCTTTAAGGATAATCTCCTTTCTGAGAGTTTTAGCTCCGGCCAGCTCTTTTTCATAATCTTCGATCAATTCCTCGAGCCTCCGTTCATGCTGTCTGATATTCTGCCGTTTTGTTTCCCAGTACCGTTTATCACGTGCAATATCCTTCAGATGTTTGTCATAGTTAATATTTTTGACTCCAGCCTTACCTGAAGCTTCATTGAGTATCTCTTCCGGAAGACCTATTTTCTTTGCTATTTCAAATGCAAACGAACTTCCGGGTTTACCGATATACAACTGGAACAGAGGCTGCATCAGATGATTATCAAATGCCATGGCGCCATTCACTATCCCTTCGGTCAGAGAAGCAAAATGTTTTAGATTTGTATAGTGAGTGGTCAGAACTCCAAAGACTTTCTTCCTGTTAAGTTCTGCCAGGATGGCTTCGGCAATGGATCCTCCGAGCATGGGCTCTGTCCCCGATCCGAATTCGTCAATCAGCACCAGACTTTTATCCCCGCCGTACCTGAGAAACGCTTTCATGTTAACCAGGTGGGAACTATAAGTACTGAGGTCATTTTCAATACTCTGCTCATCGCCGATATCAATCAGGATGTCCCTGAAAACACCTGATTCAGAGTTCTCACTGACCGGAATGGTGAGCCCGCATTGCAGCATGTACTGAAGAAGTCCGACAGTTTTGAGACAAACTGATTTCCCACCGGCATTGGGACCTGAGATTACCAGTATCCTGTTAGTGTCATCAAGCTGAATATCAAGGGGAACTACAATCCTTCCCGGCATCCTTTCAAAAGTCAGATGAAGCAGTGGATGGATTGCCGCTTTCCAGGAAATGTACGGATTAGCAGTCAGTACCGGCTTTACCGAGCTGAAATGATTCCCAAAAACTGCCTTTGCCTTCAGGAAATCAATTTCACCCAGAAAAGAGTCCGATTCCAGAAGATCATCAATATAGGGTCTGACATTATCAGCAAACTGAGTCAGTATCCTTACAATCTCCCTTTTCTCCTCATATTCAAGTTCTACAATGTCGTTATTTATTTCGACAATCTCCTCAGGCTCAATATATACTGTCTTTCCTGAAGCTGACTGATCGTGAATAAGCCCTTTCAGCCGGCGTTTATCAAAAGCATTAACAGGAATCACTCCTCTCCCGTTCCTCAGGGAAACTGTCGTCTCGGAATCCACGATCCCCTCATTCTGAGCCTGTTTAAGAATAGTACTGAGCCTTCTTGATGCAAGTATGTTCTTTGATATGATCTCAGACCTTATCTCCTTAAGACGTGAAGAAGCATTATCCTTAATTGCTCCGTGCCTGTCAATGATCCTGTCAATTGAATCAATAACATAAGGGTAAGTCTTCACCGGACCGCATAATTTTTTCAGGATCGGATATTTCGTTTCTTCTTTCGATCTGAAAAAATTCAATATTGCCCTTACAGTTTCAAGTGATCGTTTAAGATCGTAGATCTCCCTGACTTCCGGAAAAGTACCTTCGATACGTATCTTGTTAAGACAGGCTGAGAAGCCGAAATAATTATCCGACGGGAAATTCTCCTCAAAGACAAGAAGCTGCTGGAACTCATAAGTGGCTGAAAGTTGTTCAGAGATCAAGGCAGGATCTGTATTAAAATGGATCCCGTCAACTTTTTCAATACCCATCGGACTAAGACACCTCTCTTTGAGAAGCTCCCTTATCCGGTCGAAACCGATCTTGGATTCGAAATTTTCGGGATAAATCATTGGTTAGGATAAAGGACAAAAGTAAGAAATATTAAGGAAAATGGCGCAGTGGTACAGCGGCACAATGGCACGACGGCGTTACAGCGCAATGGCACAACGGCGCAAAGGCGCAACGGCATAACGGCGTAACGACGACCTGTAGGAGCTTAAGGTCAGTCGTCCTTTGCCAACTGCCAACTTCCCTTGCCAACTGCCAACTGCCAACTGCC
>CAYPHL010000063.1:3045-9142 GCA_964410385.1 uncultured Rikenellaceae bacterium | reverse complement strand
CTGAGGTTAATTATTATTAAATAATACCGACTTTGTGGTGATGATATTCTATTTTAATTATTTTTAAACTCAAAATAATAAACCAAAATTGATTTTAAAATGAAAATCGTTAAAACCGGCATCAGTCTGATGCTTTTGCTATTAATGCCTTTGTGGTTATACCCTCAGACGGAAAATGTTGATCTGGAAATGATATTTAAGATCAAGCAGGAGGGAAATCAGAATTCTAAAATGGAGGATCTCGCGTTTGGTCTTACAGATTTTGCAGGACAGAGACTTACCGGTTCCTCCGGAGGAAACAGAGGAAATGAGTGGGCAAAGAAAAAAATGGAAGAATTTGGTTTTCAGAATGTCAGAATTGAAGAAGCAGGTGATTTCAACCGTGGAGGATGGGATAATCTGAAAACATATGCTGCAATGACAGCGCCTTATTATGTAAACTTCGCCTGTAATCCCGTGGCATGGACAGGAAGTACCGGCGGGCTAATCAAAGGTGAGGTTATATTGCTGGATGTAAGGACGGAGACTGATCTCGAAAAGTACAGGGGCAAGCTGAACGGAAAGATAATTCTTATGCCTTCAGCCTCGGCCACACCCTATGAAATAAGCTATGAACCTCTTGCATCGAGATATACCGATGAACAGTTAAAGCAGATGGAAATGGAATCCGGAGGTATGAGACAAAGACGTCCCGGTCAGCCTTTCGATATGGCAGCTATGATGGCTCAGAGACAGTTAAGAACTAAGCTGACTGAAATGTTAAAAACCGAAGGAGCAGCTGTAATTATTAATAATTCAGGAACATATAATATCCCAAGGTCAAACGGAGGTGGTTACAATGCCGGTGAAAAAGAACCGATTGCAGAGCTGAATCTCCCGATGGAGGCACACGGAAGGATGGAAAGGCTTATCAGGAACAAGGTACCAGTTGAAATGGAGGTTGAAATACTCAATAAATTTTTTCCCAGTCCAAAGATCTACAATGTCATCGGAGAGATCCCGGGTACTGATAAGCTTCTCAAAAATGAAGTTGTATTGCTTGGCGCACACATCGATTCATGGCATGGCGGGACAGGTGCAGCTGACAACGCCTCAGGATGTATTGTAATGATGGAAGCATTACGTATTCTGAAGATCCTTAATGTTGCTCCGCGCAGAACAATCCGCGTTGCACTGTGGGGAGGCGAGGAACAGGGACTGAACGGATCTAGAGGTTATGTCGAGAAATATCTTTATGATTCGAAAGCAAAAGCCAAAAAGCCAGATTTTGATAAATTCTGTGTCTATTTTAATATGGATAACGGCTCAGGGCAATACAGAGGGGTTTATCTTCAGCAGAATGAAATGGCCAGACCTATATTCGAAGAATTGCTGAAACCATTTGAACCACTGGGTTGCAAAGCAATCTCAATAAGAAACACAAGCGGTACCGATCATCTTTCCTTTGACCGCGCAGGATTACCCGGATTTCAGTTTATCCAGGATCCTATAGAATATGGAAGAACCTATCATACTGTAATGGATACATATGAAAGGCTTGTTATGTCCGATCTGAGGATAAATGCAATAATCACTGCATCACTGGCATATCATGCAGCAATGAGAAATGATAAATTCCCCAGGAAACCGGTTATGACTTTTCCGGAAAGATCACCTTTCGGCCCTATGATGCCGTAAATACATATAAAATAGTAGGTTAACACAAACATCCTACTTAACCGCAAAGTTCGCAAAGAAGCCGCAAAGTTCGCAAAGAATGAAATTTTAATATGATAATCCTTGCGTACTTTGCGACTCCTTTGTGCCCTCTGCGGTTAAAATCCTTCTGTTCCGGATTGTTTATTCCTTAATCCCTGCCAGATCAAGGATAAAAGCATATTGAAGAGCGGTTGTCCTAAACCTCTGGAACCTTCCGGATGCACCGCCATGACCAGCATCCATGTTACAATACATGACGAGCAGGTTATGGTCGGTTTTCATGTCTCTTAACCTGGCAACCCACTTTGCCGGTTCCCAGTACTGGACCTGTGAATCCCAGAAGCCTGTCGTTACTATGATATTCGGATATTTAATCTTTTTGACCTGATCATAAGGCGAGTACGATAACATATAATCATAGTATTCCTTTTTTCTGGGATCACCCCATTCGTCCCATTCAAAACTGGTAAGGGGAATGGTTTCATCCTGCATTGTTGTTACAATATCAACAAATGGGACACCTGCAATAACTCCCTTATACAGATCTGGCCGCATATTGATTATGGCTCCTATCAAAAGCCCTCCGGCACTTCCACCCATTGCAAATAGCCTATTCTCACTTGTATATTTCTCATTTACAAGAAATTGTGCACAGTCATTGAAGTCGGTGAATGTATTCTTCTTTTTAAGAAGCTTACCGTCTTCATACCAGTACCGTCCCATTTCGCTTCCGCCTCTGACGTGGGCAATTGCATAAACAAATCCACGGTCAAGCAGACTTATTACAGAACTGTTGAATGAAGGATTTGTGGATGATCCGTAAGCTCCATATGCATAAAGAAGCAGGGGCGCTTTTCCATCCTGAATAAATCCTTTACGGTATACGATCGATACCGGTATGCTTGTCCCGTCACCGGCCTGTGCCCACAGACGTAGGGATTCATAATTGTTCTTATCAAATCCACCCAGAACCTCATCCTGCTTGAGAACTGTCTTTTCCCTGGTCTTCATATCATAATCAATGACTGAACCGGGAGTTGTAAGTGAAGAATAACTATATCTGAGAACTTCAGTATCAGAATTATAGTTTATTCCGATCCCGGCCGTATAAGCCTCTTCACCAAAATCAAGATAATGTTCTGTCTTGTCAGCAGTGTTAATTATCCGCAGATTATTAAGGCCTTTTATCCTTTCACTGGTTACAAGATAATTGTCAAAAAGCTCAAATCCTTCAAGGAGCACATCGCTTCTGTGAGGGATTACCTCCTTCCAGTTTCCGGATGAGGTATTGTTTTCGGAGCTGGTCATCAGCTTGAAGTTACTCGCATTACCATCATTTGTAAGAATATAAAAGTTGTTTCCAAGATGATCAACCTCATATTCATGATTAACTTTTCGCGGCTCAAATATTTTTATTACGGCCCGTGGGTCAGAGGCTTCAATATATCTTACTTCTGTTGAAAGTGTCTGGGATGAATGCAGAAGAATATATTTCCTGCTCTTTGTTTCCCTCAGTGTAACACTGAAGGTTTCATCATCTTCAAAGTAGATCTCCTGATCTTCGGTTTTATTTTTTCCAAGCTGATGGCGGAAAACCCTGTCAGATCTCAGGGTTACCGGATCGCGGCTCACATAATAAACCGTTTTATTATCTGCAGCCCAGACAATATTTCCTGAAGTGTTCTCTATCTTATCCTGAAGCGGTTGTCCAGTCTGCAGATCGATGAAGTGTATTATATATCTTCTCCGGCTTATAAGATCCACACTAAACGCCAGAAGTCGATTATCCCTGCTTACTTTCAGACCTGCTACCGAGCAATATTTCTGACCCTCGGCGATCTTATTCACATCAAGTAACAGTTCTTCCGGAGCATCAACAGAACCTTTCTTCCTGTAATAAACAGGATATTCATTTCCCCTGGAATATTTACTATAATAATAATATCCGTTATCCAGATAAGGGACTGATTCATCATCCTGTTTTAGTCTGCCTGAAAGCTCATTGTACAAAGTGTTCTGAAGGTCCACGGTGTGACTCAGAACTTTTTCTTTATAAGCATTCTCGGAATTGAGATAATTTAATACCCTGGCTGTCTGCTCATCAGGACTGGTTGCGCTTTTTTGCTCATCACTGAGCCTCATCCAGTAATAATTATCCATTCTGCCACCGAAAACCTCCTGAGGTATTTTCTCAGCAACGGGAGGTTTAACATTCTGCCTGCCGTCGCAGGAATAAATAACAGCCGCAATCAGTAGAGCCGCAATCCATTGTGGTTTTAAGAATTGTAAAAATTTGATTTTCATTATAATTAGGGTTAGTTTTTTTTCTGGTCAACATCCTTCATCGACAACTGGATTCGTTTTCTGTCAAGGTCGACCGAAATAACCCTGACCATAACGTGCTGATGCATCTTCACCACGGTTGAAGGATCCGTAGTGTATGTCCTGCTGAGATTAGAGATATGTACCAGACCGTCCTGTTTTATTCCTATATCGACAAAGGCTCCGAATTTTGTGATATTTGTCACGATACCCGGAACAACCATCCCTTCGGTCAGATCTTCCATCTCATGAATATCCGCAAACCTGAATTCTTTAATTCTGGATCTCGGATCACGTCCGGGTTTGGCAAGCTCTTCTATGATATCCTTAAGAGTCGGCAGACCTGTAACTGTTGTGACATATTTTTCAGGTCTGATCTCCTTCCGTTTGCTGTCATTTGTCATCAGTTCCTTTATATCGCAACCAAGATCCTTTGCCATTTTTTCAACCACATGATAGCTTTCAGGGTGAACAGAACTGCTGTCCAGAGGATTGTCGGCGTTCCTGATACGCAGGAAACCCGCACTCTGTTCAAAGGCTTTTGCTCCCATCCTCTTCACCTGCATAAGTTCCTGTCTCGATGTGAAGGGTCCGTTTTCAGCCCTGTAATCAACAATATTCCGGGCAAGCTGCGGTCCAAGTCCTGATACATATGTCAGCAGATGACTGCTGGCTGTATTGACCTCCACACCTACAGCATTGACACAGCTGACAACAACCTCATCAAGTGCATTCTGAAGCTTATTCTGATCGACATCATGCTGGTACTGCCCTACTCCTATTGATTTCGGATCGATCTTGACCAGCTCGGCAAGCGGATCCATAAGCCTGCGTCCTATTGATACCGCACCTCTTACAGTCACATCATAATCAGGAAATTCATCCCTGGCAACTTTACTCGCTGAATATATCGATGCGCCTGCTTCGCTGACAACAAAGACCTGGATGTCATTCTGGAACCTGACATAGTTTTTTATAAAATCCTCCGTCTCCCTGCTAGCGGTACCGTTACCGATAGCGATTGCTTCAGTCTTATATGCATTAACGAGGGTAAGTATCTTCTTTACCGACAAAGCTGTCTGGTTCTGAGGAGGATGAGGATAAATTGTTTCGTTATGAAGGAGGTTTCCCTGCCGGTCGAGACAAACAATTTTACATCCTGTCCTGAATCCCGGATCGATAGCCAGGACATTCTTTTCCCCGAGAGGAGATGCAAGAAGCAGCTGACGGAGATTATCTGAAAAGACCTTTATCGCCTCCTCATCAGCTTTTTCTTTCGATATATTTCTGAATTCGGTTTCCATCGATGAAGAAAGTAATCTCTTCCAGCTGTCTTTTATTGCGCCTTCCACAAGTTCAGACGATTCATTCCGGTTTTTAATGAATAATGAACTGAGGATTTCCAGAGCATTTTTTTCATCGGGCTCAATTGTAAGCTTCAGGAAACCTTCCTCCTCCCCTCTTCGCATGGCAAGTAAGCGGTGCGACGGACATTTTTTCAATGGTTCCGACCATTCAAAATAGTCCCTGTATTTTATCCCGTCAGTCTCCTTTCCCTTGGTAACTTTTGAACAGATCACGGCTTCCTTTTCAAATAAACGTCTTAGCTTTTTCCGGGCATTCTCATCTTCATTTATCCATTCGGCTATTATATCGCAAGCACCTGAAAGAGCTTCTTCAACAGTTTTTACTTCCTCAGATAGAAATTCTTCAGCTTTCAGATCGGGATGCAATTCATTTTGAGCAAAAACGATAACGGCTAGAGGTTCAAGGCCTTTCTCTTTTGCAACAGTTGCTTTTGTTCTTCTCTTTGGTCTGAACGGTAGATAGATATCTTCAAGTTCTGCCATAGTTTGTGCATCTCCGATCTTCCGGAGCAGTTCAGGAGTCATTTTCTCCTGTTCCTCAATTGATTTTATTACACTTTCCCTCCTGGCATCCAGATCTTTAAGCCGTTGATATTCATCCCTGATATGAAGAAGCTTTACCTCATCGAGGCTTCCGGTCATCTCTTTCCGGTATCTGCTAATGAAAGGGATAGTTGCACCGCCATCAAGCAAACGGATTGTATTCTCGA
>CAYPHL010000063.1:0-2945 GCA_964410385.1 uncultured Rikenellaceae bacterium | reverse complement strand
ACATACAGCACCAGTCCCTTCAGATACTCACTCTCAGGATGGTATATATTCACAGGATGATCAGGAGGCTGGCTCAGTTGATGAAGAATTCTCACCCTGCGCCCGGTATTGGCAGCAGCTGCGAAAACCGATTTCCTGAAATTCTCTCTTGACACAACCTGGGAACATGAAAATGTAAATATGATACCACCTGGTCGAATTTGTTCTATCGCCTTAATATTCAACCTCTTGTATCCCTGCAATGCATTTGCAAGAACATTATTATGTTTTGCGAATGCCGGAGGATCGAGGATTATCAGATCGTATTTATCCTTAATGTTTTCGAGGAAAGAAAATGCATCTGTTCTGAATGATTCATGCCTCTTATCATCACCAAAATTCAATCTGATGTTTTCATTTGCCATATCTATTGCAGGACCTGAACTGTCGACTGTGTGTACACTTTCAGCGTTCCTCATGGCATATACTGAAAATCCGCCGGTATATCCGAACATATTGAGGACGCATTTTCCCTCTGAATATTTCCCGACAAGCTGTCTGTTTTCCCTCTGATCAATATAAAATCCTGTCTTCTGTCCCGTGCTCCAGTCAACCATGAACTTAAATCCATTTTCTGTCACTTCAGCAGGGCCATGGTTCCCTGACAGGTACTCATTTACGGGTTTTATACCTGACATATGAGGGATAGTCTCCGCGCTCTTATCATAAACTGCTGTCAGATTATCGCCGCATAAATCCCTGAGAATCTCTGCAAAATCCTGTCTCAATCTGTACATTCCAACAGAATGACATTGCATTACAGCGACTCCGTTGTAATAATCTATTATCAGCCCCGGCTGGTCATCGCCTTCTGCATGGACAAGCCGGAATACATTTGTTTCTCCATTGAAAGTCAACCCGGTTGATTTTCTGTAATCGATGGCAGATTTAATTTTTTGGCGGAAAAACTCAATATCAGGTTCAGGTTCCCTGAAAGTGAGTATCCTTACAGCAATGGATCCCGGCTGATAATGTCCTGCCGCAAGGAAATTTTCCTTATTGTCATAAACATTTACAAGATCACCCTCTGACGGCGATCCATATATTTTTTTTATTGCTCCGGAGAATATCCATGGATGAAATCTTCTGACTGACTGATCCTTTCCGGATTTCAATATGATTTTTACCTTTTGCACACTCAATTATTTTAACCAGACAAGGGAAGGGTTTAAAAGCATAAATCCATTAACCGCAAAGAGCGCCAAGGTTGCGCAAAGGGCTCAAAGTATTGGTCTTGTAATTCAGATCTTTGTGTTCTTTGCGTAAAACCTCTGCGACCTTTGCGGTTAAAAAAAATTTCACCAGAATCAGAATGTATTTTCATCTACCATTTACCAGTTTCCTGTAAATCTCATAACAGACCCATGCATCAGTTGCAGCATAAATCTGCTGTGCCTCGGAAAGTTCAGCAGCTTCCCAGTCTGTTACCTGCTGCCGTTTTGATATCCTGAATCCAAGTACAATTGCCGATAGCTTTTTCAGTCCCGAACTTTTTATTCCGAATTCCTTCACAAATTTCTGAAGATCGACGAAGCCATCAGGTTCAAATTTCCTGACGTTCTTCAGAAAACGGACATCGTCATGTATCGCAACACCTGCCTTAACAATTCCGGGATTGGCCAGTATACCGGCCAGTTTGTCGGGTATGCCGATCTTATTGATCCTGAAAAGGCATGCAAGATTCCCGGTAGAGAGCTGAATGAGAGATACTTTATTCTTCCGCCCTTTTCTGAAGGAAGGACGGGTTTCGGTATCGAAACCAAGCACCTCCTGTTTCGACAGTTTTGATATTATCCCGTCAAATTTTTCCTGACTATCGACCACTACTATGTTTCCGGTAAACCATGAAAGATCATAATCTTTCAGCTCTTCTGTGGAAATTTCCTCCCTGTAAATATTATTCACCATCCCCTCTGAAATCCTTCTGACGTTTTGAAATAAACCATTCTGATGTATCCGGTTCTGCATTTTTATCATCAATATCTTCAGCAGGACCCGCTTCCTCTCCCGAATAGATGAACCTGTGAATAGCTCTCAGTGAATTAACGAGCTTCTGGCCCCAGATATTTTCAAAGTTCATCCTGCATTCCCAAATTGCATCATTCATAACCTCCGTTGTGCCCGTCTGATATAACAGAAGAAAATCCTTCAGATCCTGGTAGATATCTGCCATATTCTCGGCAATGCTTGCCGGTACAATACTTTCTGTTTTATTCAGCTTATCCTCAGCCAGATCGGGATATGTGTCAGCCGTCCTGAACTGTATTCTGAAATCATCATTTACTTTTTCCCAGTCGGCTTCGGTTACAAACTTTTCATTTCCATCTTCAAAAACAGGTTCAAGAGATGGCAGAAGAGAAGCTTTTATATACAGGAACGGAAGGAGCCGCTGAAGTATTCTGAGTAGTTCCCCTCCGTTAATCCGGGATGCATGTTCCGAGTATTTGCAGAACTCATTTGCAGCTGCCACAAATTCAACAACTGTTCGGGAATATACCGGATCCTGTTTTTTAGACATCATTTTAAAATATGACTGCAAAATTAGGTATTTTTCAATGCAACAGAATTATTTAATTACCCTTTGTGTACCTTTGGGTGAACTTCGTGACCTTCGGTTAAGCAGGCATGGTTATTTAACCACAAAGAGCACAAAGGGTATCACAAAGATCACTAAGGCAGAATATTAAATCGCAGATTAGCAAAATAAGAGTGTATGAATTTCAGGTTTATATTAGCATTTTTCCTCATTATTATTGTATTGATTTTAACGGGTTGCCAGCAAAAAAATAAAGAGACAACCCGGGCAAAAGAACAGCGGACTGATAATCCCGTTGTCAGCAACCAGCCCGTTTCGAAAATATCAATTCATGATGCATCACTGAACGGATTGACTACAGATTTGGAAA
>CAYPHL010000062.1:18877-27208 GCA_964410385.1 uncultured Rikenellaceae bacterium | reverse complement strand
TGAAAATTGTGACTATTCTTCTGTTTTGTGGATTGGTGCTTCCCACCTTTTCACTTAGTGCAGAGAACTCTTCCGGTAATGATCTTTCCGGATCAGTTGTTGATCAGCAACAAATCAAAGTATCCGGAACTGTCACAAATGCTTCTGGTGAAGCTTTGACAGGTGTAAACGTTGTTGTTACCGGAACAAATGTGGGAGCGATTACCGATATTGCCGGGAAATACAACATTGAGGTTCCTCAGGGATCAAAAAGTCTGACATTCTCATTTATCGGGATGGAACCACAAGTAATCACTATTGGTACATTAACCGAAATCAACGTAACTATGGTTGAGACGGCATTTGGTCTTAATGAGGTTGTAGTTGTTGGTTATGGTACAATGAAAAAAAGTGACCTTACCGGTTCCGTATCGAGTGTAACACCTGAAAAACTGGTTAACAGGCCAATTATAAACGTTGGAGAAGCACTACAGAACAAAGTCGCAGGTGTTCAGGTAATCAGGCAAGCTGCCGGTGATCCGGGCGGCAGGCCTCAAATTCGAATCAGGGGTACAAACTCAATTAATACCAGTTCTGATCCTCTGTTTGTAGTGGATGGAGTTGTTGGTGTGATCAATGCCTTGCAAAACCTCGATCCTAAAGATATTGCAACTATGGATATTTTAAAAGATGCGTCGTCTACTGCTATCTACGGTACACGTGGAGCAAACGGTGTTATTATTATAACAACCAAGCGTGGGGTTGCAGGCGAAGTAAGAGTCAACTACGATGGTTCATTCTCAGTTGGTATCAAGACAAGAAGAAACGACGCAGTAAATGCCGACCAGTTTATGTACCTCTATGAACAGGCATTTAACAATACACCCAAGTATGGAAACCTGGTAACAACAAAGGATTTTCGCGGCCCAAATGCAGCAGGATTATCATGGAATAATATGCCTTATCTGTTTGAAGAGGTTGCAAAAGACTCATATTTACCCGGCCTTAATTTTATAGGTAACGATGGAAAATATTATAAACCAAGATTTAACACGTTGTTGGAAGATGAAGTTTTCAGAAAAGCTTTATCAAATAAACAACATTTTCAATTGAGCGGCGGAACGGAAAAAGGAAAATACTCTTTAGCTTTAGGTAGTGACAACACGCAATCGCTTTTGAAAGAATCATACAACAACCGGTTGAATGCCAGACTGACCCTGGACACTGAACTTGCTAAATGGCTCAAACTGAGCACCAACATAGCATATGCAAAAAGTAAAAGGGACCGGATGAGTAGTGATTTGATGAGAAATACCTCGGAATATTTTGCTATTCTGCCGGCATATCGATATCCTAATGATCCTGCAATATATGGGGCTTATGCAGGAACATGGCCTACTGCCAGGGACTTTAATGTTGGTGAGAACCGGCCAGGTTCAACTTTTATGCTGAATCAGGACGAAGGATATTACCAGGAAGACGAATTTACCGGAGCATTTGAACTAACTGCACAAATTACACCGGACCTGACTTTTAGAACAAACTTATCTTTAGATAACAGGAATCTGGCGAGTAGATGGTTTAGTGGAGATTACCAGGGCAGACGTAATTCAGATGCAAATGGTTACCATGAATTATGGCAATATTGGCAATCCGAAAACTATTTCAACTATAATAAAACAATAGGTGATCATCAAATAACCGGTTTGGTTGGGCTTTCATGGTCTGAAAATACATATAACTATGTAAATGCATCGGTATCCAAATTCTCTTCAACTTTTTACCAATGGAACAATTTAGGTGCGGGTAGCAATCCACCTACAGTAGGCTCCAGCAATACAAGGGGTGCGTTAAACTCTTATTTTGCCCGTGCTACTTATAGCTACCAGGGCAAATATATGTTAACAGCAACCGGGCGTATTGATGGTTCATCAAAATTCGGAACAAACAATAAATATGCATTTTTCCCATCGGTTGGTGTCGCATGGAGAATCTCTCAGGAAGGTTTTCTGGCCAACATCGAAACAATATCTAACCTTAAACTGCGGTTAAGTTACGGACAAACCGGTAACCAGGAAGTTGGTAATTTTATAACACAAACGTATATTAGTAACGCCAATGTTTTATTGGCAAATGGCTATAATGCAGGCCTTTATCCAGGCTCTACCGGTAACGATAACCTGAAATGGGAAACAACTACACAGTACGATATTGGTTTAGATCTTGGCATGTTAAAAAATAGAATCAACTTAACTGTGGATGTGTATAATAAATTAACAACCGACATGTTATTTAATCTTCCATTACCTCAATCAACTACAACGGGTAATGCTTACGTAAACTATGGTTCGGTTAAAAACACCGGTATCGAGTTCACATTGAACACGTACAATTTCCGGATGAAAAACTTTTCATGGGAAACTCTCTTTACGATATCATCCAATAAAAATAAGATTATGGAACTCGGCCCTACCGGTGCCGACATTTACACGGATACCGGAGCAGGTAACGGAACCAGCGTTTATAGAGTTGGAGAACCAATTGGGACATTCTTTGGATTGAACCGAATGGGAACCTGGGGCACCATGGAAGCGGCGGAAGCAGCGCGTTACGGCAGATTACCTGGAGATCTGAAATTTGAGGATATAAATAATGATGGTAAAATTGAGTTGCTGACTGACGGTGATGTAATTGGTCACTCATATCCGAAATTCTATGGTGGCCTGAACAACACATTTACGTATAGAAACTTTGATGCAAGTATCGACATTATGTTTGTAGGCGGAGTTGACAAAGCTATCGTGCATGAGTCTGCAGAAGACCGCCAGTTTGTAAATGGTATGATGAATACAGTTCTGGATGGATGGCGTCCTGATCATCAGGAAACAATGATAGCCCAGGTTCGTGCCGGTAATGCCGGTGCACGTTACGACTCATACCCTGACACCCATATGATTTGGAACGCTGCCTACATCAGGGGACAGATGGCTTCACTAGGTTATACCTTTACTGGAAACCTTGGTGGTATTGATAGATTGAGAGTTTATGCCACTGCAGATAATTTCTTTTTGTTGACCGCAGTTGAACTTCCAGGTTATGATCCTGAAGGTAGTGCTATACAGAAAATTAATACCAGGGTACCAAATATTGATAAATATCAGCATCCGGTTCCTACAACCTTCAGCCTGGGCGTTAATGTCAGTTTCTAATTTTAAAACTTTTATATTATGAAATACATATTAAGATACAATATAGCATTAAGATTCACTATGCTTTTAGTGATATTCCTGATGGCATTGAGTGGTTGCGATAAATTTCTGGAGGAAGTGCCTACAAATCAACTAACCACTGCAGCAGATCTAACAAGTAGAGAATATAAAGAACCTTTTACAGTCGGACCTTACCGACGGTTACAAGACTGGACCAGTGGTGCGGGAGATTGGGGAAATAATATTCCCTCTACAATTGAGTACCCCACTGGCGGGGCATACACAGATGAGCCACACGTTCTGTTCAATAAATTTGCGACCAATCAGGTAACAGGCAGTTTACTCGACGATTACAATAATCCCTGGTTTTATTGGTATTCAGGTGTTCAGGACTGTAACCTCTCTATCCAGCAACTTCCTTTGATTAATATGAGTGAAACGGATCTTAACAAAGCTTTGGGAGAAGTACGTACCCTAAGGGCATTCTATTATTTTTGTATAGTGCGTTACTGGGGTGATGTTGTTCTTGTAACAGAACCAGTTACAGATGTGTGGGCAACAGAGATGCCTCGTACCAGCCTGAAGAAAATTTATGATGAGATAATTATTCCTGACCTTGAATTCGCAGTTGCCAATCTTCCGGCAGGCAGATCAACAACTGGTCGCGTAACACAGGATGTAGCCCGGGCAATACTGGCAGATGTTTATATGACAGTTGCCGGTTATCCTTATCAGGAAGTGGCTACCAGTCCGGATAAAGACTGGTGTGGCACAGCAGCCTGGACAGCTCAGACCTATCCCGTTGCAAGTGGCGTTGAATTCTTAAAAAAGGCACAGGCACAACTTAACGCGCTGTATAATGGTGTATATACATTGGGAACCTATGATAATTTGCGCGATCCGGCTATGAACAATAAGGGGGAAGCAATTTTTCAGGTGCAATATAATGCAACACTCAGGGGTAATGGTGTATTACAACCTTCTCTCCCGTTGCTAAGTGCGATTTCCCCAAAAGAAGAAAACGGTACATTTACTCCATGGGTAGGATATTACAAATCCTATGCTGATAATGACCTGCGGAAAAAGGAACGTCAGTTTTTCTTCACATGGGATACCAAATATTCCAATGTAAAAGATACAGTTCGTTTTGATGTTCCACATCTCTACAAGCAATACGTTGCTGCAGCTGTTAAAGGGACAGATGGTTCGGGTCTTAACTGGACACATTACCGTTATGGAGAAATTTTATTGATGCTCACGGAAGTAAACTGGGCTTTAAAACAATTAGGACAATCGGTATCTGACAATGACATTGTAAAAGGAATTAACGAAGTCAGGGCCAGAGCATTACTTGCTCCTTACACAGCAAGTCAGGTTGGTCTGAAGGAAATCTTAGCTGAAAGGGCATGGGAACTGATTTTTGAAAACAAAATGCTCTGGGATCAACGTCGCACAAGAAAATGTGTTGTATATGGCAATGGCGATATTACAGATATTCAGAATTTCATTGGTCATCAGCCTGCAATTTTCAACTTTGCTTTTGCTCCAATGCATTTATTATCACCTATTCCTAATAATGAAATTGCCAGAAATGGCTTAATGCAACAAAATAGTGGGTATTTGCCTGTACAGACTAAACAGAATAAGTAATGAATCTTATAATTATTTTAATAAGAAAAATATGAAATCAAAAAATATAGCACTTTCGTTCATTGTAGCAATAGCGATAATGACAGGTTGTACGGAACAACCTTATTACGACATTCCTTATGATGCGAACGGTAATGTTTATGTTACCAAAATATCGAAAGTAACTTCTACTGGAGTTACAACTGCTGATGCTTCATTTACAATTGACTGCTATTTTCCAAATGCAAAATCCGGAGATGTTATGAAGGCTACTGTTTTACAACAGCAGGTACCCAGTTGGAATCCAACTGGTGCCAAACAACTTCTGCCGGTAGCCGGTAGCGAAAAAAGTATTACGGTTGGGGCTGATTTTAAAACATCAGTAACTTATACCAGAACGGAAGCACATTTGTTAAATGTTGGTGATGCTATAACCGTTGTATTTTCCGGAGCAACAGATTCAGGCATAATATCAATTGTGCTTAAAGCAGCCCCATAATGTACTTTCTTTTTCACAAATAGTTTATAAAGAGACTGTCTTTAGGGGCAGTCTCTTTAAACTTAAAATCGATTTTTTAGTTATACTTGTTGTGAAAAGATAAGTAGTAATTCCCGATTAATCCCTCTGTGTAACTCTGTGTTCCCGTCCCGATAGCTATCGGGAGCTATCGGGACTCTGTGGAACTCTGTGTAACTAAAGAATTTTTAAGAACTTATATAACTTGTCCCCCTTTAAGCGGGAGAGAGACACAGAGGTCCACAAAGCAAAAAAAGGATAATGAAAAAATCAATTCTAATCTTAATTTTAGCCCTGTTGCAGAGCCTTATCTCATTCTCACAAAGCAACGACGTCAAATGGCCTGAGATAACCAGGGCAAATAAACCATGGTCGCGCTGGTGGTGGCCCGGTAGTATTGTGAATCAGGCCGACATTACAAAGAACCTTGAGACTTACAAAGCCGCCGGACTGGGTGGTATGGAGGTTACATGTATATATGGAGTGAAAGGTCAGGAGGATAAATTCATCGATTATCTGTCCCCGAAATGGATGGAGATGTTCACACATGTACTCAGAGAAGCTGAAAGGCTTGATATGGGAATTGACCTGGCCAATGCATCAGGCTGGCCCTTCGGAGGTCCGTGGGTCAGGCCTGAAGATGCATGCAGAAATATTAATTATAAAACATATACCATCAGCGGAGGAGAAAAGCTGTCAGAGAAGATTGAATTCCGGCAAATGCCAATAGTGAGGCCCGTGGGACAAAAACCGGATATTTCTTTACTTAATTATCCTATCAGTAAGAACAGGAATCTCCAATTGTATGCCATTGATCAGATAAAATTTGACAAACAGTTGCCTCTGTATTCAGTTATGGCTTATTCAGATTCAGGTAAGATAATGAATCTTACCGGAATGGTGAATGAGGAGAGAGACCTGGACTGGACCGCGCCTCCGGGAAAATGGACAATTTATGCATTGTTCCATGGATGGCACGGCAAGCTTGCTGAACGTGCAGGTCCCGGAGGAGAGGGCGATGTGATAGACCATTTCTCGGGTCGGGCTATCGATAATTTCCTTAAACATTTCGACACTGTTTTCAAAGCCTATGACCTCAGATCTCTCCGCGGATATTTCAACGATTCATATGAGGTTGATGATGCTTCCGGACAGGCTGACTGGACGACCGACCTGTTCAACGAGTTCTGGCTGAGAAGAGGTTATAACCTGGCGGATCATCTGCCGGCTCTGTTTGGCAAGGATGATCCCGAAAAAAACGCAAGAGTCCTTTCTGATTACCGTCAGACAATTTCAGATCTTATTCTCGATAAGTTCACCAGACACTGGACCCACTGGGCAAATAAGCAGGCTAAACGTACCCGTAACCAGTCTCACGGTTCTCCGGGTAACATACTTGATCTTTATGCCGCCAGCGATATCCCCGAGACCGAGGGTAGTGATCTTACTAAGCTGAAATTCGCATCTTCCGCAGCAAATGTAACGGGGAAACCATTAATATCCTGCGAAGCTGCAACATGGCTTAATGAACATTTCATCTCATCTCTCTCCGATATCAGGAAAGCTGCTGACATATTCTTTCTGGGAGGGATCAACCATCTTTTTTATCATGGTACCTGCTACTCTCCTCCGGACGAACCATGGCCGGGATTCCTTTTTTATGCCGCCGTCGAACTTACCCCCGCAAATCCTCTCTGGAATGATTTTAAAGCGCTTAATAAATATGTATCGAGGGTGCAGTCATTTATGCAACAGGGAAGATCCGATAATGATATTCTCCTGTATTTCCCAATCTTCGACCGTTATGCAGATTCCGGCAGGGGAATGCTCGAACATTTCGATGCAGTAAGTCCTGCATTCCGTGATACTCCTTTCAAGACTGCCGCCGATATGATGATTGCCAGAGGCTATGCCTGGGATTATGTTTCCGACCTGCAGATAATGAACACAGATGTTAATGAAGGTATGTTGCAAACTGAAGGAAATGTATATAAGACACTGGTATTGCCCGGATGTAAATACATTCCTCTGGAAACTTTCGGCAGGATCCTGAAACTGGTAAATGATGGCGCTTCTGTGATATTTTATGGACATATACCTGAAAATATATCAGGATGGGCAGATCATGAGGAGAAAAACTATGCCTTCGAACAAATGAAAGCAAAGCTCGATTTCAGGGAAACAGAATCGGGTGATATAAAAAGGGCTGATGTTGGAAAAGGAAGGATCATTACAGGAAAGGATCTGGAGAAATTACTGGAATATATATCTGTCCCCCGTGAAGTTATGACCGACAATGGGATTATGTTCACAAGACGCGAGACAGAAACTGCTGTCAATTATTTTGTACTTAACAAAGGTGATAAAGCTTTCGACGGCTGGCTTCCGCTCGCAGCAAACACTCCTTATGTGGCAATTTTTAATCCCGTTACAGACCAGTCCGGAATAGCAAAATCCAGGTTGAAGGTTAACGGAACCACAGAAATCTATACAAGATTCTATCCGGGTGAATCATTGATCATTTCTGCAAACAAAAATCCTGTAAAAGGGAAACCATATTTATTTTATGACCCTCTTTCAATACCCCGGGAGATAACAGGCACATGGATTCTGGATTTTTTGCAGGGTGGTCCCGTTATTCCTGAATCCAAGAAGATAAACAGGCTTGAATCCTGGACAGAATCAGGAGGTGATGATGTTAAGAATTTCTCAGGTACTGCGAGTTATAAGATAACCTTTGCCAGACCATCAGGGAAGGCAGATGCATGGCAGCTCAACCTTGGGAGAGTTGCAGAAAGTGCAACGGTCATTCTGAACGGTAAAGAGATTGCATCACTGATCGGCCCTGATTTCACTGTGACAATCCCGAAAAAATTGACCAGAAAGAGCAATACCCTGGAAATCAGGGTCTCCAACCTTATGGCCAACCGGATTGCATATATGGACAGGAATAATATTGAATGGAAAAAATTCTATAATATTAATATGGCTGCAAGG
>CAYPHL010000062.1:14042-18777 GCA_964410385.1 uncultured Rikenellaceae bacterium | reverse complement strand
ATTCCCATGACAAACAACATTAACCGTCGTTCATTTCTCAGGAACAGCGCTCTTGCTGCCGCTGGTGTCGCTCTTACCGGATCGTATGCATGTTCCAGGACACAACAGGAAACCAGGAACAAGCTCCCCCGCTGGAAGGGATTCAACCTGCTCGATCTGTTCTCTCCCGAACCTCCCCGGAATCCTGGCGGAGGAAGCCAAACAACTGAAGACGATCTTAAATGGATGGCCGACTGGGGTTTCGATTTTGTAAGGATCCCGATGGCATACCCGAGATACCTTTCTTTTGACAGGTCAGCGGATATTACAAAAGATAAAGTCTTAAATTATGACCCGTCAGTACTGGAACAGGTTGATAACCTGATCTCAATGGCAAATAAATATAATCTGCATGTAAGCCTTAATTTACACAGGGCCCCCGGATACTGTATAAATGCAGGATTTCATGAGCCATTCAATCTGTGGAAGGATAAGGAAGCCCAGGATGCTTTTAATGCTCACTGGGGAATGTGGGCTGAACGGTTTAAGGGTATCTCCTCCGATAAGCTGAGCTTCGATCTTCTGAACGAACCTGCATATATAGAAGATATGAATGATCAGTATGCTCAAAAGGTCACCGTGCCGGGTGAAACATACAGGAAAGTAGTACTCGGAGCATCGGAGGCAATCCGTTCAGCCAGCCCTGAGCGGCTGATAATCGCTGACGGAAATAATGTCGGCAATGACCCCACTCCCGAGATCACTGATCTTAATGTTGCGCAGAGCTGCCGCGGTTACTGGCCGGGCCTTATTTCACATTATCAGGCTTCATGGGTATGGAAGGATCCGTCACAGGCGCCAACACCGGTATGGCCCGGAAATATTGACGGGAAATATTACGGCAGGGAACAGCTTGAAGAATACTATAAACCATGGATCGACCTTAAGGACAGAGGTATAGGTGTACATTGCGGTGAATGCGGCTGTTACAGCAAAACACCCCATAATGTATTCCTTGCATGGTTCGGTGATGTGATCGACATTCTCACCAGTGCGGGAATCGGATTTGCCCTGTGGAATTTCAGAGGAAGCTTCGGCATCCTTGATTCGGGCCGCACCGATATAGAGTATACCGACTGGCACGGACATAAACTCGACAGTAAATTACTGACATTGTTACAAAGAAAATAATCGAGCCATGTATGGTGCGGTTACAGTAACCATGCCATGCAAAGCTTGACAAAATCAATACAATATACGCGTCCGTATCGTATGAGGGATATTCTTGAGATCGTTTAATATGGTCCCGTTCAGCTCACTGTCGGTCTCAATAATAACATAACCTATGTCGGAATCTGTCTGAAGAAATTCCGCAGAAATATTTATGCCTTTTGAACTGAACTGATTATTTACTTCCCGGAGCACTCCGGGAACATTTCTGTGTATATGGAGAAAGCGCTGCTTTGTCTTATGGGATTGTAATGAAATTTCGGGAAAATTCACAGCTCCGATTGTCGATCCTGTATCACTGTATTTTACTAGCTTTTCAGACACCTCCAGCCCGATATTGGCCTGTGCTTCAAGGGTACTCCCTCCGATATGAGGTGTAAGTATCACATTTGGCAATCCCTGCAATTCATTTAAGAACGGTTCATCATTCGAAGCCGGCTCCCTGGGAAATACATCCGCAGCCACACCAGAAAGATGATTGGATTTCAATCCGTCGGCAACAGCAGAATAATCAACAACATCACCCCTGGATGCATTGATAAGGCACGCTCCTTTCTTCATTCCTGCCACCTCATCCACTGATATCATATTCCTTGTAAGATCAGTAGAAGGAACATGTACAGTTATTGTATCGGCAATACCCAGAAGATCCTTAAGTGTGGCAACCGGCTTTGCATTGCCCAGACTAAGCTTCTTCTCAATATCATAATAGTAAACCTCCATTCCGAAAGCTTCGGCAAGAATTGAAACCTGTGAACCGATATGCCCATATCCGATTATACCGAGTACTTTCCCCCTTACTTCAACTGAATGCTTAACAGACTTCATCCAGATATGGTTATGTGCAAGCATACTCTTTTCAGGAATATCGCGCATCAGCATTATACATTCCGCTATCACAAGCTCGGCAACCGATCTTGTATTGGAGAAAGGAGCATTGAAAACAGGGATTCCGCACATCTTGGCATCCTGAAGGTCAACCTGGTTGGTCCCAATACTGAAACATCCGATCGCAAAAAGCTTGGGAGTCCTGAGAAGAAGATCATGCCTGAGCTCTGTCCTGCTCCTGATCCCGATAATATGTGTATGTTCAAGCTTCTTTTCAAGCTCCTTCGGCGATAAAGCCTCCCTGTAACATTCAATATCAGTATACCCGTTCTCAATAAAATATTGTCTTGCATTCTCATGAATTCCCTCAAGCAACAGAACTTTAATTTTGCTTTTATCAAGCGAATATTTTCTCATCAGCAAAAAAGTTAATTAAAAAATACGCAAGGCCGACAGTTTATATAAAATCTGCATGGATTGGTTGATTTTATTTACCGGCCCCAAAATTAATAAAGTTCTGTTATCACGGAATATGTTAACATCAATTCATCGAAGATTTTTAGAAATCACCACACCCACCAGGGAGCTTTTACAAATTCTGCATACACTATGATATCGAAAAGGGCGTGGGCGGTAATGGCCGGAATCAGGCTTCCGGAAAGGTATTTTAAGGTCCCGAACACCACCCCGGCAAGAAATGTGAAGAGAGCCAGAAAACCTGTATCCACATTAACAATAACTGCGGGTGAAAGGAAGAGGAAGACTTTATATCCGGTATGTGACAAGGCGCCAAAAAGAACTGAGAAAGGTCCGTTTATCTTTCGTAAATGCTCCTGGATGAATCCTCTATATATCATCTCTTCAGTGGAACCGACCAATGCAGCAACAAATGCAAAGACATGGATCGATCGCGGAAATAATTCAATGCCAAGGTGTCTCCTGTACAGCACAGAAAGAATGATTCCGAGAATAAGTCCGGAGGTAACGAGAAGCAACAGTTTGAATGCCCCACCATGTTCTCCTGAAATCTTACGTAAATCGGATACTGACTTTAGATTCCGGGCAATAAAGATAGCTGCTATAATCAATCCCCCGAATGATATCAGTCTGACCGGGAATTCATTATGAATAAAATAAGCAAAGACAATAAATCCGAGGCTGCAGATAATTGCCTCAGCTAGGATAAAATGTTGTGTCTTCTGAGTCATTACACCCGGTCAGCCAGTAATCTTTTCGTGGTCTTCATGCCTGACTTTTCTGCAGAAGAATCTAATCATCAGACACAGTGGTATTATTAGTAAAATCCATCCGGAGCCAAGGCAAAAGCCTTCATTTGCTACAATACGCGTACCGGGAAGAGAACTTTTAATACCTGCAAGCTTTGTTGAATCATCGATAAATGCTGACGGAAGTGAAAGATATTTAAGATTAGTAAGTTTCGCGACCGAGCTGATATCAGTTACGGTATCAGTTATAGTCAGACAGGATAATTTTCCAAGTTCTGATAATGCACGGAGACTATGGACAGTATCACAAGCGGCCATTTCAATGACCTCAAGGGAAGGATGAGAAGTGACGAATGTATCAAATTCCTGCTGAGTAGTATTATTAAAGAAAGTCATCCATCTGAGACGGGGCAATTTAATCATATTCAGGTCATAACCGGCATATTCATCACCGATAACAAGCAATTCTAGTTTTTTATGATCATTGATAATACCCGGATTTATAATCTCACCTGATTCCCTGACAACCAATTCCTTAAGATTTCCAAGAGGCTTCAGCATGGAAAGGTCAAGCTTAACCGGTTTATGAAGAATCAGTCTTTCAAGTTGTTTATTATTGACCAGAAAGTCAGCAGGCAGTTCATAATTCTTGTCAAGATCTGTGAGAACTAGTTGCTTAAGTTTTGGCATTTCGGGCAAAGGAGTCGTTGAAACATAATCGGTAAATGAAGCCACAAGCAGCTGAAGATTTTTCAGTCCCTGAAGAATGGGGAGATCACTCTGCTGCAGTTCTACACCAACCAGGTATGGGGGATCAAAGATCTCCAGAAGCTTTTTTATATCCGTTATGCTTCCTTCATACAATAGTCCTACATCGCGCCTTATCTCAGCAAGCCGGGAAAGATTAGGAAGGTAGCTGTCAGATAATTCCGTCTTCATTCCTATGAATTGCAGCGCCGACAGATCCTTATTTTCCAGCGATGTAAACCACGGGATCAGATCATCATTCTCAGGTATTGCCAGAAAGACAAGCTTATCGTTCAAATAAAGACCTTCCCTGAGCATCCTGACAGAAATTGTTGTTGATGAATTATTATCAAGAACAAAGGTATAATCATCTGCGATGAACAGATCGCCCGGACTTCCGGTGATTGATGCAGGATTCAGACTGTCAGGCTTATAGCCGGTAAGCAGGAATGATTTGGAGTAATTGCTGAGGATATCTCCATTCCCGGCAATATTCAGGATTGAATATGGTACGGGTGTCCTTGAACAGGAAATTGTAAGTATCATAAGGCAGGCAATGAATGAGATCATTGAAGAAAATCTGAAATGATCTCTTCTGATAATTGGATTAATAATAGTTTTCATGGCTTTTTAATTTTACCTTAATCAGAATGTCAAACCAAGTTACATGATTTTCCCGGATAATTATCAAATTATTCGTCAAATCCGGATTTTATGAATTTCCG
>CAYPHL010000062.1:9039-13942 GCA_964410385.1 uncultured Rikenellaceae bacterium | reverse complement strand
AGTCCCATAACCTCTACGAGGTATAAAATCATGCTATATAACCATATCTACAATACCCTATGCCCCACAGGCAAAGGAGACTAAATCTATGCTTCCCAAATTAAAACAGAGCGATTAAAAAACGTATTATAAAACGTATTATAAGACGTAGTTTTTAGAAAAGAATCCTTGCTGTTTAATCATCCAGTGCCTGGTAAACCATTGCCTTGAATTTATCCTGGATTTCCCCGTGGGTCATTGGATCCTGCTGCATAAATATCAGGGCGACAATTCTTTCCTTAGGATCAGCCCAGTATGTTGTACTGTAATAACCACCCCAGGAAAAGCTGCCTTCGGAAACACCAAGTTCGGCCTGTCCGTATCCGGTTGTTATCTCAAATCCCAGTCCGAATTTATTCCTGCCATGGTTAAGATCGCCGATCTGATTTGATGTGATCAGTTCCACAGTCCTCCTTGCAAGAAGTCTTTTTCCGTTATATGTTCCATTATTCAAGAGCATCTGAAGGAATGTCGCATAATCCTTTGTGGTCGAGCTAAGTCCCGCTCCTCCGGAAAAATATGTACCCTTCAGTAAAGGATAGTTTATCATAAATGAATCCTGGGGAACCGGGATGACACGATGGTTGCTGTTTTCAGAGCTGACTTTCACCAGTCTGCCCTGTTTTTCAGGAGGAAGATAAAACCATGTATCAACCATTCCCAGGGGATCGAATATCCTGGTTTTAAGGAATTGATCGAGTGGTTCTCCCGACAGCACTTCAATAAGATATCCGACCACATCCACGTTCAAACCATAGGTATACTTCTCTCCCGGATGATGGACAAGCGGCATCCTTCCCAGAAGCTTAATATCGTCCCCTATCATTATTCTGTCATTACCGAATCCGCCTGTAATTCCTCCTTTTGCATAAATTGCGTTCATCATCGGCGATCCGATACCGGCATATTCGATACCTGAGGTATGTGTAAGAAGGTCCCTTATTGTGATTTCACGTTTTGCAGGAACTGTTGTATATGATGTATCTTTTTCATTATAAGTTACAATCACTTTCGGATCAGCAAATTCCGGAATATAATTCGAAACCGGGTCGTCAGGAAGGAATTTCCCTTCCTCATACAACATCATTAATCCGATGCTGACAATAGCCTTTGTCTGTGAGCATATCCGGAAAATATCGTCCGGTTTCATCGGTGTTTTCTTTTCCAGATCACTTACTCCGAAAGCTTTGTTATAAACGATCTTACCATCGCGGGCAATGAATGCGGAAGCTCCGGCAGTCCAGCCGTTATCAACTGCCTGCTGGATCATCTTATCAATTCTCAAAAGTCGTTCGGAAGAGACTTTAACAGATCCGGGAGCGGCTTCCTGCAGCACTGCTGAATCTGAACAGGAATAAAATGCGAGAACAGCTAAGAAAATAAATGAATAAATGTTCTTTTTCATATAATTGAATTTTAGGTTATATTTTGATGGAAGAATTAAGAATATTCGAACGTTGAATGCAGAAGTTATGCTTCTTACTTCACTGTTCGTTTGTTCTTCGTTCTTACTTCTTCTTATTCGATAAAAAGAGGGGACACAGAGGGACACAGAGGATTCACAGAGTACCACTGAGAAGAATTGAGACTTTATTTCAACTTATATACTTCTGAACCGGCAAGGAGGAAACAACCCAGACCGAAATCCTCAAAATTCGGCATTGTGTCATATCCGACAGGCTGGCTGTCCTTCGGTTCCTTTCCTGTTCCCTGGACAAATCCCAGAAAGCCATCGGGATGAAGGGAATTATTCACCATGGCATCCCAGGCCTTCATGACGACCGGGAGATATTTCCTTTTACTGATCATCCCCTTATTGACCCCCCACGCCATTGCATAGGTGAACATGGCAGTTCCCGTAAGCTCCTTCCCTCCGTAATTTGAGGGATCATGTAAGGATACATTCCAGTAACCATCATCCCGCTGAACTTTGACCAGCTCTTTGAACATCTGTTTCAGGGTAGTTATATACTCTTTCTTATATGGACTTTCCTCAGGAAGGAATTCAAGGGTCCTGACGAGCGCAGCTACCACCCAACCGTTGCCTCTCGACCAGTAACAATCCTCACCGTTTGGCTCTATATATGGCGGATCAAAATCCTTGTCGCGCCACCAGAGGTGGTCCTCCTTGCTGTAAAGTCCGTTGTCTCCATGCCTGAGCTTTGTATAAAGATACATCTCATTAGCCCGGTCGAAATATTTTGTATCGTTGTAAATAAAACCAAGACGTGCAAATACAGGCATCGACATGTGAATGGCATCAATCCAGCTCCAGTCATCAATTTTATCAGTGGCAATCATATTATCGATACATGTTTTTATGTCCCTGATCCTTTCCTCCTTTGACCTGTCCATGATATAAAGATCTATATATGTCTGTCCGCAGCACTGATCATCACCATTCCGGGTATTAACCCCGTTCCGGAGTCCCCATTTATGAAATTCACCCCAGCTTACGGCATAATGAAGGTAATCAGGATCAGGTTTCAGCTTATAAAGAGCCATCAGACCTTCATAATAAGTTCCCCGGGTCCAGATATTACTGGGTCTTTCCCTTTCGGTAATGATGGTTTTGCCCACATCGGGCCATTTCTTCATGAAATAGCTGTTGGCAAGGACCATGGCTGCCATGGTCTGTTCTCTGGAAACAGACTGTGAACGAAGAAAATCATTAGTACCGGCTGTCAGAAGCAGAAGAGCCGTAATCATAAGCCCTGAGAATATTCTCTTCATATTGATCTTTATTTATGATTCTCTTAAATAATGAAATCCCGGGCTATTTCTTAACCTTCCCCAGTAACAGGTCGGTAAGGTTTTTTGCAGCTTTCAGGTTTTCAAAACTTTCCGGAAGCAAGGCATGATCAATGTATTCATTATATATCCAGGGATCGCCTATTGCAAAAACATAGCCCCTACCATAAACGGCTTCAGCCATCAGGACTTTCCCGTTTTCAGTAAGGATCGCTTTTGCATTTTTACTGAGCTCAATGTCTGAAACCTCCTTGATATAGATTTTCGAAACTCCTTTAAATAAAGGATGATCCGGAAGAGCTGTTACTGCTCCCATTTCCCAGTCGCGGTTTATAACAGGATGAAGGGATACATGATTGAACCTTATCCCGAATTTTGAGGTCAGCCTGTTGAGATGGGTAAATTCACAATTCGGGGCATCATTCGCAAGAATGGCTAGAACACCTCCCTGTTTAACCCATTTTTTTATCGTCCTTATATCATCAGGCAGAATATAATTCGGTGATTTTGATTCAGTTGTTGTATCCGGATCCACAATAATGTAAACATCTGTTTCTTTCAATGCCTCTTTCGTCGGTTTTTCAATAGTTGTTATGGCAGCTCCACGGTTTTTGAAGATCTCTCCCCACTGTGAATATCCACTGAACTCCTTATCCGTCCACAGATAATGAAAAGGAATCCCTGTTTTTATATTAGTCTCCCTGTTGAACCAGTTGTCAAGACTTACTACAGGCTGAGCATTCAGATCCTGAAATCCAGGAATAACAACCAGAAGAATTCCCGCTGACAGTATAATATTTTTTATTTTCCTCATGATTTTTTCGATTAGTATTCCAAAAATAGAAAAGATAAATGATGAATTGGTGTTGTCAATTCATAAACTTTAAAAAAGATAAAAGTTTTTAAGACAATAGTCTGGCTTTAATTGCTCATAACCTTTGTGTATTCCCTGGTCGCCTTCGTGTCCTTCGTGTGACCTTTGTACTCTTTGTGTGACCTTTGTGCTCTTTGTGGTTAAGGAAAATTTTTATTTAACCACAAAGGACACAAAGGATTCACAAAGGGACACAAAGGAATGCACTAAATTACGTACCTTTATGAAACAAGCAGATAAAAACATTATCTTTCCGACAGGTGTCATATATTTAATGGGAAGACGGGATCCCTGTAATAAAGTGGTATCAGTCATGGAATCTTAACAATTTTTAACCAGATAATTATGAAGAAAGTGAATTTTATTGCAGCAATTTTAATACTGGCATCAGCCATTTCAGGAAATGCTCAGAAAAGCGTTCCTGATAATTTTCTTTCAAAAAAAGAAATCAAAAAGGGATGGAAACTGTTGTTTGATGGCAAGACATCGGCAGGATGGATGAATGCCCGGACAAAAACTTTCCCGGCAGACGGATGGGAGATAAAAGACGGGATGCTCACAATAAATCCCGCTACCAAAACCAAAGGAGGAGGTGGCGATATTGTAACTGTCGGCAAGTTCAGGAATTTTGAATTATCTGTTGATTTCAGGTATACAAAGGGAGCAAACAGCGGTATTAAGTATTTTGTCGACACTGAATCGGATAATGGCAAAAGGGCGTCAATCGGATGCGAATACCAGGTTCTCGACGACAGGATCCATCCCGATGCAAAAGCCGGAGTTGGCGGTAACCGTACCCTGGCAGGACTTTATGATCTGATAGCTCCCCGGGAAAAGAAAGACAATGGGGAAGATGTATGGAACAATGCAAAAATAGTAGTTAATGGCAATAAGGTGCAGCATTGGCTCAACGGTCAGCTTACGGTTGAATATGAAAGGGGAAATGCCGCCTGGAAAGAACTTGTAGCAAAAAGCAAATTCAAAGATATCCAGGGATTCGCTGAAGTTGAAGAAGGAAGGATACTTCTTCAGGACCACGGGAATCTGGTGTCGTTTAAGAATATTAAGATCAGGGAGTTGAAGTGAAGGCCCAAAGGTGCAACGGCGCAGGGGCGCAACGGCACAGAGGTGCAGGGGCGCAGAGGATGAGAAACGCAACGCAGGGTGGGGAAATAAACCTATGGATTACCGGGAATAGAAGTTTCCCCTCCTTTTTTCAAGGAGGGGTGGCCGGGATTG
>CAYPHL010000062.1:7299-8939 GCA_964410385.1 uncultured Rikenellaceae bacterium | reverse complement strand
TCGTGGATATTCCTTAAGCAATTCAGCGGAGATGCAAAATTCAATAAAGACGGAACCGGATCATTCGGAAGCTATACCGGCCAGTGGAGATTTAATGAGGATGAAACAGAGATAACTATCATTACTACAGCAGTACCTCTTCCCATTATAACCGATATCGTAGAACTGACCTCAAAATCTCTTAAAATAACCACAACAGTCAATAATCCGCTTAATCCCTTAGAGTCGGCAGATGTCAGTATGACCTTCAAAGCAAAGTGATGCATTATTTACTTACGGCCATCCTGTCTCTGGTATGTTGTGGAGTATATGCCACAGATACAGGAGGCATAATAAAGGGAAAGGTTACCGATAGCGGAAATGGTGAACCACTTTCAGGAGTGTATGTAATTTACGGGACCGGACAGGGAACCACTACTGATGAATCGGGTAATTATATTATCAGTGATGTTTCCGGAAAGATCAGAATAATATTTCAATTCATCGGTTATTCAAAAGTTACACGGGAAGTTGTGATAAGGGAAAATGAAACCCTTGAACTAAATATAAGTCTGGAGACACTTTTAAGTGAGATTGATCAGGTTGTTGTAAGCGCGAACAGGGTAGAGCAGAAGATTGCCGAGCTGAGCGTATCTATGGATATAATTAAGGATTCATTCCTTTCAGATAATCATATAACAGATGCACAGGAGCTGATAAATAAGAGTCCCGGCATTGACGTAATGGACGGTCAGGCATCGGTAAGGGGAGGAAGCGGATTCAGCTATGGAGCCGGAAGCCGTGTTCTTGCACTTATCGACGGACTACCCTTTAACTCAGCCGATGCCGGAAATATAAAATGGCAGTTCCTTCCCCTCGAAAATATCTCGCGGATTGAAATAATAAAAGGTGCATCCTCAGTACTATATGGTTCTTCGGCTCTTAACGGGATAATTAATTTCAGGAGCGCCGATGCCACCAATACACCTGTCACAACATTCTTCACTGAAGCCGGGATCTTCGGCCGGCCAAAGAACCTCGACTGGAAATGGTGGGATACTCCAAGGGTTTTTACAAATACTTCAATTTCTCACCTTCAGAAATTCGGGAAGACCGATTTAGGACTGAGCGCTTACCTGATGACAGACGAGGGATACAGGAGGCTGAATGGCGAAAACATGGCAAGAATGACCTTCAGGCTGAAGCATTTCAGTGAAAAAATTGAAGGTCTGAATTATGGAATTAATTTGAGTTCGGGAAGCACTCATAAAACTGATTTCGTCCTGTGGGAAAATGCTGAAACCGGCGCTCTGAAACAATCTGAGACGACTGCAGCAGAATTCAGGGGCGATTTCATCACAATTGATCCGTTCATTTCATTTAAAAAAAATGAGAAATCAAGGCATGATCTGAAAATCAGGTTCCGCTCCGACCGGAACAGACTTCCTGAAAATGAATTAAATAACAGTGATGCTGTAAATCTTTACTCGGAATACCAGCTGTGGTACAGATTAACCGGTTATCTCGACATTACATCAGGTCTGACTGAAAACTACAGCAAAGTAAAATCTGAGTTCTTCGGTAACCATTACGGACTGAATCTGGCAGCTTTTTCACAGATCGAAATCAGACCCTTCAGCAGACTTAAAGCTGTCGCCGGA
>CAYPHL010000062.1:0-7199 GCA_964410385.1 uncultured Rikenellaceae bacterium | reverse complement strand
AGCTTTTTCACAGATCGAAATCAGACCCTTCAGCAGACTTAAAGCTGTCGCCGGAATGAGACTGGAACATTTCTCGCTCGACGGGATCAGTGATAAGCTTACACCAATCCTCAGGGCAGGACTAAATTTCCAGGCTGCAGACTATACGTACCTCAGAGCTTCATTCGGACAGGGATACCGCTTCCCTGCAATTGCAGAAAAATTTGCATCAACAACACTGGGTTCAATAAAGATAATCCCCAATCCTGAAATCCTGGCTGAAGAGGGATGGAATGCTGAAGTTGGTATCAAACAGGCATTCCTTGCAGGCAAAACAGCCGGAAATGCAGACCTGTCAGTTTTCCTGATGCACAATTCAAACCTGATAGAGTTCCTGTTCGCATCATATCCCGAAGAAGGGGTAGGCTTCAGAGCCGATAACCTCGAAGAAGCCCGGATTTTTGGAACTGAATTTGAATTTGCAGTCCGTACACAGTTAAATCAGGCAGAGATATCAGCTTCCGGCGGTTATACATTTATTTATCCGAGAGACCTGAGCAATAAAACTTCCGATGAGATCACCTTCCTGAAATACAGAAGGAAACATTCGGCTAAGCTTTATGTTAATTCAACCTGGAAGAAATTCAGCCTCGGATCCGGTCTTAATATAAGATCGAAAATTCTGAATATTGATGATGTATTCCTTAATCCGTTAACCGCTGAGCTTTTTCTGCCCGGGTTCCAAACTTTTTGGAGCAATAATAACAAATTGTATGCTGTTCTCGATGCATCCGCGGGCTATAACATAAGTCCAAAACTTACTCTTTCATTTGCCGTCAAGAACTTTACAAATACTGAATATATGAGCCGTCCCGGAGATATCCAGCCTCACAGGAATTTCAGTCTGCGCCTTTCGGGGAAATTTTGACTCCGATCGTAAAAACCAGTCTATTCTTTTTGTATATTTCTTTGTGTACCTTAGTGACTTCGTGGCAAAAAACAAGACCACTAAGGATCACGAAGATTATTAACTGAAACTAACCGTTATTATGCTACATAAGTATTTCCTGATACTTGTTACTCTGATAATTTCACTTTCATGCAAAAGGGAAGCTGACATTTATCTTTTCAGCACTTTCAGGGAACCGGCTACTGATGGACTCTATCTTGCATGGTCGGAAGACGGATACAACTGGAATGATCTTGGCGGCCCTTATCTTAACCCGGAAGTAGGAACAACACCTGTCATGAGAGATCCCTCAGTCATCAGAGGGAACGACGGAACATACCATCTGGTCTGGACCTCATCATGGAAAGATGATCAGGGATTCGGATATGCTTCTTCAAAGGACCTTATAAACTGGTCGGAACAGAAATGGATACCGGTAATGCAGTACGAACCTGCAACAGCAAATGTCTGGGCTCCGGAGATATTCTATGACGATGAAGAGGACAGGTATATAATTATCTGGGCCTCAACAATACCCTTCAGGTTTGAAAAAGGCGGGGAAGAAGAATACAGCAATCACCGGATGTATTATACGACAACAAAAGATTTCATTGACTTCTCTCCCTCCCGGCTTTTCCTCGATCCGGGTTTCAGCGTAATAGATGCTGTTATTGTAAAACGGGCTCCGAAAGACTATGTGCTTGTTCTCAAAGACAATACAAGGCCAAACCGTAATCTCAGGGTGGCATTTTCTGATTCACCGCTGGGTCCGTTCAGAGATGTCTCCGATACTTTTACAAGGCAGTTTACGGAAGGTCCGACAGTGATCAGAAAGGGTAATGAATGGCTCATCTATTATGAAGCATACCGCGAAAAAGTGTTTGGGGCAGTCAGAACTACCGATTTCAGAGCATTTACAGATATAACATCTGAAATTTCACTTCCTGAAGGTCATAAACACGGAACAATCTTTAAATCTGACAAAAGAACTCTTACGGCACTGAAAAAAGCAGCTGCAGACAAGCTTTCCGGAAAACAAAACCAGGCAGGAAAATGAGAAAAATACTCATTCTCTCATCGTTAATGATTTTAATCCTCTCCGGATGCATTATCTCCATCAACAAACCTGTACGCAATGTAAAACCGGCTTATAACGAACCTCTTTCCGATAAACAAACCAGTAATTCAGGTTCAATACTGAATGCGGAAAACTTCAGGCATTATATTGATCTTTTTAACAGGATGGAAGATGAGAACCGGGTGAATCATATTCCCAATTCTCAATCCTGCGAATGGGACGGTTCAGTATGGCCTTTCGCAACATCCCAGACAATGACCGGCATGGCAAATCTGCTGAATAATTATGACCAGAACATAATCAACGACTCAGTATTCTTCAGATGTATGGAAATCTATGTCGAATCACAATATTACCGTGGAAGACCCTACATCGGTGAATATCTTGACGAAAAAACCGGGTACTGGCTGAAAGGCGACCAGGAACGAAGCAGGTATTATAATCATTCAACTTTCTGTGATCTTATAATTACCGGGATTGCCGGCCTGCGTCCCCGCGCCGATGATTATATCGAAGTCAATCCCTTATTGCCGGATGATGAGTGGGACTGGTTCTGCCTTGATGGCATAAAATACCATGGAAAAACACTGACCATTTGTTGGGATAAATACGGTACAAGATATAACCGGGGACCGGGTTTCCGTGTACTTCTTGAGGGCAAAGAAGCCGGCAGATCTGCCAAGCCGGACCGGATTATTTTCAAACTGTAATAATTGCTTTTATTAATGATGTTTAAAAAATATTTTGTATTATTTTAGTTTAGATTTTAACTTTAATTACATATAACCTTTGTGTCCTTCGTGTGAACTTAGTGCTCTTTGTGGTTAAAGTAAATCAAGTACTCATTGAATAACATTTGTACATATGACAAAAGAATTCCTGACCCCACGGGAAAGGGTGATAAAAGCACTGAACCATAAGGAACCAGACAGGGTGCCGATCGATCTTGGTGGTTTTCAGACAGGTATTCATAAGAATGCTTACAAAGCATTAATAAACTATCTGGGGATTAAAGAAGATATCGAAATGCTGGATCCTGTCCAGCAAATTGTAAGACCCGGTGAAACAGTACTTCAGAAATTTCATGTCGATATCCGTTACATAACTGCCCACGGTCCGGACAGTTTCAGGGGAGGTATTGAGAAAAATGAAAGAAACGGAAAGATCTGGCATGATCTGAAAGATGAGTTCGGTGTAGTCTGGTCAATGCCCGATAATCAGATGCTTTATATGGATATTTCCCATCACCCCCTGGCAAATGCACGGATTGAAGATATTGCCGCTTATCCGTTTCCCGATGGTTCAGACAGATCGAGATTCACCGGTGTCCGCGATACAGCTTTAAAGCTTCATAATGAAACAGATTACGCCGTTTCCACAGGTATAGGTGGCGTCATTTACGAAACCTGCTGGTATCTCAGAGGACTGGAGCAATGGTATTTTGATATGCTGGCAAATCCCGGATTTTGTGAAGCGCTGATGGAGCAGATCTTAAAATACTGGTATAATTATTATACCGGTTTTATGGAGGCAGTCGGAGATCTGGTGGATGTTGTAATGATTGGTGATGATATTGCAGGGCAGGAAGGGCCGCTCTATTCTCCCGATTTTTACCGCTCTGTGGTCAAACCACGGCAGAAGAAGCTGGTACAACATATACACTCTTTGACCAAAGCAAAGATTTGGTATCATACCTGCGGTTCATGCATTGAATATATTCCCGATCTGATCGATATTGGTGTTGATATTATAAATCCTGTTCAGATCAGCGCTTTCAACATGGACCCTGTGAGATTGAAAAAACAATTCGGCGATCATATTGTATTCTGGGGCGGTGGTATCGATGCACAGCATGTACTTCCTTTTGCAACACCCGGTCAGGTAAGGGAGGAAGTAAAAAAATCTATGGAAGCTTTTAAACCAGGTGGTGGCTATATATTCAACAATGTTCATAATATCCAGTCCGGAGTACCCCCCGAGAACATTGTTGCTATGTTTGAAGCGGCTTATGAGTTTGGATTCTATCATTAAAATCATTTACAAGGAATCTTTTAACAATCGATATAAAGGGTCTCTTCAAGATTTTCAAAAAATAAAAATGTTAACTTCACGGAACAGTAAAAAAATCAATATGAAACCTGCAATCCTGAAATCATTAATTCTGGTAATGACCATTGCTGCCATGTTTGCATCGTGTAAGAAGGAAGTTATTAATGAACTTAAAATCAACGATCTGAGTTCGTTTACAACCGAATTCAAATCTCCTTCACCGGAATATACAACCGCTCCCTTCTTTGTATGGAATTACAAGATAACCAAAGAAGAGATTAATAAATACATGACCGATTTCAAAAACTCCGGCAGCAGCCAGGTCTTTGTTCATCCGCGTCCCGGACTGATCACAGAATATCTTTCGGATGAATGGTTCGATCTTTACAAATATACAATTGAGAAGGGCAAGGAACTGGGAATGCTTGTATGGATATATGACGAAAACTCCTATCCCAGCGGTTTTGCCGGAGGTCATGTTCCCGACCGGATGCCGGAATCATATAACCAGGGACAGGGACTGGTAATGAAAGAATTTCAGACCTTGCCCGATACGGCTGAGAAGTTCTTTCTTTGCCTTAAAGAAGAAAACGGTACATTCACTGATATCACAGCCTCCCTTGCGGGTGAAAAAGGGAAGAACGGCAGATACCTACTTTTCTCCAAAACATATTACGGAAAAAGCGGATGGTTCGGGGGATTCAATTATGTCGACCTTATTTACACCGGAGTAACAGAAAAGTTCCTTGAGATCACAATGGACAGTTATGAGAAAAAACTGGGCTATGAATTCGGGAAAACAATCCCTGGAGTTTTTACCGATGAACCTGAAATCAGCTCTCCCGGAGGCATCAGATGGACACCTGACCTTTTTGATGTTTTCCTCAAGAAATGGGGGTATGATCTCAAAACCAGTCTGCCATCACTTTTCACAGAGGTTGGCGACTGGAAGAAAGTAAGACATAATTATACACAGACCCTCCTGCAGTTGTTCATAGACAGATGGGCAAAACCATATTTTAATTATTGTGAATCAAAGGGATTGAAATTTACAGGTCATTACTGGGAGCATTCCTGGCCGGGAATGCAACAGGGTGGCGATAATATGGCAATGTATGCATGGTTCCATGTACCGGGTGTGGATATGTTGTTCAACCAGTTCAACGATTCTTCGGTAAGGGCTCAGTTCGGGAATATCAGATCGATAAAAGAGCTTGCCAGCGCTGCAAACCAGACAGGTCGTCAGAGAACGCTCAGCGAAACATACGGAGGTGGTGCCTGGGAACTTACCTTTACCGATATGAAACGGCTCGGAGACTGGGAATATGCTCTCGGAGTGAACTTAATGAACCAGCACCTTTCACATATAACCCTTGCCGGTGCAAGAAAATATGACTACCCTCCCACTTTTACATACCACGAACCGTGGTGGAATAATTATAAATATATAAACGACCATTATGCCAGACTTTCCATGGCGCTTTCGGCAGGTAAACAACTAAATGATATTCTCGTAATTGAACCTACCACATCGGCATGGCTGTATGATTCCTATGCAAAGAGGAACCCTCAGACAAATAATATCGGCCAGACATTTCAGAATTTCATAACCCGGCTGGAGAAAAGTCAGGTTGAATATGATCTCGGTTCAGAGAATATGATAAAAGATATGGGATCAGTTAAAGGCGGGAAACTTGTCATCGGTCAGTGTGGCTATTCAACCGTTGTATTGCCCCCGCTGTTTGAAAATATTGATCTGGCTACATTCAGGCTTCTTCAGAAATTTGTAGCCGGAGGCGGAAATCTGGTCGCTTTCTCCATCCCTTCATTATGTGATGGTACGATAAATGAGAGCATGGATAAATTCTTTAATAAGTATTCCGGGAAAATAACCAGAGCGGAAAATCTCACTGGCGAAATGATCTCAAAATATTTCAGCAGCAAGGAAATAAGCTTTTCAGGAGTTACCGGCGGCGATCTTTATCATCACCGAAGGGTTCTGGCCGACGGACAGCTCATATTCCTTACCAATTCAAGTCTGTCTGAAGAAACCTCCGGGTCGCTCAAATTAAACGGAGCTGATGTATTATTACTTGATACATTTACGGGTAGAATTAAAGGATATCCTCATTATCAAACAGATAAAACAATAAATCTATCATTTATCCTTCCTCCAGCGGGAAGTATGTTGCTTTATATCCCGAAAGTTAAACAGGCAGATTATGAAATGGCCGGAGCGCCGGCAGAATTCATTCCTGTGACCGGGGCGGCCGGAATGGATGTAAAAAAAGACAATGAGAATGCAATTGCAATTGAATTTTGCGATCTGACGCTGGGTGGTGAACTCTCACGCGATCTTCATAATTATACAGCTGCCGATATGGTTTACAAATACCACGGCTTTAAAGACGGGAATCCCTGGAACCATGCAGTACAGTTTAAAACGAACATTACAGATCGCGATAATTTTGATTCAAAAACCGGTTTCACTGCGGAATATCACTTCATCATTAAAGAGAAATTCGATTACTCAACATTAAAAGCAGTTGTTGAAAGGCCGGATCTGTGGACCGTAAGCTTTAACGGAACAGAGATAAGTCCTGAAAGCGGACAATGGTGGCTCGACAGGGAGTTTGCAGTTTTCGGGATAGGTGATCTGGTAAAAACAGGGAAGAATACTATAACTCTTAAAACATCCCCCATGAAGATACATGCCGAGATTGAACCGGTCTATATTACAGGCGAGTTTTCAGTGAATCCGGCAGATAAGGGCTGGACACTCGGAGCGCCGGCAAAAACATTAAAAGCCGGAAGCTGGAAAGATCAGGGTCTGCCGTTCTATTCATGGGGAGTTACATACAGCAAAGAATTTACGGGTCTGAGCACAGCCACCCCGTACAAGGTAAAGTTCAATAAATGGAACGGCACAATAGCCGAAGTCTCTGTAAACGACAAATGGGCAGGGGTAATCGCATTTCCCCCGTTTGATCTTGATGTTACTGAATTCATTACCTCCGGAACAAACAGGATAGATGTCAGGGTAATCGGAAGTCTCAAAAATCTTATGGGTCCGCATTTCAATAATCCTGCCCCCGGAATGGTTGGTCCCGGACACTGGAGAAATGTAAAAAGCTATCCGGCCGG
>CAYPHL010000061.1:0-27218 GCA_964410385.1 uncultured Rikenellaceae bacterium | reverse complement strand
TGTTTCTATGTCAGCTTCCGGTGTCGAAGACAACGGTTTCTGGTCACAGTTATCCATTTATCCTGTTATCTCTTCAGAGTAAATATAGCATATTTCTGAGTAATTGCACCCGGCGGGCGTTTGTATCCATAGTCCCGGTTAAATTAACTGTTCTACAATAAAAGGGGAATCATTAAGTTTGATATAAAACAGGCTGGAATGTACAAACGGACCTTAGTCATTTTACTCTTAGTATCCGGTTGCAGACTTTATTCCAAGAATACTGACCTAGAGTTGCTTCGGTCAGTAAATTCACAGGAAGCAATGCGTTCTGACGGGTTTTTCCGAATTATTTCAGATGCGGATGTTTATCTTGTAATCGGTGCTCCTACAATAATTGCTGCTGAAGGACTTATCAGTCATGACAGGACTGCATTAAGGAATGCTTGTGTTATTATGGCTTCTACAGTTATGAATGTTGCTGTTACAAATGCATCTGTGGGTCCATTATCCTTCTGACGTGGCAGCCGGAGCAATAATAGGAGCAGGATGCGCATATCTGACACACAAAATCAACAAATTACTGTTAAACAAGTCTAAAAAAAGACCATGCAATTGTCCTGGTCTGTGATCCTGAGGCTTTTCATAATAACCACAGATAATTTTAAATTTTGTGACAAATAAATTTTGCGTGATAAAATAAAAAAATCTGCCACAGTTTCTAATGGCAGATTTGATTTAATAATTTTATTATTCTTATTTACTATCTGCTGTTTCTGTTTTAATAGTCCCATTACAGGAAGCTGATCCACACATTTGACCTTTCTGAGTCTGGCTTTCCATATGCATAGGACATGTTGAAGGGTCACATTTACTATCTTTCTGAGCGTTTTTCATTTCTTTACACTTCTCAGTATCGCCTGTTGCAGTTCCGGCTGCTGTCGAATGGTTACAAGTTGCCGGACATGAAACAGGAGTTTCTCCTTTTGTTACTTCAGTTTTAGCCTTCGTTTTGTCCTTTTTAGACTCAGTTGCATTGATAAACAATATAACCACAAAAGCCATAATCAATAAACTCCCGATGCTGATTATTAGTTTTTTCATATTTCAAAATTAAATTTAAGACCGAAGCAAATATAATAAAAAATTCGAGTTTTCATTTTTTCAAATCCGTTGAGATTTTTCAGCAAAAGATCGTCGCCGTGGCAGTTAAAATAAACCTCAGCAGGTTGAAACCAGGGTGAAGTGAACTGTATTCTGAACTCATAGTCCAAGTCCTTCAGGCCGTCTGCCACCTGTCCATTTTATTATCATGTTAAGGTTTATTACCGATAAAAACAGCTGATTCGGGAATGAATTTCAAATAAATCATTAAAAAAGTCAGATTAAGGAGCAAGTACCAGTATCCCTGATCAGCTAACGCCCCATGGTGTTAAAGGACACCAGTAATCGGGATTAATTCCTTGATATGTAAATAGATATAAATATGTGACGTGCTGTGGTTGAATAATTCATGCCTTACGGTTCATTCACGGGAGAACACGATAAGTGAATTTATAGATAGTTAGTTTTATTTTATATTATAAAATACAATTTATTATTAAAAAATTTTCATTAAATTATCGTTAATATTCAAATTTTTATATTTAACTTTAATTCTTAATGTATTAAGATTAGCAATTGTACTTACCAAGCTCTTACAAATTGAACACAAATAGCCGGGAAACTACTTTATTACTTATGAAACCTGAAATAGTATGAAAACAAGAGGACCCTAATAATTCAGGGACGTGGAAATTCCGGGCAGGAATTTCCCATCATTAAGATATGAAAGAAGATATTTTAAATTTAAATCATCAATCTATGAAAAACCTAAGTCTTTTCAAAGGACAGATTAATTGTTTACTGAAAAAATTATTTCTCACCCCGATTTTTTTAATCACTTTTCTAATCCTTGCAATGCCAACAGTGCAGGGAGCATATGATTCTGATTTCCAGCAGCGGGTTATAACTGGTGTTGTCAGCGACTACAATGGCAGCCCTCTTGCTGGTGTGAATGTTGTAGTTACCGGTATGACACAAGGTACTATAACTGATGAAAGCGGGAAATTCCGGCTTGAGGTTCCTCAAAATGCAAAGAGCCTAACTTTTTCATTTATAGGGATGGAATCACAGGAGATTTCAATTGGTTCGTCGAACCAGGTAAATGTGACATTGGCCGAGTCAGCAGTAGGTCTTAATGAAGTTGTTGTTATTGGTTATGGTACAGTGAAGAAGTCAGACCTTACCGGATCAGTTTCATCAATAAAGCCTGCAGAACTTTCCGCTTTCCCTACAGTCAATGCGGTACAGGCTCTCAGTGGTCGTGTGGCAGGTGTTCAGATAAAACAAAATACCGGTGCACCCGGAGCCGCTATAAGTGTAAGGATCAGGGGAACCAACTCAATCAAGGGGAGTAACGAGCCTCTGTATGTCGTCGACGGATTTCCTATCAGCGGCACATCACTCACCTTTATTAATAATTCTGAAATTGAATCAATAGAGATTCTTAAGGATGCTTCTGCAACAGCTATTTATGGTTCAAGAGGCGCTAACGGAATAGTTCTTGTAACTACCAAGAGTGGGAAAGCCGGCAGAACCAAAGTAGATATTGAATCAACTGTCGGCAGTCAGGTATTGAGCAGAAAGCTGGAACTTACAAATGCTACAGAATATGCACGTATCTATAATGAGATGCTGACTAATGATGGATTACAACCATATTTTTCTGAATCAGATATCAATGGATTCGGAGAAGGATTTGACTGGCAGGATTTTGTATTCAGAAAAGCTCTCATGCAGACTCACGATGTAACGGTAACAGGGGGTAATGATAAAACCCAGTTCTCCATTTCCGGTTCCGTTTTCGAGCAGGAGGGGATAATAAAGAACAGTTACCACAACAGGTATTCCTTCAGGTCGAATTTGAATCATAACATCAGCAATAAATTTAGTATCAGCTATACCACACTTCTGACAAGGATAAATGAAAGATACCAGAACAGTGGAGTCGGCAGCAGGGGGAATTCACTCATTTCAGCAGCGCTTGGCGCTTATCCAACCAAAACGCCTTTCAATGAAGACGGGACATACCTCAACCTCGGTGCATCATATCCATGGGGTACTGAGTTGAAAAATCCAATTAACTGGATTAACGAAGAGCTTTCTTTCGGCAAGACCAATAAAGTGTTGGCCAATCTTGCTTTCACCTATAAACCAATAGAAGGTCTGGCTATAAGAATTATGGGGGGTATTGAGAATAATGATTCCAGAAGTGATTATTACAGAACGCTTAAATTCATAGGCTCCAATGGATCGGCTTCTGTCAGCGACGGTCAATCAACCAGCATACTGAATGAAAACACAGTTACGTACAATAAAAGTTTTGGTGTTCATTCGTTAACTGCGATGGGAGGATTTACTTTCCAGAACTTCATTTATACATCACTGGGCGGATCAGGTACCGGCTTCCTCAGTGATGTTACAGAGACATATAACCTTGGTTCTGCCTCCATCCCGGGAATACCAAGTTCCGGTTATTCTTTATCCACACTTCTTTCATTCATTGGACGTCTGAACTACAATTATAATAATAAGTATCTTTTAACTGTAACATTCAGAAGTGACGGATCATCAAAGTACACAGCTGGCAATAAATGGGGATATTTTCCCTCGGCTGCCCTTGCATGGAGAGTATCAAATGAAAGTTTCATGGATAACCTGAATTTCATTTCTGATCTGAAACTACGTTCAAGCTGGGGCGTGACTGGAAGCCAGGCTATCGGCGCTTATGCCACACTTAACCAGCTTTATGCATCTAAAACAATTTTTAACGATGCCCAGTATACAACATTTTCTCCCGGTACCCAGTTACCCGGCAACCTTAAATGGGAAAGTACCAAACAGCTTGACTTCGGACTGGATGCAGGCATCTTGGATAACAGATTCACCTTTACTGCTGATTATTATATCAAGACTACAGAAGACCTTTTGAACTCGGTATCACTCCCCCTCTCTCTTGGTTACACCAGCACGATAAAAAATATCGGTTCGATAGAAAACAAAGGATTGGAATTTGAGGTTGGTGCAAATATTTTCCCCCAGGGTAATTTCAACTGGACAATTGATGCCAATATCGCTTTTAATAAAACAAAGGTCCTTAAGCTTTATGAAGGGGAAGATATTTACGGTGGATCTTATAACCTGTCTATACTGGATGATTATTTTAACATATTGCGCGAAGGTGAAGAATTTGCAGTATTTTACGGCTATACTGAGGATGGATATGATGACAAGGGTTTGATAAAGTATGTTGACAGGAATGATGATAAAACGATAAGTGCACTGGATAAATCCATAATAGGTAATCCAAATCCTGATTTTATTTATGGATTTAACTCAACCCTGAGTTACAAAAACTTTGATCTGAATATCTTCTTTCAGGGTGTTTACGGTAATGATATCATAAACCTGAGTTCACCTACAATAACTCTTGATTACGGATTCGGGCTGAATACTCTTAAGGAGGCATATAATGATCATTGGACTCCTGACAATCCGAATGCCAGGTATCCAAAAATTACAAGTAAGCAGAATGTCAAAGCTTCAGATCGCTTTGTTGAAGACGGATCATTCCTCAGGCTCAGAAACATTCAGCTGGCTTATAATATTCCTACCGAAAAGCTGGGAATAAACAATGTTTTAAGGACCGCGCAGGTCTATGTCAGCGCCCAGAACTATCTCACAATAACGAACTACTCATGGTGGGATCCTGAGGTTAACTCATCAGGTGGGGCCAGCTCTATTAATCAGGGAATTGACTTTAATACATATCCACCGTCAAAGTCACTTAATTTCGGCGTTCGCCTGGGTTTTTAAATTCAAAATACTTAAGAATATGAAAAAGCTATTTCCATTTATTTTTATAATTTTCCTGGTATCATCATGCGAGGATATTCTGAAGGAAGAACCCAAGTCAATCGCTATGGAATTCTTCTATAATACACCTGGTGAAGCTGAAACAGCAGTAGCTGCAATATTTCCTCCAATAAGATCATATAACGGTTTCGGATTCCTGTATCCTGCACAGCTTAATACATATGCAGGAGATTACTATACGGGAAGGGGAAGTTATGCGCCCCTGAGTGATTTCCAGGGACTTAATACCACAAACATTACCAGGATACAGTCTATGTGGATCCAATTTTACCTCGGTATAAGAAATGCCAACCTTGTAATTGCCAATATCCCTAATGGGACAAAGATGACCGATGATCAGAAGGCATTATATATAGCACAGGCAAAGTTCATGAGAGCTTTCATCTATTACCATATGATCATCAACTGGGGAAAGCTGGTTCTTCGTACTGAGGAGAATATGACAGAGCAGAATGTACCCCTTAGCCCTGCAGATGACGTTTTTGCACTGATCATGGGAGATCTTCAGTATGCCGAAGCTAATCTTCCTGATGCACCAAAATATGCAGGATTACCTTCAAAATGGTCAGCGAAAACATTTCTATCAGATGTATATTTCTATCGCGGACAATATTCTGATGCCGCAAATAAGGCGAAAGAGGTAATTGATTCCAAGAAGTATGCACTGGTTGAAATCAATAAGGTCGATGATTTTAACAAGATCTATGGGCCGACTATTGTTACAACACCTGAAGAGATATTCTATCTGAAATATTCGCGTGAAACCGGACAAGGCTGGTCTGAGGTAACATTCTTCCACCATCCAAATGATCCATATGATTATGGGAAAGCAGGTTTGTTTGCTCATTATATGGCTGATTCAACTACATGTGCATTTTATCAGAGCCAGCCGAAATCAGATCTTAGGAGGCAATTATGGTATCAGTGGAATATAGGATGGGGTCCAAGAACTATGTTGTCGAGAAAATTCTATGATAACCAGACTCTCACCGGAGCTGGTAATGACTATCCATTTTATCGTTTTGCCGACGTTCTGCTTATCTATGCTGAGGCTGCTGCAAGGGTTAATAATGGGCCTACAGCTGATGCAATGGAAAAACTCAACATGGTCAAAAGGCGTGCTTATGGAAAACCATCGGCAACACCATCAGATATTGATTATAACCTCGCTGATTATTCTACATTAGAGAGTTTCCTCGACCTTGTTCTGAAGGAAAGAGGCTGGGAAACCGTTGACGAAGCAAAGAGATGGGCAGACCTTAAGCGTCTCGGCCGTGCAAAGGAGATCATTGGAGCTGCAACCGGAAAGACAGTAGCAGACAAACATTTCTGGTGGCCTATTCCTGTTGGTGAAATGGATTTCAACTCGGCAATAGATCCGGTGAAAGATCAAAATCCGGGGTATTAAAATCTACAATGTTTATATCATACGGGGGCTGTTAATTATTCAGTTTCCAACAGCCCCTTACTAATAATTATTAAATAATCTTACCGGGAGGATAATGAAATACCATTATTTATTCATTATTATTTTTTCATTCACACCGTTTTTCACATCGGCAGCGCAGAAAAAGCAGCCCGGGGATCTGAAGCTTGTATGCTGTTGTTGCCCTGAAAACGACATTTACAGTTCGATAAGGGAATCCGGAATAAATTGCTCAAGATTTAATACTCCTGCCGAAGCTATCCGGAAAGTAAACAAAGGAGGTGCTGTTCTTCTACTTGCGGATACTTATCCCCGGCAAAGGCAGATCATTGCTCCGGAATTATATGTCCGTGCCGAAGAAAAGAATGTGAGACTATATATTGAATATCCTGACAGTATTCCGGGAATTGAAACTGGTAAAACTATGCATGCCGGACTCGAAAGGGGAGTCATAACCTCAGAAATTTTCGGTAATATGCTTCCACCGATGCAGATAATTGCAATCAACGACTGCTATTTCGTTCCGGTTATTGCTCCTGCTCCTGCAATTTCACTTGCAAAAGTAGCAGGATTTGATAAAGCTGTCTATGGTCTGCCGCAAACTTCCTGGCCTCTTCTGTTCTTTCATCCCGAAAAGAACATCCTTATCGGGACTACCAAACTAAGCCAGTTCATTACTGCACGTTATGCCCCGGAAGAAGCCTTGAAAGAGATATGGATGACAATATTGCATTGGCTATTACCTGAAGAAGAAATAAATGAAATCACCTGGAAGCCTGTTTTGGGACCTGCTTATTCAATAAATGACCAGATGCCGGCGGATATTGAGAAAATAACAATAGAAAGAGGGCTTAACTGGATCACCAATGCACATCTGCTTATCCATCAGTCATGGAAAGATAAAGACTGGGAAATAGATAAGATTATCACCCCCGGGAACGGGGAAATAAACCAAAATTCATCTCAGAGATTTTTGTTGCCTGCCGGCGATGGTAGTGAAGGAATACTTGAAGGTTATAAATCAAGGATTTATCATGATGGCATGCAACCGGTTCAATGGGTACTGAGGAGCGATTGCAGTGGTGAACAGGCTGCTTCGTTTATACTTGGAGGAACACTTCTGAACAAACCTGAATGGATCGATATCGGGAAAAATCTTATCAACTTTGCCCTGTACAAATTTGATGAGAAAGCTCCCTGGAATAATCCATCTCACCCCGCTTTCGGATTTATAGGTTTTTACAGGTCGCCTGAGCTGAAGAATCCATGGGAAAACAAGGAAACTAGTTTTTATGGCGCAATAAATTCAAGGATATGCCTTTCGGCACTTGTATCAGCAGGTATTCTGAATACTAATCAATGGGACGACAGGGTTCTGAAGGTTATTCTGGCTAATCACCGTACAACAGGAAGATATGGCTTACGAGAAGATGCCATCTCATCAGGAGATCTGCGTAAGAATGGCTGGCAATATTATTTTAATTCGGAAAACATTACAATAGCTCCGTTTCCGGCAGCTCAACTTCTTGCTTTAAACCTGATAGCATATCATACCACAGGGTTTAAACCTCTCCTTGAAAAGACCAGGACAGCGATAGGCATTCTGATGGAAGCGTATCCTGACAGATGGAGGTTTTACAATGGTATGCAGCAGGACCGTGCAAGGATGCTTCTGCCGCTTGCATGGCTGGTAAGGGTTGATGATACCCCGGAACACAGACAGTGGCTTTACTTCATGACAAATGAATTTATCAGGTACCAGGATGAATGTGGCGCAATTTATGAACAGCTTGGAATGGGACCTGTGACATTCGCCTCTCAGAAATCAAATGAAACCTACGGAATATCCGAAACATCTTTAATACAGGAGAACGGTGACCCGGTTAGCGATCTGCTGTATACATTAAATTCCGGATTCACATCTCTGCATGAAGTTGCAGTAGTAACAGGAGATCCAAAGTTTAAAGAAGCTGAGGATAAACTCGCAGAATTTCTATGCAGGATACAGACACGAAGCAAACAGATCCCTGAACTTGACGGAACATGGTTACGATCATTTGACTTTAAAAGATGGGAATACTGGGGCTCAAACGGAGATAGCGGATGGGGAGCATGGTGTGCTGAAACGGGATGGATACAGGGTTCAATATTAACAACCTTTGCACTTCGCCAGATGAATACATCATTATGGGATATCATGGCAAAAAGGTCTCTTGAAAAACTTCTGGATAAAAATCTTTATGAAATGCTGGGAGAAAAATGATTTATAATTGATTATTGAATTTGAATAGAATAAATTCTATCGATTTGAAGACCACATGTCTTTTACACGAAGGCAAAATGAAAATACTTCTCAAACATGCGGAGTCCATATAACCCTTGAAATCAAAATTATTAATACATGAAAAGACTTCTTTTATTATCAGCATTTTTCTGTCTGTTCATCTCAATTTCATCTTTCAGTTATGCGACAGGCAGGGAGAACAGCCAGAGGAGAAAAACAACCGACAATGGAGTTACAAGGTTCACAACTGGCCAGTTGCTTATAGATATAAGGGATGCCGGATGGGAATATTTTGCCCAACCTGTACAGCAGACAGCTACTTCAATGTACGGGATGGGTAAAACAACTGAGGATATCTTATCCGAATACCGTAATATTCAGGGCCAGAAAAAGTGGGCACGGATCAATGTCGGGAAGAGATGGGAATCGATGGGTATGCCGCAGCTTAACAACCGGCCCGTGTGGCTTCGTCTTAAATTTACAATCCCTGCTGATATGAATAATTACAGAGTGGGATTTTTTTGTACAGCCTTTGATGACCTTGCCGATTTCTTCATAAACGATAACCATCTGGGACAAAAAACATATATCTGGGGTGCGCGTATACCTGAACCTGTAAATATTGACCTTACTGATTATCTCCGCTATGGAGAAGAGAACATATTTATTATAAGACTGAAAGACCTTGCACCAGCGCGTCCTGGAGGAATTCTGGGGAATGTCATGCTTTACAGGACTCTGCCTTTCACGAGAACCCCGGTCGGGGGAATTAAGCTAAATGATGCATTAGCAGGTGCTTACTCAGTTGTACTTCATCTGGGTGATGGTATAATGACAAAAGGAAATAAATCCATTTTCACTGCGGAAGAATTATACAATCTTGAAGTTCCCCCATATATTCTCCGGGAAGATGAAATAATCATCGTCTCACCTTCTGACATAGCCAGGCATAAACCTATAATGCATTCCGTTGAGCTTGATAATGCCAGTCCTGTGATCAGCAATGGATCATTGAACGTAAAATGCCTGGAAGTTCCGGCAAATGCCAGGCTTTTCAGCAGAATGGCAATCCCGCTGGAAGTGAATGGCACATTTAACAATCCGTTCAATTCAAGGCAGATTAATGTTCAGGCTGTGATTGAGACACCTTCAGGTAAAACGGAAAAAGTACCGGCGTTCTTTTCCCAGGATTTTACTCCTGTGGCTATTGGTGAAGAAGAAGAGATACTTCTACCAGTTAAAGGGAATCCCTGGAAACTTTATTATCGGCCACGGGAAACGGGATCATATAAATTTCATGTTATCGCACAGGATAAAAATGGAACAAAACGAACACAGGATCATCAGTTTGTTGTTACGCCATCAGATGACAGAGGCTTTCTGAGGGTAAGTAAAAATGATCCCCGTTATTTCGAGTTCGATAACGGAGAGCCATATTTCGGAATAGGTCCGAGCGGATGGCTCCGTAACAGCAATTACATTTTCGGCGGTAATCCCAGGTGGATATCCACCCGCATTCTCGATAAGTACTATGAAGCGAAAGCTGCTTCAGGGTCGAACTTTGATTATTGTCTTGCAGAGTTTTTCGGAAGATTTTACATCCGGGGCGGGTTTATGGATCAACATGTAACCTGGAAGATAGAACACCGCATAAGAAAGCTTGAAGAACTTAACATTTACTGGATTACATGTTATGATGATATATGTCGTTCTGTGGTTTATGGATTGAATACCCTGCCATATTCAGAAGCTCAGGGCGGTCCATGCAAGAGCATTGAAGATCTTTATTTCAATGAAACATCTATTGACATGCAGAAGGAACATATACGATATTTTATCAGCAGGGTGAGCGACAGCCCTGCTGTTGCAGTATGGGCGATCGGCGATGAATCCCAGATGGGTTCAAGATTCTCTCCGTTGATGGTTAATCTGTGGATTAAGGATCTTCAAAATTATGTCAGGACAATAGATGTTTACCAGCACCCGCATATTTTCGGTGAAGGACCTCTCTCTGTTGTTAATGGTGGCGATGCTGTTATAATTCCTGACTGGTACTTCACAAGAATGAGTGATGAAGTGCTCCTGACGCTTAACCTGATGGAAAAATATAATAAGGTTGAAAATTGCCCTCTTATAAATCCTGAAGGCGGTATGGTCGAATGGACCAAACCTGAGGATCATTATGGACCAAAGCACCCCGGTTACTATCTTACCGGTGAAAGATGGAAATTTCCTGAAGCAATATCATTTCATAATAACCTGTGGATCAGTTTTTTTACAAAAAATGCAGTAGGCGGGACTGAATGGCTGGGACAATGGATATATTATAAAAATGAGCTGTACCATGCAACAGCGATGAAGAATTATCTGGAAGGAGAACCTATCACAAAAATGAATATGCAGATATCAAGTCCCGAACTTACAAATCCTGACCTTCGTGGTTTTTGCCTGCAATCAGACAGGAAAACCATGGTCTGGGTACAAAACAGGTTCTATAACTGGCTGGATGCAGGACACAATGGGAAAAAGCCACCTATCATCGCAGGTGCAAAAATAACTATACCGGTGAAGAATGAGGGTAGTTTTAACATTGAGCTTTGGGATACAAGGACAGGCAAAGTTACTTCAACTGCCAGTGTAACTTCAACTCAACGGACAGTGGAATATGCCCTGCCACCGATAGATAAAGACATTGCTCTTAAAGTAATTAAAAAAGATTAGCTAAACACAGCCTTCTGTAATGGATTGCACAGTGAGTGATAAGACCGTAATTAAATTTGACAGGAACAATCCTGATTTCCGTAGTCTTCTCGGATTCTACAATACCGGACTGAAAAGTGATATTGTTCCATTCTGGCTCACATATGCAATAGACAGGGAATACGGTGGTATCTGCACATGCATAAGTGACAGCGGTGAAATTTTGTGTCATGATAAATATATGTGGTCCCAGCTTCGTGCAATATGGACATTTTCAGCTTTATATAACTATATAGATAAGAATGAGGAATGGTTAAATGTTGCCCGGGATATTTTTGAATTTGTGAGAAAATATGGCAGGGATAATAAGGGTAGCTGGCTTTACTCAACTCTAAGAGATGGGAAATCCCATACCGGGGCCACAAGCATTTACTCCGATGGTTTTGCAATCAGCGGTTTTACAGAACTAGCCCGTGCTACCGGTGATAAAAGAGCAATAGATCTGGCAATTGAAACATACGAAAATGTTAAAGACCGGCTTGAGGTACCAGGATCGTACCAGACTGAGCCTCTGGTCATCCCACAAGGATGGATGGCACATGGGATTTCAATGATATTTTCAAAAGTATTTTTCGATCTGGGGAATTTTCTGGATGATAATTCAATTAGAGAGAACGGGCTGAAACACGCTGAGAAGGTAATGACAGTTTTCCTTTCCCAGGAAAAGCAGAAGTTGTTTGAATTCGCCAGGATTGACAATACCCTGGATGATTCACCTCCCGGTAAAACGGTTGTACCGGGCCATGCACTCGAGTCGATGTGGTTCATGTTGCACATATACAGTCAGATAAACGATAGTAGCCGCATTAACCAGGCTATAGAATGCATCAGATGGAGCATGGAAGCTGGCTGGGATAATGAATTTGACGGTCTCTTCTTTGCGCTCGATGCAGAAGGTTCCTTCTGGGAAAAAAAATGGGATACAAAGATCTGGTGGGTCCATTCAGAAGCAATATATGCATTGCTGCTTGCATACTCAATTTGTGGGGAACAATGGTGCCTGGACTGGTATGAAAAGGTTCACAATTACACTTTCAGCCATTATCCGGTCCCGGTTTACGGAGAATGGTATCAGCGACTTGACCGGAGAGGGAATCATATAGGGAACATATCTGACCTGCCTGTCAAGGATCCTTACCATGTAGCACGCGCTTTTATTAACTGTATCTTCTGCCTGGAAAAAATTACCACGATGTCTAATTCTGATCGTCGGCCATGAATGGAAAAACCCGAAAAGGACTTCTCCAATACAAATGGGAACTGGTTATACTTCTAAGCATATCCTTTTTCTTTAACCAGGCTGACAGGCAGATATTCAACGTTGTGCTTTCCTCCATACGGGATGATCTTGGCCTTTCTGATGCAAATATGGGACTGATAGCTTCTGTTTTTATACTGGTCTATGCATTGATGGTCCCGGTTGGAGGATTACTTGGTGACCGGATTAATAAGAAACATGTAGTTTTCTTCAGCCTGCTTTTCTGGAGTTCATCGACGCTTCTGACCGGACTGAGTTTTTCTCTAATTCAGCTTATTATCCTGAGGAGTGTGGCAACAGGAGGTGGTGAATCATTTTACGCTCCCTCGGCAAATGCTCTTATTTGCGAGTATCATGATGAAACCAGGTCCACAGCTCTTTCCGTTCACCAGGCTGCATCCTATCTCGGGGTCGTTGCCAGCGGATACCTGACCGGTCTTATTGCCGACCATTTCGGATGGAGAAGCGCTTTTTATCTTTTTGGAGGATTTGGTATTATGCTGGCTGCAATCCTGTTTGTAAGAATTAAAGACAGTCCTTCCTCTAATATTACTGATGCCCAGACGAAAGAAAAGATCAGGGTTAAAGAACTTCTGAAGGTATTTTTCAGGAAACCAACAGCAATATTCCTTACCCTTGCTTTTGCCGGGATGATTTTTGTTAATGTCAGTTTCCTTACATGGATGCCGACTTTTCTGCATGAAAAGTTTAATTTCAACCTTTCCAGAGCAGGATTTGATTCAACATTTTATCATTTTCTTGCTGCGTTTTTCGGTGTAATGGCCGGAGCGACTCTTGCTGATAAACTGGCGCAAAGGTATTTCGGTATAAGAGGATTCATTCAAATGATCGGACTTTATGCGGGGGCACCTTTTATTTACATTATGAGCCGGAGTGAGTCATTTCTAATAATCTATCTGGCTCTGACACTTTTCGGATTCTGCAGGGGTTTATATGATTCGAATATCTTTGCTGCCCTTTACGATGTTATTGAAAAACCTTTCAGGTCTACGGCTACCGGGCTGATGCTAATGTTTGCCTTTGTTGTTGGCGCTTCTGCACCTTACATCATGGGTCTTCTAAAACCGGTTCTCGGCCTGTCTTCAGGCATGGCTCTTTTATCATTTATCTACATAGGCTCAGCTACAAGTATCCTCATTGCTCTGATCTTTTTTTACAAAAGAGACAGAGTAATGCCAATTGAAAATATTGAATAAAAAATAAATATTTAAAATCCTGATTTATGAAAAGAATACTGATCATCTTTACCCTGCTCGTCCCGGTTGTGATTTCAACTGTATGTCCCGGTGAGATCAGTGACGGGTATGCTGATTCCAAGTTAACCGTTCTCATCCCGTCGGGAGGAGAAAAAGCCTATCGGATAGCTGGAGACATATTTATGGATATGTGGCAGAAGGTTACAGACCGGAGTCCCGATTTTAATCTCATAAGAAGTGACAAGCCGGAATTTGCGGGGAATAATTTTATACTCATCGGCTCAGATGCAGTAAATCCTGTCGTTCACGAACTGATAAGATCGGGAGTAATCGAAGGCCTTAATCTTGTATATGGCGGAGATAATTATCGCATACTTTCTGTAGCAAAGGATGATAAGCGCTACCTTATACTTGCCGGTGGCAATGGTCTTTCCACTATCTTTGCTGTGTATGATTTCTTCAGGAAACAGGCCGGCGCCGAATATTTCTGGGATGGTGACATTATTCCCAAAAAGGATGATATTCAGTTAACAGGCCTGAATTTTTATGAGAATCCCAGGTTCAATTACAGAGGATTGCGGTATTTTGCACACAGGAGCCTTCACAGGTTCCAGGCAGAACACTGGGATCTTGAAGACTGGAAGAAAGAAATTGACTGGTTGTTAAAAGAACGGTTTAACTTTTTCATGCTCCGTACAGGGATCGATGATCTGTTTCAGAGAGCATTCCCGGGTGATGTTCCTTATCCGCCAACCGACAGGCAGGATCCTGATGCACAACAGAGAAGTTATAATGACAGAACTTCCTTCTGGCAGTTAAAATACAGAGGAGAGCTTCGTAAGCAGGTTCTTCAGTACGCAAGGGACAGGGGACTTTTTCATCCGGAAGATATCGGGACAATAACACATTGGTATTCCCATACACCCAGCTCATTCTATAAGAGTTTTCCTGATTTTCCGGTAATAAAAGATCAGAAGACAGGTTATTCACTTCCAACACAGGCTATATGGGATATTCAGGATCAGAGATCGTGGGATGCATACTGGAGGCTGACGGAAACACATATAAAGGAATTTGGCGGTGGTTCCCCCCGCATGTTCCACACTATCGGCATGGCTGAACGAACCTTCGGCGCGAGTGACCGGGATAACCTCCAGAGCAAATTATACGTTTACCGGAAAACACAACAGAAGCTGCGTGAGCATTATCCAGATATCCCGCTTTTTATTGCCAGCTGGGACTTTATCGGCTGGAGATGGAAGGATCAGGATGTTCAGAATCTTATGAAGGAGTTTGATCCTGAACGGACCATACTACTTGATTATACAGCAGATAAAAATGATAAAGCGACATACAGGGATTGGGATGTTTATAAAAAATTCCCCTGGATATTCGGAATTTTCCACTCCCTGGAAAAGAACAGCGATATCCATGAAGACTATGATATCTTAAGCCCCAGATTGAAAGAAGTGGCAGATGACCCTAAATGTCTTGGTCTTACCATGTGGACTGAGAACTCTCACACCGATACTTACCTTCTTGAGTACCTTGCAGATAATAGCTGGCGTCCTGAACGGCTTGAACCAGAACAGGCAACTGAGCGTTTTTGCAAAGCCCGGTATTCCCCCGGAATTAGCAATGAAATGATATCATTATGGAACTCATTCCTTAATGTATCGCAGACAATGCATTGGGGACTGACAGGGATCGTATTTTCTGAACCACAGTTCAGAATGCTTACCAGCGGTACATATATCAATCTGACTCCAGGTCAGCTTTCGGACCTGGGAAATGAATACAAAAAACTATACAGCGGACTGACAACGGCCCCTGAGGTACTCAAGGGTCTTGCAGGATTATCGGAGGGAAATTATGATAATTACATGTGGAAACGCGATGTGCTGGATATGGCAAGGACAATTGCCAGCAGGGCATATTTTACATCCCTGATAAAAGGATCTTTTCAAATGGAAGGATGGAGAATAAATAATCTGTCCCGGTCTGAGATCCGTAAGACTTCAAAACTCAGCCGGGAGCTTCTGACCTGCCTGGGTGACATACTCGCAATGTCTGATGATTTCTCCATGAATGCCAGCTTTATACGTTTATCTGAAGCAAAAGAGCTTAACGGTGTCAAACCTTTATTGAATCCTCATTCTGAGCTTACTCTGAAAGGTAACGCCGAAAATGGCTACTGCAGAAGTCATCAGTATGAACTCGTGAAGTATGTTTATGGCCCGGAGCTGAATGCATACTGGGCATATGTATTTAAGAAAATCAATTCAGGAGACCGTTCCCAATGGAAAATGCCTGCTGAATTCGGTGATCAGTATAAGGTGATTGCAGATAAATTCTATGATACTCCTCTTTCTGCCATGGCTCCTGCTCTTCCACGCAATCCGGCAAAACTGGAGGAGATCCTTTTACGCATGGAAAAGCTTGTAAATGAACTTCTGTTACAGAACCCTGAAACAATAACTAATTTCAATATAAAAAACTAAATTATTTCATTATGAGCGTAATTGAAACCGGTGTAAGCTACTATGGATTGAGCTACCCTGAACATGCAGAGAAAGATTTCAAAGAGATGATCGGGCATAATTGCAATGCTGTGGTCCTTGCACTTTCAGAATTCGATATCGACTTCTGGTTCCCGAACATAATCAGGATCACAAAAGTGGCAAAAGATCTTGGTATGAAGGTTTACCTCGACACATGGGGAATCGGTAAATGGTTTGGGGGCGAGCCACCCAGTTTATTCCTGACAAACAATCCAGGGAACAGACAGGTTTCGGCATTAAGCAACGAACTTTTACCGGCAGTGTGCTTTAATACAAGAGCATTCAGGGAATACTTTTATGGCATTTGTGAAAAGCTTGCAACGAATGTTGATGCAGATGGCTTCTTCTGGGATGAACCGCATTATGCTTTACCTAAAAGCTATGCTTCAATCACAGGAGGAGCAGGTGATGACTGGTCATGCCGTTGCGAATACTGTAAGAGGGAATTTGAACAGCAGTATGGCTATGACATGCCTAAAGTGATGACACATGAGGTAATTAGCTTCCGCCAGAATAATGCACTTGAGATCCTTAAAGTGGCATCTCATAGGATAAAAACCATCAAACCCGATTCAAAGATCATATGCTGTGTTCATGCAACAATAAACACATACTACGTAAAAGAGAACCGTGGGTATGATGACTGGGACAAAGTAGGGAAGGTGGATGTATTTGATGTTTTCAGTACAACAATCCTTAGCTATAAACTTCCACGAAGTTTCTTCAAATCTATAACCCGGGAAACTGTTGACGTAGCCAGAAAATATGGTAAAGGTTCCCAGCGCTGGCTGATGAACTATTACCAGGAGCCTGATAACCTTGCCGAAATAAAGGAAATTGTACATCTGTATGCCGATATGGGAGTTGAGAGTCTGTTTGCCTGGACATACCGCGGTGGCTATGGCACTGTACTGGCTGCACCTAACGCCCTTGAGATGTGGGACATGCTGGGGGAAGCCTATGGTGATGTACTTGACAAAAAATATTCATTAAAAACTAAATAAAAGGAGGTCTGACCATGAAAACAAATGATGCAGGATACCTGAACCAGGTAATTGATCTGTTAAAAAAAGTCGAAGAAAGAGAAGCAGAAAATATCGATAAAGGCGCTGAATTAATGGCAAAGGCCATTGAAAAAGATGAGCTTATACATGTATACGGCGGTGGCGGGCATACAACACTTGTAATGGGAGAAATGTTCTTCAGGGCTGGTGGTCTGGCAAACATCAATCCTATCATGGAACCCGGACTCTCAGTATTCAACCAGGCTCTCAAATATCTTGAACTCGAGAGGACTGTAAATTATGGCAGAGCAATTGTGAAGTATTTCAAAATAAAGAAAGGTGAAGTACTTATTATTTTCCATAACATCGGAATCAATCCGGCAACTATAGATGCTGCAATGGAAGCAAAGGAAAGTGGCGCGCAGATAATTGCCGTCAGTTCGTCTTTCTGGCAGAATGAGATGGCAAAGGACCATTTTATCCGCCATCCTAATAAAAAGAATCTGTTTGACTATGCTGACGTATGCATCGATGATTATAATCCGGTAGGTGATGCAGTTGTCAAACTTGACGGATTCAGCACTTCTATCGCCCCCATTTCGAACATCATTGATTTCTATATAGCTCACAGGCTTGAGATTTCGGCCATCAGGAAATGTGTTGAAAGAGGGATTAAGCCTCCAGTATGGTCAAGTGCAAATGCACCGGGAGGTGATGAGATCAATGCAAAGTTCGTAGAAAAATACCAGCCCAGAGTAAAATATCTTTAATTAAACTTCTATTATGATAAAACAAAATATGAATGTTGAAGAAGCCCTCACCGGGTTGCTCATGAAATATGAAGTCAAACCGGTTAAGCCTTTTCTTCTGGAAAAGAAAAAAGCAAAAGAAGACCTGGTGCTTTTACCGGGTTATGAATTCAGCGGACAAGTAACAGGTGATAATGAAATCCCTCTTCTGCCGTGGAGGCTCAGGCGAAAATTCGTTGAATTAAAGAAGATAGTTGATGATTCAGTGATCGAAGATGCATGTTTGTACAGGTTCTGCTGTATGGGCAGCAAAGATAAATGGACTCTGGCATCATTATTTTACAGGGAACTTGATCTTTTCGAATTCATCGGCAATAGCAGGATAGCAGCCCTGAATGCAGTTATAACTGATAATGAGGCTGGCAACGCTATTGCAACACTTGAAAGCGGAGCAATCTGCAGTATTGAAGTAAGTACACAGGTTCCGCCCGGGACTACAATGGTCGACAGACATGAAATAATAGCAAGCCGTGGTGTTGCCAGCGATCAGCCGGTTGATACCCAGGTGCCGATGAGCTCAATCTATTGTTATACAAAAAATGGCGAGAAAAGATTTACTGATACTGATTTTGAATTATATGACCTGGATGATCTTCAGATTGACCAGGTACGTTCTGCTTTCCAGGTTCTAAAGGACCCTGATCTGGGTAAACATTGGCATAAACAGCATACTCACCTTATGCGATTGGTACAGGCTGTTTTTGAATCAGATAAGAAACATGAAAAAATCAAAATTTAGAGTGGGAGGACTTTTATGAAACCTGTAAAAATAGCAATGCTGTCACTGACCCATGGTCATACAAGAAAATATTACCAGACTTTAAATGACAACCCAAAACTCGACTGGGTTGCAGTTTACGCTGAGGATGAGACAGTAAGGAAGAACTTCCTTGCCTGGGGTTATAATGTCCCATGTTATCTCACTGAGAAGGAGATGTTCGACAGACATCCTGATATTGAAGCTGTTGTTATGGCTTCTGCAAACATAAAACATATTGGTCAGTTCAGAGAGTGTGCAAAAAGAGGCATCCATGTGCTCTGTATGAAGATCCCGACATTTGATATGCTGGAATATGATGAGATAATAAGCCTTGTAAAAGAATCGGGTATAGTATGCCAGATTGAGCTCGAAATGCATTATAATCCTGTTGTTAAGAGGCTTTATGAGCTGGCTGCCGGTAATGTTCCCGGGAAGATAAGTTCTATTAATGCTACCAACATCACATTATCTCCGATATGGGCTTTTCCGTGGCAGGGAATTCCTGAAGACAGCTACGGTAAACGTGTAAAGCTGAAGGAAGGTGATCACAGATTCCGCGGCGGAGCCCTTGCCGATCATCCTCATATTTTTGACCTGATAAGATGGATGACAGGAAGTGATTTCGATTGTATTTATGCAGAGGCAGGACCGAATATCAGGAAGGATATTCAGGTGGAAGACAATCTGCTTGTAAACGGAAAAATGAAGAATGGTGTTTCCTTCCTTCTTGATCCATCCTGGTCGCGGCTTGAAGAAAGACTGAAGGTTCCGGCTCCGGGATGGGAGATCTTTCCTAAACGGATGGAGGTCAATGTAACTGTTAGCGGAGAGAATGGCGTTATGCTTGTCGACTGCTTCGGGCCCAATGTTTACCACAATGGAAAACCAAATGACAGATATACTGTTCAGTATACCTATTTTGATGAATGGATCGGCCTGATGGATGAGTTTGTCAGCTGCATCAGAGAAAAGAAAACACCGAAGATCAATCTTGACTGGCACAGGAAAACAATTCAGGCAATGAATGCCTGCTACGACAGTATTTCAAAAGGTAATGTAGTCTATCTTTAACAACAGACCCGCAATAACATTAACCTAATACATCAAATTCTATGGCTGATCGAAGAGACTTTATCAAACAAATGTCGGCAGGAGCTATTGGTGTGTCAATACCCGGGCTATTTGCTGCAGATGAGAAAAAAGAAAACGAGAAGATATGGGCTTGCCTGCTCCATCTTAGTTTTAATATGTGGGAAGAGTATGTATCCCCCCACAGGCCTTTCCGCGGATATGATCCAAACATGAGGCTGAGTGAATCCTTATGGGATGACTCAATCCGGCGAATGTCCGAAAAGGGTATGAATATGATCGTGATCGACCTGGGGAATGCAGTCAGATATCAAAGCCATCCTGAGATTGCTGTCAACAATGCATGGAGTATCGAAAGGCTAAGGTCGGAGCTTCAGAAAATGAGAAATCTGGGACTTGAGCCTATACCAAAGATGAACTTCTCAACAGGACATGATACCTGGCTTGGTGAATATGCAAAGATGGTATCTACTGAAAAATATTACCAGGTCTGTGCAGATCTTATCAGTGAAGTTTGTGACATCTTTGACAAACCAAGATTTTTTCATCTCGGAATGGATGAAGAGAATGCAGGACATCAGAGTCATTACAAATACATAGTGGTAAGGCAGGGTGATGCATGGTGGAAGGATTTCTTCTTTCTTGTGGAGCAGGTTGAAAATAAGAATTCAAGGGCATGGATATGGCCCGACTACATGTTATGGAATTATACTGATGAATTTCTGTCGAAAATGCCAAAAACAGTGGTCCAGAGTAACTGGTATTATTCTGAGGATTTCAGTGGCAACAAGTATGTCTCAGCATACAATCAGCTGGAGAGTGCCGGTTATGATCAGATCCCGACCGGTAGTTACCATGCACAGAATGAGCTCAGTATTATTAATACTACAAAGTTTTCAGCTTCAAATATAGATGATAAAAAGCTGCTGGGTATCTTACAAACTTTCTGGAAACCAACAATAGAGGAATTCCGTGAGAGGATAATTAAAGGCATTGATCTTGCAGGAGAGGCGAAACAATGGTATATAAAAAACCGGAGATATTAACATACATCGATTCTTATTTAGACCAATATGGATAATAATCGTGGTTTGAAGCGACTAGTTTCGCTTGATGCTTTGCGCGGTTTTGACATGTTCTGGATAATGGGAGGTGAAGGCATATTCTCAGGGCTGGCAATTCTTACGGGATGGCCTGTTTTCAAATGGTGGGCCGGTCAGCTTACCCATGTGCCCTGGCATGGATTTCATTTTTACGATATGATCTTCCCTCTCTTCCTTTTCATCGCGGGAATATCTTTTCCATATTCATATACAAAAAGGATTTCGAATGGAAAGAGCAGATCTTCAATAACCTGGCATGTGGTTTATCGCGGGCTGCTTCTTGTCGTCATCGGAATACTTTACAATAACGGATTGAGATTTAATTTTTCCGAATTACGTTACGGCAGCGTTCTTGGCCATATTGGAGTTGCATGGATGCTTGCGGCAATTATATTTATGAATACCAGACTAGCGGGAAGAATTATCTGGTGCTTCGGGGTACTGATCGGATACTGGCTGCTGCTACTCCTTTTCCCTGCTTCTGACCTTGGATCCAGTGACCCTTTCTCTCTTGAGGGCAACTTTGCAGGATACATCGACAGGCTCATCACACCAGGTAAGCTTTATCTTGGAGTATCAGAACCCAGCGGCTTTTCTACCGTTTTACCGTCAATAGGTACTGCACTTCTCGGGATGTTTACCGGCGAATATCTTTTATCAAAACGCGATGCAGGAAAACCATTGAAAAAGGTCTTATACTTGTTCCTGGCATCTGTTATTCTGATGATAACAGGTAAAATATGGGATATTTTCTTTCCCATCAATAAGATGCTGTGGTCAAGTTCATATGTTTGCTGGGCCGGAGGCCTCAGCCTCTTGCTGTTTGTTATTTTCTACCTGATAATTGATGTATGGGGCTATAGAAAATGGGCTTTCTTCTTTATTGTCATTGGAATGAACCCGATAACTATATACCTGGCGACCAGAATAATAAACTTCTCCCACACCACGGATTTCTTCTTTGGCGGCTTTACCCGAATGATGCCTGAAAACTGGACTGAGCTTATTAATGGCCTGGGCCTTACAACTATCGGATGGCTATTCCTGTATTTCCTTTATAAGAAGAAAATATTCCTTAAAATTTAAATCTTTATTATCTATTAACTAATTTATTATTACTATTGCCTTAAAATCAGTTCATTATGAAAAAAATAGAAATTCCTTATAAGTGGGAATTGATCATACTTTTATGGTTTGCTTTCTTCTTCAATCAGGCTGACAGACAGATTTTCAATATTGTTCTCCCCTCTTTAAGGGACGACCTTGGGCTGTCTGATGCTGATATGGGATTGATTGCATCAATATTTACACTGTTTTACGGTTTGATGGTCCCGGTGGGGGGGATACTGGGAGATCGTTTTAATAAGAAATATATTCTTATAGGAAGTCTGCTGGTCTGGAGCGCCGCCACTCTTATAACAGGTCTCAGTTATACGCTTGTGCAGCTTATCATATTAAGGAGTATTGCGCTTGGCGGAGGTGAAGCCTTTTATGCACCGTCAGCCAATTCGCTTATATGTGAACATCATCAGAAAACAAGGGCAACAGCCATATCAATTCATCAGACTGCCCTTTATGTAGGCATAATAGGCAGTGGTTATCTTACAGGCTATATTGCCGACAATTTCGGATGGAGAACTGCTTTTTATCTTTTCGGAGGCTTCGGTATCATTCTGGGAATAATCTTCTACCTCAGAATTAAAGACTCAAAAGTGTTGCTGAAAGAGGTTGCAATTCCGAAGAACAAGCAAAGTGTATGGGAAGTCATCAGGGTCTTTTTCAAAAAGCCCACAGCTGTCTTCCTTGCGCTTGCATTTGCCAGCTTTCAGTTCGGGGGTGTGGGTTTTCTGACCTGGATGCCAACGTACCTTCATGAGAATTTTCACTTCTCACTTGCAAGAGCCGGATTCGATTCAACATTTTATCATTTCACTGCAGCTTTCTTTGGAGTAATGGCCGGTGCAAGAACCTCTGACATGTTTGCTTCCCGTATTGTGGGATTCAGAGGGATGGTCCAGATGACCGGGCTGTTCATAATGGCTCCGGTGGTGTTCTTTATGACAAAAAGCGATTCCATATTGATCGTCTACTTAACCCTTACAGTTTTTGGTTTCTGCCGTGGAATTTATGATTCAAACATTTTTGCCGCTTTGTATGATGTCATTGAAATGCCTTACCGTTCCACTGCTACCGGAGTGATGTTGATGTTTGCCTTCGTAGTAGGATCGCTGGCTCCGTATCTTCTTGGGCTGATGAAGCCTGTTTTCGGCCTTTCAAACGGCCTGGCGGCACTGTCATTAAGTTACCTGCTTGCAGGGATATTTATCCTGATCGCATTGTTATTTTTTTACAGAAGGGACAGTATAAGGGAAGAGGTGATAGAGGCTGGTGCCTGATGTTGTCAGCTAGAAATATCCTCCGTCTTTTACGATCCCTTTGGCTGAAAATCCCTTTTTAACCCAGCTTCTGATCTCCTTTTCTCCAAGCTTGATTTCCTCAGCACGGGTAAGTACTTTTTCAGCAATATTCCTTGGGATAACCACAACGCCATCAATATCTCCAAACATGAAATCGCCCGGTTTAATATAGGCTTTGCCAATCCTTAAGGGTCTGTTAAAACTGGTGATCTTAGTCCTTCCCAGTGATCCGTTAGAAGTACGGTATCTGTAAAAAACCGGGAATTTTTGTTCAAGAATCTGCATGGTATCACGTATGCCTCCGTTTATTACTGCACCTCTTGCTCCCCGGGCTATTGCAGAAGCGGTCATAACTTCACCCCAGTGTGATGCTTCAAGTTCATCCCCTGCATCCCAGACTACCATACAACCTGACGGCATTGCATCGAGCATATCAGCCCTTAAGTCCATCTCCCCTCCGACAGTCGGATCAGGATTGCTCCTTATTGTAAAAGCGACACCGCACTTTTTCATATCAAGCTTCAGAGGCATGATACTGCATGTTAAGGCCTGGTCCATAAGGGTCATTTCGCGGAGTACATCATTAACTGCTCCGGTATAGAGATTTTCGAATCTTTCACATATCTCTTTTTCCGGAACTGCTAATTCAGCGAATGAAATATCATCCAGTTTACTCTTCAGATTCTCAAGGTTCATTGAAACATTTGGCTGACTCATAATTATTTCGTTTTAAGGTTATCATGATGGAATGTTCATTCCTCCGTCAACAAATATATCTTCACCGGTGATATATTTGCCTGAATCAGAGCAGAGCAATACGGCAAGCTCCGAACAGTCCTCAGGCATGGCTATATAACCCAGTGGAATTTTTGAGGATACTTTTTTGTGATAAACAGGGTCATCCAAAACTTCCTTATTCCTCACCGTTCCGAAGACACCTGGTGCAATATTATTTACATTGATGTTGAATGGTGCAAGCTGAACGGCCAGACTTTTCACCATATTGGTAATTGCTGATTTACTTGCTGAATAAACAAGCATATCGGGATGTGGTCTCTTCTGCTGTACGCTTCCGATGGTCAATATTTTACCCCATTTCTGTTCCTTCATATGACCGATGAACTTCTGTATAAGCATAAGGGATGAACGCAGGTTAACATTTATCTGAAGATCGAATTCTTCAGGTGTGATCTCCTGCCATTTTTTTCTGATCTGGACAGAAGCATTCAGAACAAGAATATCTACAGGCTTGAATTTCATGCATTCGCTGAAAATGATATCTGCCGTATCTGTCTTTGCAAGATCGGCTTTTATTGAAATACATTCCTGGTCCAGCTTGCGGATTTCTGCTACCGTTTCCCTTGCCAGCTCCTCTTCGCTTCTGTAATGTACTATAATATCAGCTCCATGCCTGGCAAGACTTGTTGCGATGGCTTTACCGATGCCCTGGCTGGAACCTGTGACCAGTGCGGTCTTCCCTTTTAAATTATAAAGGTCGGATGAATTCATACAGATTATTTTAAACACTACCTACGATCGGGAACCAGTCTGGGCGGTACTCATCTTCATGAAAACGGGCATAATAATCACCTTTTTGTTCATAGTATTTTTCATACTTTTTCATTTTGTCCTCGTCGAGTTCAACTCCGAGACCCGGGCCCTGTGGCACTTTAATGCATCCATCCTCATATTTCATAAGACCACCTTTTATGATATCGTCAGTCAGATAATGATAATGAGCATCACCTGCAAATTTCATTTGCGGTATTGTTGATGCGGTATGTATCATTGCTGCAAGCTCAATTCCAAATTCTGCCCCGCTGTGCATGGCAACGTCAAGTCCGAAGGTTCTGCAAACAGCAACAAGGTCCTTTACCCCTTTTGGGCCTTCCCAGTAATGAAGGTCCGTAAGTATGATATCGACAGCTCCCATACGAATTGCCGGCCCCAGGTCATCAAATTTATTGGGGTACATATTTGTGGCAATCGGGATCCTTATCTGCTTTCTGACAGCTGCATTACCTTCCAGACCCCAGGATGGGTCCTCAAAATATTCGATATTAAGATCTTCCATTATTTTCCCCATCTGCACCGCTGTCGTTACAGACCATACTCCATTCGGATCAATCCTTAATCCGAAATTATCACCAAGATTCTTCCTGCAAAGTTCCAGTATCCTCACTTCTTCCCGGGGATCCATAACACCGGCTTTAAGTTTCATCGATTTAACACCAAGCTCGGCATTAAGCTGTGAACAAAGGTCAGCCATGTCTTCAGCTTTTCTGTCGTGTCCTCCGCCGGGGCGGTCATATCGCCAGAACAGGTATGCAATAAAAGGAATCCTGTCACGGAGACTGCCGCCAAGCAGATCACTTAAGGGCCGGTTAAGTGCTTTCCCCTGGATATCAAGGCAGGCTATTTCGATTGCTGCATACAGACGGGCATTGGAGAGATAATATATGCTTCGCAATACTTTTTGTTTGATAATTTCAAGATGAAAAGGATCAAGACCAAGTATTCTGGGTTTGAGTTTGGCAAAGGCACTGCGCTGATCCCCTCCTCCAACTTCTCCTAAACCTACAATACCCTCATCAGTAATAATTTCAATAACAGTGCGTAAAAAGTAACCTGGGTGAACACCCGTATTATGCCTTAGTTTTGCATTTAGTGGAACAGCCACCGTTCTGGCTTTCAAATCAATGATTTTCATAGCTATTATAGTTTAACAAATATTTTCAGTGCCTCAGGGATTAGTTTGAGCTTTTAGTTTTTCCATTATCCTAAGAGCCGACTCCCTAATATTCAGAATAGTTTTCTTTTTCATATCCCAGTTAAACCTCGACTGGGGCAGATAAACACCGAGGCTGGAAATTACCTTTTCGTTATGGTAAATTGGTACGGCAACTCCAACTATATCTGAATTTGTCAGCATTACTGATAACTTTTTCTTTCTGATTTGGTTCAGTTCCCTCAAAAGATCTTCCCTGGTGTTCACACCCGGCCAATCTTCAGAGGACGGAAGGCCATATTTATTGATGAATATCTCATGTTCAGTCTGTGGCATGCAGGCAAGAAGAACTCTTCCTGTCGAAGATATGTATATTTTGCTCTCCTTCAGATTAACTACCTGCAGCTCATGATTACTCCGCACTTCATGAAGCAGTATCCTTTTATCATCCTTCATTACTGTCAGTATTACATCCTCATTGAGCTTTTCAGACAGGTAATTCATAATTTCGGTTGATGCTTCAAGAAGTTCCTTTTTATATGGAAGATTTCCTGTAAGGTATTGCAACATCTGTCCAAGTTTATAATCACCTCTTCGTCCCATTTGCTGGATATAACCCCTTGATACCATTGTCTTGATTATATTGGCACAAGTACCATGATTAAGATTAAGGGTGTTGGCGATTTCGCCCAAACCAAACTCCTTTCCGGGTTCTTTTGCGATCAGTTCGAGAATGTCAAATGCCCGGTTAAGTACCTGTATCATCCTGACTAATTTTAAAAACAAAAATATAGTTAAAATTAATTTATATGGTTATTTTATATTATAAAAATTTATTTTATATAG
>CAYPHL010000060.1:0-27910 GCA_964410385.1 uncultured Rikenellaceae bacterium | reverse complement strand
GCAGCTTTTGTAAATCTGACCCTGTAACTAAAAAATGTTAATAATTCATTGCAGGATAATGAATAATTGATGTTTTTATAGATATTTGCAGAATACGAGGGGAAAAACAACTAACCAGAACAATATGAATGATTCGATAGCACTGCTTTCCGTTACAGCCATCTCAATAGGATTTTTTCATACTATCCTTGGTCCTGATCATTATCTGCCGTTCATAGTGTTGAGCGAAGCAAAAAAGTGGACCCTGAGGAAAACAATGTTCATTACATTCATTTGCGGCCTTGGTCATGTCTTAAGCTCGGTTATTCTTGGTCTCATTGGTATCGCTGTAGGCATTTCATTGAATAAGCTGGTTGACACAGAATCGTTCCGGGGTAACATAGCCGCATGGCTGTTCATCGCATTCGGACTTGTTTATATGATAATCAGCATCAGGAACCTGATACGCAATAAAAAGCACAGTCACTCTCATTTTCATCCCGGAGGCGAAAAACATTCACATGAACACGACCACCACAGGGAACATCTTCATGTACATGATACTGATGTAGTTAAAACAACGCCCTGGATACTGTTCCTCATTTTTATCTTTGGCCCGTGCGAACCGCTGATCCCGATACTTATGTACCCTGCCGCCCAAAGCAATATAGGCGGCGCCGTTCTGGTCTCAGTACTTTTCTCGGCAGTGACAATTGCAACTATGATGTCGGTGGTACTGGTCTTCAAGCTCGGATTCAGCAGGATAAACCTTAAACCTGTTGAGAAATACAGCAACGTCATTGCAGGTGCTGTTATTTTTCTTTCCGGCATGGCAATACAGTTTCTCGGTTTATAAGCCCCGGAGGGCTTTCATAGCTGTTCAGAAGAAAATCCGGATTAATTCACATTTAATTATTAGCTTTGCGGTAAACATTTTAAGTGTAATGGGATACGATTATAATACTCAGCGAAAAAGGATGGCATTACCGGAGTATGGCAGGAATGTCCAGAAGATGGTTGATCATATAAAGACCATTGAGGACAGGGATGAGAGGAACCGTGCTGCTAAAACGATAATCCAGATAATGGGTAATCTCAATCCGCACCTGCGCGATGAGGGAGACTTCAAGCATAAACTCTGGGATCATCTTGCGCTTATTGCAGGCTTTGACCTTGAAATCGACTCCCCCTACCCCATGCCCGAAAAGGCAAAGTTCATAGAAAAACCGAATCTGATTCCATACAAACAGGGTGACATCAGGTTCCTGCATTACGGTCGCTTAATTGAACTTATGATAGATGCGGCATCAGAAATGGAAGAAGGAGAAGAGAAGGAATACCTTACTACCCTGATAGTCAACCAGATGAAAAAATCATATGTTACCTGGAACAGAAGCCAGGTTGCCGATGAAGTCATTATCGGAGATATGACCCAGTTGTCCGGTGGTAAACTTAAAATGACTGAAGGAGTCAGGATCCTTGAAGTAAAAGAATTGTTGCCCCAGCCAAAGAAAAAGCCCATGCAGGGAAAACCCCACGGCAAACAGCAAAACAAGCAGTACAATAAGAAGAAAAGCCATAACCGGCATTGATCTCCGCATAAATCAGGACCATTTGACCGATTAACCGTACGGTAGTCTGTTAGTCCGGCCGTTTGACCGTTTGCCGGTCATCTGATACTTTCTATCATTCAGGATTGCTGAACCCGTCAAACCGTCGGACCATCAAACCGTCGAACCGTCAAACCATCGGACCGTCGAATCCTACCGCCTGCCAATTTGTCAATTTACATATCCATGGCAGACTATTTGAGGTAGGAATGTTCTAAAATCGAAAAGTATCAGTAATGATTAAAAAGAAGAGCTTTGTGAAGGAGGAGACCAAGGAAGTACAGGACCCTGAAAATAAAGAGAATAAAGAAGTGGAAGAACCTGCTGAGCAGTCCCCGGGCGGAGAAACACCGGAAACTGCACCGGAAGGAGTAAGTGAAACAGGTGACGAACAGAAAACTGAAAGCACTGACAAAGTTAGTACTCCGGATAATTCTTTTGAAGAAAAACTGGCAGAGATGCAGGACAGGTATCTCCGTCTTTCAGCTGAATTCGATAATTACAGGAAAAGGACCCTCAGGGAAAAAATGGAGCTTACAAAATATGCTTCCGAAAACATCCTGATGAAGCTGCTTCCTTTCATGGATGATTTTGAAAGAGCATTGAACAATTCCGCTGATGCAAAAGATTGCAATGCTGTCAGAGAAGGTATTGATCTTATTCATACAAAATTCGTTGATTTTCTGAAGCAGAATGGTGTTACAGAAGTAGAAGCGCTGAACTGTGCTTTCAATTTCGATCTTCATGATGCCGTTGGCAAAGTACAGGTTGAAGATGAGAATATGAAAGGTAAAATTGTGGATGTCGTGCTCAAAGGGTACTTTCTTCAGGATAAAGTTATAAGGCATTCAAAGGTGATTGTCGGGGAATAATATAACAACCTTGTTCATGTTAAAGCCTTGAGTTGCAGGTAATAAGTCAGGAGATGGAAAAAAGAGATTATTATGAGGTGCTGGGGGTGTCGAAAAATGCCACCAAAGATGAAATAAAGAAAGCCTACAGGAAACAGGCTTTAAAATACCATCCCGATAAAAATCCGGGCGACAAGAAAGCTGAGGAGAACTTTAAGGAAGCAGCTGAGGCCTATGAGGTTCTGTCAAATGATGAAAAAAGATCGAGGTATGACAGGTTCGGTCATGCCGGTATGAGCGGAGCCAGCGGAGGATTCGGAGGTGGCGGAATGACAGTCGAGGACATTTTTGCTTCTTTCGGAGATATTTTCGGAGATGCTTTCGGAGGATTCGGAGGTTTTTCCACAGGCCGGAAAAGCCGCAGAGTGAACAAGGGAACTAATCTCAGGGTAAAAGTCAAACTTAACCTTAACGAGATATCCTCCGGTACTGAAAAGAAAATCAAAGTTAACAAGTACGATACCTGTACAGCATGCGGGGGAACAGGTGCTGCCGATTCCGGCAGCCTGTCAAACTGCCAGACATGTCACGGCACCGGACATGTAACAAGGGTAACAAATACTATGCTGGGACAGATGCAGACTACATCAGTTTGTCCGTCATGCGGCGGCGATGGCAAAACAATTACAAGAAAATGTCCGTCATGTTATGGCGAAGGTATAGTCCAGAAAGAAGAGATCATAAAGATCAATATACCTGCAGGAGTTGCCAGAGGCATGCAGATGACCCTGTCGGGAAAGGGTAATGCTGCCCGGAGAGGAGGGATCAACGGCGACCTTCTGGTTGTAATTGAGGAAGATGAACATCCGGAATTATTAAGAGAAGGCAACGATCTGATCTATAACCTTTTCATCAGTGTCCCTGATGCAATTCTGGGAACAAATGTAGAAATTCCCACTGTTGATAATAATGTTAAAATAAAGATCGAACCGGGTACCCAGCCCGGAAGAATCCTCAGACTGAGAGGTAAAGGTCTCCCGGAAGTTAACGGATACGGCAGGGGCGACCTGCTCGTAAATGTAAACGTATGGATACCAAAAAATATGACACGGGAAGAAGCCAAAGTCATCGAAAAACTTAAAGAATCACAATCGTTTATTCCCCGTCCGGATAAGAACGATAAAGGCTTCTTCGAGAGAATGAGAGGCTATTTTGAATAAAGCCCCATTTTTTTAACTCTCTGTGTAACTCTGTGTCAACTCTGTGTAACGCTCCCGATAAAATCGGGACAAGTTGTGTAATTTCTTAAATTTTTTATTACACAGAGATGCACAGAGGATGCACAGAGTTACACAGAGATTTTTTTTATATTTACACCTCTTTTACTCAAAACATACTTTCTCTATGCCACTATTTGAAGCAACCAACATCACAAAACAGTTTGGAACCGTGACTGCTCTCGATAACGTCAGCATCTCCGTTCCGGGCAAGTGCATCTACGGGCTTCTCGGGCCCAACGGCGCAGGAAAAACCACCCTGCTGAGGATAATAAACCAGATAACTGGACCAGATTCCGGCTCACTATTCCTCAATGGTAAAAAACTTACTCCGGAGGATGTCAGAATGATCGGATACCTTCCTGAAGAAAGAGGGCTGTACAAGAAAATGAAAGTAGGGGAACAGGCCCTTTACTTTGCACAACTCAAGGGCCTTTCAAAGACTGAAGCAATGCGTCGACTCAAATACTGGTTCAAAAAGCTCGATATAGTTGACTGGTGGGGGAAAAAAGTTGAGGAGCTTTCCAAAGGTATGCAGCAAAAAGTACAGTTCATTACAACCGTACTCCATGAACCCAGTCTCATAATTTTTGATGAACCTTTTACCGGGTTTGATCCGGTAAATGCAAACACCATAAAAAATGAGATCCTCTTTCTTAGAGATAAGGGAGCAACTATCATCTTTTCAACCCATAACATGTCATCCGTAGAGGAACTTTGCGATAATATTACACTTATAAACAAGGCTAAAACCATCCTGGAGGGTGGAGTAAGTGATATCCGAAATAAATGGGCTGCAAATGAATATGACCTTGTATTCAGCGGTAATGTCGGAATACCTGAAAACGGACAGTTCACAATCCTGAGCCGTCTGTTTGAAAATGAAAAAACCACTATCCGTCTTAAAACTCCAGGCCGCGTGTCGGCAAATGATATTCTGAGAGATGTAATTGATAAAGGAACAATTTTATCTTTCAATCCTGCCCTGCCCTCAATGAACGAGATATTCATAAGGGTAGTCCAATCCCGTAATTACGAAACCGACCAAACCTCTAAAGATTAAATCCATGAACAAGACTGCTATAATTATCAAACGGGAATACCTGACAAGGGTCAGAAAGAAATCCTTCATAATAATGACAATTCTTGCGCCTCTGATTATGGCTTCCTTTGTCATACTGATACCTCTGATAATGCTTTCGGGGGACAAGGATTACAAAAAGATAGCCATTGTTGAAGATCATACTGCAATTTTTAAAAATATAATCCCCGACACAAAGAATGAGAAATTCATATACCTGGAGGGCACAAATATAAATGATCTGATAAACACATTTGAAGAAGCGGGGTATTTCGGTGTGCTGTATCTCTCTCCCGAAGCGCTCAACAATCCTATACTTTACTCAAAAAAACAGCCTGACATCGGACTGCTGGATCATATTTCAGGTTCGATGAAAAAAGAAATCGAAAGACAGAAGCTTCTGACATATAATATTCAAAACCTCGATTCAATACTAACCCAGATCAGGACAAATGTTTCGGTTTCAACCAAGCTGGTTGATGAAAAAGGGGAAACAACCGAGACAAGTACGGGCATTTCGATGGCACTCGCCTATATAGGAGGATTGCTGATGTATATGCTTGTTTTCATTTTCGGATCACAGGTAATGAGAGGTGTGATCGAAGAAAAGACAAGCCGTGTTGTCGAAGTGATTGTCTCCTCTGTTAAACCTTCAGAGCTGATGATGGGTAAAATTATAGGAATTGCCCTGGTCGGTCTTACACAATTCCTGATCTGGGTGTTCCTGACTATAGGTGCGGTCACCGTGGTAAAATCAACTGTCCTTAAAAAATCAGATATTATGGATATCACACAAACAGTGACCCAGGATGTAATGTCGGCAAACCAGCCTGCAATGGCAAGTGCCCAGACCAAGGAGATTTCATCCGAAGTTGAGGAATTTGCTAAAATATTTGATAATGCTATGAATCAGAACTGGCCTCTTATTATACTTTCTTTCATATTCTACTTCATTACAGGTTATCTGCTTTATGCGGCAATATTCGCGGCTATAGGATCGGCGGTAGACAACGAGACGGAGACCCAGCAATTCATGATGCCTGTCACAATACCGATCATTCTGGCACTCCTCGTGGCGATGGGAACTATGCAGAATCCTGAAAGTTCTGTTGCATTCTGGTTTTCAATCATCCCGCTGACATCCCCGATAGTAATGGTCGCAAGAATCCCCTTTGGCGTACCTGCCTGGCAGATTATCCTGTCTATGGCATTAATGGTTATAACCTTTATTGCCTTCGTATGGATGGCAGCAAAAGTCTACAGAACAGGCATTCTTATGTACGGAAAGAAGACCTCGTGGAAAGAACTCTGGAAATGGCTGAGATATAGCGGCTAGAAGAGAGCTCAGGGCGAAGTGAACAGCCCCTGAATCCCCTCCCGGGAGGGGCAGGGGTGGGTTTTAATGGAGCAAAGCTCAACCGGAATTAATACAAAAAAATATAAGCCAAATGTCCAAAATACTTGTCATTGATGATGAAAAAGCTATCAGGAACACTTTGAAAGATGTTCTGGAGTATGAGAAGCATGAAGTTGATCTTGCTGAGGACGGGGCGTCGGGGATTGAACTATTCTCTGCAAATAATTATGACATAGTATTATGTGATATAAAGATGCAGAAAATGGACGGGATTGAGGTGCTTCAGAAGATTACTGAGATATCATCAGTCACACCCGTAATAATGATATCTGGTCATGGTAATATAGATACTGCTGTTGAAGCTATAAAGAAAGGTGCTTACGATTTCCTTGAAAAGCCCCTCGACCTCAACAGGCTGCTTATAACAATAAGGAATGCCACAGACAAATCGACCCTGATAACACAGACCCAGGTCCTGAAGAACAAGGTAAGCAGGATGTATGAGATTGTGGGTGAATCGGAAGCCATACGAAAGGTAAAAGAGATGATAGACAGGGTTGCACCGACCGAAGCGAGGGTTCTCATTACAGGAGCAAACGGTACAGGAAAAGAACTTGTTGCCCATCAGATCCATGAGAAGAGTAACAGGGCGAAAGGCCCGTTCGTTGAGGTCAACTGTGCTGCAATACCTTCGGAACTAATTGAAAGTGAACTATTCGGGCACGAGAAAGGTTCATTCACTTCTGCCATAAAACAACGCATTGGAAAGTTTGAACAGGCTAGCGGTGGAACATTGTTCCTCGATGAAATAGGCGATATGAGCCTTTCAGCCCAGGCAAAAGTGCTGAGGGCTCTCCAGGAAAACAGGATAACAAGGGTCGGATCCGATAAGGATATCCAGGTCAACGTGAGGGTCGTCACCGCAACAAACAAGAATATAAAGAAGGAGATTGAGAACAACTCCTTCAGAGAGGATCTTTATCACCGGCTCAGCGTAATTCTGATCCATGTTCCCACTCTCAACGAACGGGAGGAAGATATCCCGCTTCTTGCTGATCACTTCAATACAATGATCTGCAAGGAGTATGGAATGAGCAAAAAGGTTATAAGGAAAGATGCCATAAAGGAGCTTCAGAAAATCGAGTGGACTGGCAATATAAGGGAATTCAGGAACGTCCTCGAGAGACTAATAATACTGTGCAGGGATGAAATAACCGGCGCAGATGTGCTTGCCTATGCCAGGCCTGTCTCCGGAGGAAATGTATAAGATCAGCTTTTCTTCCTGATCTTCAGCTTCTGTCCTACCTGTATCTTCTGCGGATCGGAAATACCGTTCAGTGAGAGTATATCACTTATTGTGACATTGTCGTACATTTTTACAATATCCCATATAGTATCGCCATACCTTACAGTATGGGTTATGTAATCCCCGTCGGTCTGGTTTTGAAGAAGTGATGCTATAGGCTGAACACTGACAGGAGCGCTCTTACCTATCATTGCCTGTTTTTCTGCAAATGACATCTCATTTATCCCTGCATACTGACCGGCTTTTGCCGGATCGACATAAATTGCCAGGTTCTGACCTATCCTGATTGTATTCCGGTAAATATTATTCCAGTACCTGAGGTCAGACAGACTGACCCTGTACCATTCCGAAATGAATCCAAGATTATCGCCCTCCTTAACCTTATAAATCAGCTTTGTTTTTCCTTTTACATCAGCCGGAACATATGTTGATCTTGAAGGATCGACAAGCCGGATAGAATTGGTGAGGTAAACATCAGATTTATATCCTCTTATAGTATCATTCAGGTCGATAAAGTCTCCCAGATGGCTTACAGGAAGCGTAAGTGCCTGCGGCTTTGCCGATCCGGGAACGAGCCCGGTCCGGTACTGCGGATTGAGAGCCCGGAGCTCTCCTGCAGGGATTTTCATAACTTCCGATATCTGGTCAAGATGAATATCCTTATTGATCATGATAGTATCGGTCGCAACAGGAAAATTAAGAGGTAGCGGTCTGATCTTATGAAGGTCATAATAGTTAACCGCATAAGTGGCGGCTACAAATCCGGGGATATAACCCCTTGTTTCCCTTGGGAGTCTGTAATAGATCTCCCAGTAATCTTTTTTGTTTCCCGACCTCCGGATGGCTTTGTTCACATTACCGGGACCACAGTTATAAGCAGCAATTACAAGGATCCAGTCTTTATAAATAGCATACAGATCCTTCATATACCGCGCAGCGGCATGAGTTGCCTTAACGGGATCCCTGCGCTCGTCGACTATTGAGTTTACAGTAAGACCGTAAGAACGGCCGGTGCTGTACATGAACTGCCATAGACCCGTTGCCCCTACCCTTGATACGGCATTCGGATTTAGAGCCGATTCAATTATTGCCATATATTTCAGCTCAACGGGTATTCCATAGGAATCGAAAATATTCTCGATCATAGGGAAATAATAATCCTTCAATCCCATGATCGCACTGAAAAGCTCCCTTTTCTTCACCGTATAAACATGGATATGATTCCGGATTATGGATCCGTACGGAAGCTTAATTATTGTATTGATCCTGCCCAGTCGTTCCTTATAAACGGAATCCGTAAACATAATTCCTGTTGTATCATCCGACAACAGGTCCGGCTTATCTGCAAGAGCCAGTTTTACATACCAGCTGTTTACCAGGCTGTCAAGGTTGGCCGTAATAATATCGGCACTGGTATCCGATCTGATAATTATTGTATCGTTAACAGCTATAGCATTGATATTTACAGTCAATGCAATGCAAATAATCATAACAAAATCTCTTATCCTCATCATCCCGTCATTAAGTTAAAAAAACAGTCTGAAACTGACATTCAGTCCCAGAGCAGCAAAACCTTCCTGTGGTACCTGAACCGGTTCAATCTGCAGGTTGAGGTTATTGCTGATATCATAGTTAAACAGACTTGCGTCTACATTTGCATCGAGAACCGTAAGAAGGTACCATGCAGCGAAGCCAATATACGAAAGATCACGGTATTTTTTAAAATAATCTACCTGTCTTAACATTCTTTCCGTGTACCACGATGCCGCAGAAGGATCGTAGGTTTTAGGATGGAGTACAGGGTCGTATGTTGCAGGGTCAGCATTTTTAATAAGTTCGAGGTAGGAATCTGTCTGCGGGATATCGTCAGTGAAATCCTGATATGCCTTCATGAACTTATTATAATTTGTTGAATTATATGTTATTGCAAAGACGGCGCCGCCGAAGCCTGCATAGACAAAAGGTACTTTCCAGAATTTCCTGTTATAGATCTGTCCCAGTCCCGGCAATGCAACAGCCAGCATTGTTGCTCTCATGGGATCAGCCTTAAGGAAGCGTTTAACCTTTTCAGGAACGGCAATTGTATCCTGTGCTGTACTGTTCTGCAGGTTGCAGGATAGCAAAGAAATTATCAATATTGTTATTAATATCTGCGCCTTCATCAGCTAAGAAACCGGACGTACCAGTAAAACGGCGCAGTAAAGATAATATTTTCAGGTGTTCAGGCGATCAAGCACGCCTAAAATGCGTTCCATCTCTTCGTTATTGTCAAAAGGAATGACGATTTTCCCTTTTCCCTGTTCATTGATCCTGAAATTCACGTTTACTGAAAATATCTTATTCAATTGATCTGTCAGCTGTACAAAATCCTGATTCAGTTGTTGTTTTCTTTTTGACTTTTCGGGATCCCTGCCCGTTGCGGTCTGCAAATGTCTTACAAGTTCTTCAGTCTGCCGTACCGACAGATCGCCGTCGATAATTTTATAATATACGGAGATCTGTTTTTTAGGATCTTCAATATTCACAAGGGTCCTGGCATGCCCCATCGTCACATGTTTGTTCCGTATCCCGAGCTGGATCTCAGCCGGGAGCTTCAGCAATCTCAGGTAATTTGCGACCGTCGATCTCTGTTTTCCCACCCGTTCACTGAGTTGTTCCTGTGTAAGCCTGCACTCTTCAATAAGACGCTGAAAGCTGATGGCAACCTCCACCGCGTCGAGGTCTTCACGCTGTATATTCTCAACCAGAGCCAGTTCAAGCATCGCCTGGTCATCAGCAGTCCTGATATAGGCGGGAACATGTGTCAGCCCTGCCAGCCTGGAAGCTCTTAAGCGTCTTTCACCTGCTATGAGCTGGTATCTTCCGGTACCGGTTTCCCTTACCGTGAGAGGCTGAACGATGCCAAGCTTTCTGATAGAAGCAGCAAGCTCTTCCATTGCCTGCTCATCAAAGCTACTTCTCGGCTGATAAGGATTCCCGTCTATAAGATCTACAGGTATATCTGTGTTAGCTTCAACTTTCTTCTCGAGGACCTCCTTTTCAACCCCTTCTATCAAAGCGCCCAGCCCTCTTCCCAATGCATTTTTTTTTGCCATAACCATTCTTTATCTGGTAAAAATCCTTTAAACCTGCTTAACCCTCGCCTCTTCCTTTTCAAGAAGCTCTTTGGCCAGATTAAGATAATTGACTGTCCCACGCGAATCAGCATCATAAAGAATTGCAGGCTGTCCAAAACTTGGCGCTTCGGAAAGCTTGACATTCCTCTGTATAATTGTTTTGAATACCATCTGCTGGAAATGTTTGTTCACCTCATCGGCAACCTGATTTGATAACCTCAGCCTGGCATCATACATAGTGAGGAGAAATCCTTCAATCTCAAGGCCAGTATTCAGGTTATTCTGAATAATCTTTATGGTATTAAGCAGCTTCCCCAGACCCTCAAGGGCAAAATATTCACACTGAACCGGTATTATAACCGAATGAGCTGCGGTAAGTGCATTTACAGTAAGCAAACCGAGCGATGGAGAGCAATCAATAAATATGAAATCATAATCTTTCTCTATCCTGCTTATCACATTCTTCAGTATCTTCTCCCTTTCCGGCCGGTCAAGCATCTCAATTTCAGCCCCCACGAGGTCTATGTTCGATGGCATCAGTGAAAGATTCTCTATCTCACAACGCAAAATTGCTTCAGCCGGTTCCTTATTTTCAATAAGACAATCATAAATCGTACTCCTCATCTGACGAGTATCAATCCCGATCCCGGAGGTAGCATTTGCCTGCGGATCCGCATCAACTATCAATATCTTTTTTTCAAGAGCCGCAAGGCTCGCTGCCAGATTTATTGCAGTAGTCGTCTTGCCTACTCCACCCTTCTGATTGGCTATCGCAATTATCCTTCCCATCTGCTTTCCTTTACTATTTAACAGTTTTATTTTGAGCTTCAAATTTACTATTTAATGTACCACTGCTGCGGTAAGTGAAAGATGTAGTTGTAAACATTTTATTTGCGGTTTTCAACATCTTATTAACAACGCTTTTACACGCAAATAATTATATGTCTTTGAATTAATGCCTCTTAGGGTATTAAAGTGCCTAAAGTTCATAAAGTGCCTAAAGTTCATAAAGTTTATTAAGATAAATGATTGTATAACATTACAACATTTACGGTAAAACAATAACTTTAGGCACTTTAGGCACTTTATGAACTTTCATCATGGCAAATAATTCTCGGAACAATACCTGGCTGGTAATCGTCAATCCCAATGCCGGTAACGGCAAAGGGAGCAAGGACTGGGAAAGGATCTCGGCTCTGTTCGGGAAAGAAGGGATCTCTTTTGAGGCAAAGTTCACTGAAAGGAAAGGCCAGGCTGTTGAATTTGCACGGGATGCGGTTATCAATGGATTCCGCCAGATAGTTTCGGTTGGAGGTGACGGAACTCTGAATGAAATTGTCAACGGCATCTATTCCCAGGAAAAGTTCTCTCCCTCAGAGATCACAATAGGAATGATACCCGTCGGGACAGGCAATGACTGGGGCCGGATGTTCGGTATTCCAACTGTTTATGAAGGTGCAGCAAGAGTAATCAAGGACCGGAAAACCCAGCTTCACGATGTCGGAACAGTAAGCTATTATTCAGGAAGCGTAAAACAGAAAAGATATTTTATAAACATTGCCGGACTGGGATTTGAAGCACTGGTTGTAAAAAAGACTAACAAACAGAAGGATAAGGGAAAAAGCAACCAGGCGCTTTACTTTTACAACCTGATATCGAGCCTGGTGTCTTACAGGATCACTCCGGCAGAGATAATCATTGACGGGAAAGGTACCCGTGCATCGATATTCTCCGTCAATGTAGGGAACGGAAGATATTGCGGCGGAGGGATGAGACAGACTCCGGATGCACTGCCCGACGACGGATTCCTGGATGTAACAGTGATCAGGGAAATGGGGAGGATTGAAATAATAAGAAGCCTGAAATTACTGTATGACGGAACTATCCTCAGCCATCCAAAGGTAGACGGATACAGGTGCAGAAATGTAATAGTGAATTCAGAGTCATTATTGTCCGTCGAGGCAGATGGGGAATCACTTGGTCATACACCGGCGGAATTCAGCATTATTCCTTCCGGGATCAATGTTGTTTATGGGACAAAGATCATTCAACAACCCTGATCTCAAAGAGTCTGGGCCAGTTCTTTCCGGTTACAAATATCCTGCCCGTCGCTTTGTCAAAAGCTATACCGTTCAATACATTTATGCTTGTATCGGTCCCCGGATCCTTCAGTATTCCCTTTAGATCAATATAACCAAGAAGTTTCCCGGCAGAAGGATCTATTCTGGCGATCAGATCTGTATTCCAGATATTTGCCCATATTTCGCCATTTATATATTCCAGCTCGTTAAGCTGATCAACCAACTTTTCGTTGTCATATACTTCAAGCCTGGATACAACGGTAAACATTTCAGGTTCGATAATATAAAGCACATTCGTACCGTCACTCATTACTATATGATCATCCATTGTGGTTAGTCCCCACCCTTCGGACTGGTAATAGATCTTATTAATCAGGTTGAATGTGGATTTTTCATAGACAAATCCAACTTTCGATCTCCAGGTTACCTGGTATATCCTGTCTTTAAACAATGTAATTCCTTCCCCAAAAAGATCCTGACTCAGGTTAAGCTGGCGCAGCACCTTCCCGGTAAGCAGTTCTACCTCTCTCAATGTTGAACCGGTTTCCTGCCCTGTTCCTTCATACAATAACCCGTTGTCATAGAATAATCCCTGTGTAAATGCTTCCCGGTCATGAGGATATTCGTTAATGACCTTATAGCTGTTTTTTTCAGGTATGATATCTGAAAGGATGATAATGAATCGTGCAACAGTTGTCCGGGGCCTGCCTCCGCGGTATGCAACAGCCTTCAGCGATCTTCTTCCGGTACTCAAAGTAAAAGATCCGGGAATTGAATAATCCCACGGACCCTGCCTCAGAGTGACTACAGCCTTACCGTCATAATAGAGCAATACCGAATCGGGTTCAGGACCAGGATTTACTGGGGTAAGAATTACATTTACCCGATTGCCTGATCTGAATGTTGAATTCTCTTCAGGACTTTTCATCCTTATCAATCTGATCTCTTCATCTGCCCTGACTGCAGGAATAGCTTCCCCTTTCTCCTCCCCGGCCTTCCCCGGACGGCCTGAGCATGAAAGAGCCCAGACTGTAAGCAACACTGATAAGATCAGGGAAAGATATTTAACAGAATTATTTCTCATCCGGACTTATTATCCTGGTAATTAGTCGTTTAAATAAATTTTTTCTCGCAGAATTAATCCTTTTTTCTGCAGCCTTCATCTCAAGATCGTAAGGAAAAAGCATTTGCCACACTTCACTCCAGCCCGGGAATCCGCCAAGATTCCTGTCATCGATATAAATATCAGCGTCTATTTTCCTGCTTATTGATTCGGTAAGAATTTCCTCGGGATAATTTTTATTGACAGCATAAAATTCGATACCGTTCAGTCTGCAGTATCCGACTGCCTCCTCAAGCTCCTTCCCTGCCCTGAATGTCCAGAGGATCAGTCTGGCTCCTTTTTTCTCAAGCTCCTTCAGGGTTCGGAATGCAAACAACTTCTCCTTTCCTATCGCAGGATATTCGTGGTCGACAATAGTGCCGTCAAAGTCCACCGCAATTTTTATGTTCAATAAATCATCCATCCTGTATTTCTCCGAGGAGCCAAATTTAACCAAATTGAAGTTATTACTGAAATTTATCTTAATTTTAACCTCTTCGCGATATCAATCAACCAAAATGAAGCATATTCCCAACTTTATTACATCTCTCAACCTGACATCAGGCTTTGTTTCAATTATTTTCACCCTTAACGGAGATCCTGTTACTGCTTCCTGGCTCATACTTGCGGCGATGATATTTGATTTTCTGGATGGTTTCTCCGCAAGGCTGCTGAAGGCTTATTCGGATATCGGGAAAGAGCTTGATTCTCTGGCAGATGTGGTAAGCTTCGGGGTTGCACCCGGATTAATAATTTTCCGGCTCCTGGCGGAAGCCCTCGAGCCTTCACAGCCTTTTACTGTCACTTCCGACTCTTTGCCTGTATTCCTTCTGTTATGTTCCACAGCTGTTATGCCGGTTTGTGCCGCATTGCGCCTTGCTATTTTCAATATTGACGAAACCCAGGCCAGATCCTTTAAAGGATTGCCAACTCCTGCAAATGCACTCGCAGTAATTTCACTTGTTTTTGCATCATTTTACGGCGATCCGGGTATCAGCAAATCAATAACAGGATCTCCGGCTGCAATGCTGATACTTACTCTGATCCTCTCACTTCTTATGGTAAGCCGTATACGGCTCCTTTCCCTGAAAACTTCCCATCTAAGGTTCAAAGGTAATGAAGGCAGATATTTACTCATAATAATGACAGTACTGGCATTTGTTTTCGGTGGGATAAATGCATCTCCCCTTATAATACCTTTATATATTATTGCATCGCTTGTTTCACTTCTTTTCAGGGAAAAAGCTCCTGATCCCTAGCTCCCTGCTCTCCGCCCTGCGCCTAATAAACATGTCCCTCTCCCGAAAGCTCTTCCTCAGTTATCTTTTCCCGGCTGATCGCCCTCCATGCATACCATATATACAATATTACAAAAGGTATAATAAATGATACATACATCATGGTTTTCAGGGTAAAGAGGCTGGAGGAAGCATTCCGGATCGTCAGGGAACTCCTGAGGTCGAATGACGACGGATAGAATGCAGTCCCGTTGAAGCCTGCAATAAGGAACAGGGAAAAAACAGTAAGGATGGTCCCGGCTCCGCTAAACCAGATCCCCTTCCGGCTGCCATTAAAGATCGTAGTAATTAATCCATACAGTACTCCTGCGACACCGGCAATGAAAAGGATCAGTACCACAGGCATCTGAATCAGATTGGACAGGTATTTGAATTTCTCCAACACTACATTGCCTGTCACCTCATCGACCGCATAGCCTTTCGAGACAAGAAGTGAGACGACGAAAAACAGGAAAAATACAAGGAATGCAACAGAATTGATAATCAGCTTCCTTACCGATCTGTCTGTAAGATCTTCATCGCTGACTGAATTAATAATGAACATTGATGCATTGCATTTTACTAGGAAGAGTACTGCAAGTCCCAGAGCAACATTCCTTGCATCGACCAGGGCTTCGAGGCCGTGCCACTGATTAGCCCATTTAACATGGTTCATATAGTCGAGGCTGAACTGTGATCCTGTAAAGAATGTAGCAACCGCCGTGCCTATAAGGAAAGGACCCAGCGCACCGTTCAGATACAGGAAAATATCAAAGGTTTTCCTGCCAAGTACATTTGCTGGTTTAGACCTGTACTCATAGGCTATTGCCTGGATTATAAAACTGAACAATATCGCTATCCAGACCCAGTATGCACCTCCAAAGCTGGAAGCATAGAAGAGAGGGAAGGATGCAAAAAATGCACCGCCGAAAGTTACAAGGGTAGTGAAAGTAAACTCCCATTTCCGTCCCAGGGCATTTACAAGAATTGTCTTCTGCTTTTCATTGGCAGGAAGCGAGAAGATCATAGACTGGCCACCCTGGACAAACATTAGGAAAACCAGCAGTGCTCCAAGCAGAGATATTATTATCCACCAGTAGCTTTGCAGGAATGAATATGAAATCAGTGTTATCATCTTATTTTCCTCCTAATGTTTTGGTCCTGTTTTAATCTGTCTTATCATAATAGACACTTCGGCAAACAGAAGTGCTGTAAATAGAATTGCAAAAAGGATGAATGTCGTGATCACTGAACCAGTGCCGATCTGGGAGACTGCAGCAGATACTGGCATAAGGTCCTGTATTATCCATGGCTGACGGCCCATCTCGGCAAGAACCCAGCCTGACTGACTTGCAATATACACAAGCGGGATGGAGATTATAAGAATCCAGAGGAACCATTTTTGTTTTGCGATCGTCCCCCTGTAGTTAAAAAACAATGCGAGGGCGCAGACAAGTATGAAAAAGAATCCCAGCATTACCATAAGGTGGAATGTATAAAAGGCCACCGATACATTGGGGACTGCATCTTCGGGTTTATTCAGGAAACCATATCCGAAATAGCTGAAATAATTATCGATGAAGTCCTTATCATTGAACATTTCTTTAATGTTATTAGCCTGTTCAGTATCGTTTATCATCCTTGCCCTCTTATAGTCCATCAGCACTTCCCTGGCAAACTTCCCCCTTTCCATCCTCTCGGTGACAGGTATTATATCAGATTTTTCGGGTGAACCATAAAGCAGATCTGTGATCCCGGGAACATAGGCATTTTTATCCCCCCCGGTCATAACTGACAGGAATCCTGGTATTTCTATTTTGAAGATAAAGTCTTTTTTTGTCTTTTCCCCCAGTTTTTGATCGGAATCTTTAAGTATACCTGCAGCGACAAGACCGGCATTACTTTTTCCATTATAATGAGCTTCAAAAGCCGCAAATTTTATTGGCTGATGTTCAGCCAGGGTTCGTGCCGATGTATCTCCTGTAAATGCCACTGTGAGCGAGGATGCCAGCCCGAATATCCCGGCAATAAGTATACTCTTCTTTGCAAGCCATTCCTCACGGTTTTTCAGAAGGAACCAGGAACTCACACCCAGGACAAATACAGATGCAAGTAAAAACCCCGAAGTGACTGTGTGGAAGAATGTATCAATAGCGACGGGATTAAAGAGGACAGCCCAGAAGTCAGTCATTTCGTTCCGTGCAGTTTCCGGATTGAATGTCATTCCTACCGGATTCTGCATCCATGCATTTGCGACCAGTATCCATAATGCCGAGAGGTTAGCGCCTATACCTACCAGCCAGGTCGATGCAAGATGGAATTTTTTTCCAACTTTGTTCCATCCGAAAAACATTACGGCTACAAAAGTCGATTCGAGGAAAAATGCGAGTATGCCTTCTATAGCCAGAGGTGCTCCGAAAATATCCCCGACAAACCAGGAATAGTTTGACCAGTTGGTCCCGAATTCAAATTCCAGGATAATCCCTGTAGCTACTCCGATAGCAAAATTTATCCCGAACAGGGTCATCCAGAACCTTGTCATTCTTTTCCATTCCTCCTTACCCGTCCTGACATAGATTGTCTCCATTATTGCAACTATAAATGACAGACCCAGGGTCAGAGGAACAAAGATCCAGTGATACATGGCAGTCAGGGCAAACTGTGCCCGCGACCAGTCAACAAGTGACAAATCAGCATTTTCAATCATGAGATTTATTTGAGGGTGTTAATTGATCAAGTACATAGTCGCTTCTCTGTTTCTCATTTTCAAAGTTCTTCTTAAGAAAATCAGGGAAAAAGAAGAGTTTAAGTATAGCGAATATAATAAAAAGCTTGATAAGAATTATGATCCAGACTTTCTTTCCCCACGATGACATGTTTGAAAATCCATCATAATAAAAGCGGTATACCTTTTGTAAAAGATCTTTCATTATAAACACTCTGTTGACCCTTGCAATATACAAATAAGAATGTCTGCAACCTTTCAATCTCCGGATGCTGCATTGCTCTTCTGCCCCGGATCATTTCCGGATGTGTTATTAGGATCTTTTCCCTTAACCTCATTATCAGGTGGTTCAGGGGAAAGATCGCCCGGCGCCAGTCCGGAAGTGATCTTTTGTACAGGCTTGAAGCTGTAAAAGAACTCGCGGGCAAAAACCCTCAGAACTGTATAACCCGGTATCCCCAGTATCATACCGGGTATTCCTGCAGCAAATCCGGCAGCCAGGACAACAATGAAGACCTCAAGGGGATGGGCTTTCACGCTGTTAGAAAAAATCAGGGGCTGAAATATGACATTATCAATTGCCTGAGTTATGGCTACCACTGCCGTCATAAAATATACAAGAGGAACGACAACCGTTGTAAAATCCTGGTTAACATGTGATGCCACGCCCATTACAATTGTTATAAAAAAGCCCAGCCAGGGACCTATATAAGGTATTACATTCAGTATCCCGATAATCAGACCCATAACAAGAGCCTGCTGAAAGTCAATCCCCGCGATCGTCATCCCTATATCAATAAGTATCATGACACAGGTACACTGAATGAGTATCCCGATGAAATACCTTGTCAGAAGGTTCTTGATTGAATATAAGGCACGGGTAAAACCTTCCGTATATTTGTCGGGAACCCACATCAGTATAGATTCAAAGAACAGATGCTGATCTTTAAGGAAAAAGAATGTTATGAATGTGATCGAAAAAACAGCCACTGCTACATTTCCAAGAACTCCCAGGAGCGATCCGAGAAAATCCTTTACCTTTTCAATATCCAGAATTTCTGAAAGCTTCTGGTTAATGAATTCCTGAACAGAAAAATCAGAGTTCGTATTCCGCCCGACTGAGCGGATCAGATCTTCAATGAATTTGATCGGTTTTTCTACAAGACTGACAATCTTCTCAGTCTCCAGGGTTGAAAAATAGTTAATCTGCTTTGTTACGAGAGGTATGAAAATTAAAAAGAAAAGAACTATAAGACCCCAAATTATAATGATTGTCAGAAGAGCCGCCAGTGTCCTCGGAAAGCCCCATTTCCTGATCCGTATACTGCTGAAAAGATCGACCAGCGGACGTCCCATTATTGACAGAACCCCTGAAACAAGGATATAAACCACAATGCTCCGGAAGTACCATGCCGCGGCCAGAAGCAGTACAACCGCAAAAAATATCAAAATGTTCCTGAATAAGGGCTTCAAGCTTATATAGTTTCTTTTACAAACCTAACTTAAATTTCTGAAAATTCAATGGCCTGTCATATTGCCAGTTAAATGACAATTTTTCCGCCATTATGTCATGAAAGTGATTTTGGAACAGATCTTGAAATAACTGGGATATAAAACTTAAAAATATGTTTAACTTAAAAATAATGGAGGACAAAGCTATGTTACCAACGATTACAAGAAGAAGTTTCAGCCCGTTCCTGTCGAATCTTTTTGATGATGATTTTTTTCCTGTACTGACAGGTCGCAACAGTTCGATGCCGGCAGTCAACATCAGGGAAAATGATAAGAATTTTACGCTTGAACTTGCTGTTCCCGGTATTGACAAGAAAGATCTTAAGATAGACATCAACGAGGATGTTCTTACAATTTCACACGAATCAAAGAGTGAAACGGAAGAGAACCAGGATGGTTACAAGAGGAAAGAGTTCAGCTATTCCTCATTCTGCAGGAGTTTCTATGTTCCCGAGAATGTAAATGTTGACAAGATCGGAGCCAATTACAGAGACGGAGTTCTGATTGTTGAGCTTCCGAAGAATGAAGAAGAAAAGAGTAAGATCACAAGGCAGGTAAAGATCTCGTAATTTTTGAAAAAAAAGACCGCTTGAAGAGAGAGGCTGAATATCAGCCTCTTTCTTTTTGTTTACAATCTTCTGCAAACCTTTCTGCAAATCTTTTCCCGAAGAGTCTCAGGTCCTCTTCCTTCTGGCCCGAAGGCCGGAACCTGAATGCAGATGTTTCCTCAAATATCTTCAGTTTGAGAGTTTTCAATGTTTCAAGGATAATTCCCGGAGCTTCTCCGCTCCAGCCGTAAGATCCGAATGCTCCTGCCAGCTTGCCCTTGTCACGTATAGGATTGATCACCGCAAACATTTTATAAACCGGCAGAAGGGTATTCTGATTGATTGTGGGAGAACCGATAAGCAGAGCACTTGACTCAGTTATGAGTCCATCCAGCTCATTAAGTTCAATATGTTCAATATCAACGACCTTTACGCTAAAATCCCCTGTTTCCCTTATCCCCTTTGCAATTGCCTCAGCGGCAATTCCTGTAAAACCATAAGCTGAAATATATGCGACAAGAATATTTTTACCTGCTACACCTGAATTTTTTGCGATGTATTCATTTGCATATTTTTCAGTCAGTTCAACGATCTTTGCTCTGTTCTTATCAAGCACAGGTCCGTGTCCCGGACATATATACCTTATATCCAGCGGCTTTATCTTTTCAATGGCTTTGATAAGAAACCTGCTGTAAGGCTTAAGGATAACATCAAAATAATATCTGAAGGCTTTAAGGTAATCATCAGTAAGCTCATCTGTCATTTCCCGGGTGCAATAATGAGCGCCGAAGGAATCGCATGTAAAGAGTATCCCGTCTTCCTCCAGCCATGTGTAGATAGAATCCGGCCAGTGAAGGTTTGGAGCTGAAATGAAGCGTAAGGTCTTGTTCCCCAGATCAAGAGTATCGCCGTCTTTTACGACCATGGACCTGAAGGGGACATTGAGCATTTCCTCAAGATATTTTATTGCATTACCGCTGCCGACTACAGTTGCTTCCGGAGCAGCTTCGAGCAACAGCTTAAGACTTCCTGAATGATCGGGTTCTGTATGATCAAGGATTATATAGCTGATGCCGGCCGGATCAGTAACCGAATTAAGCTTTTCAAAATAAACATCACTGAATTTTTCCTTTGCCACTTCAACAAGGGCTTTTTTCTCTCCGTTGATGAAGTAGGAGTTATATGTGGTACCGAATTCGGTTGTCATGACTATATCAAAAGTCGTGATATCAAAATCAAGGATACCGATCCACTTTACATCCTCAGTTATATTTATTATCCTGTCATCTTTACTTCTCATTTCTATTCTTTCTTTTCAGATCTTTGCTATTACACTTTTATTTGCTTTCACCTGCTGCAGCAAGGGTATCTCGATTTCAGTCCCCACGGGCAGAAATATATCAACTCTGGATCCGAATTTTATAAATCCCAGTTCATCGCCCTGTCTCACATTATCACTTAGTTTGGCATATGTCACTATTCTTCTGGCAACAGCGCCGGCCACCTGCCTTATAAGTATCTCCTTCCCCGTATCAGTTTCAATAACTATTGTACTCCTCTCATTCAGTTCTGACGATTTGGGATGCCATGCCACCATATAGTTCCCGGGGTGATATTCCACGTATTTGATCTTACCTGAAACAGGATACCTGTTGCTGTGCATATTGAAAGGCGACATGAAAATTGAAACCTGTAAGCGCAGGTCCCTGAAATATTCTTTCTCCTCTGTCTCCTCAACAACAACTACCTTCCCGTCTGCCGGTGCATATACTAGTCCCGGATCGGGATCAAGTCTTCTGGCAGGAAGCCGGAAAAAAAACAGCAGGAAAGTATACATCATGAGTGAAAACAAAACTGCAAGCCATCTGATAAGCATATTGCCGGGAAGAATTACCCAAAGCAAAACATTGAACAGGATCAGCAGAATAAACCCGAAAATCAGTATTTTATACCCTTCTCTGTGAATGCTCATATCCTGAAAATTATAACAAAACTAACTAAGTAAGCTCAATCAACCAAAAAACGTTATAAAAAGAAATACAAGAGGGAATGACAAAAGGGTGCTGTCAAACCGGTCCATAAAACCACCGTGCCCGGGCATAATGGATCCGGAATCTTTTATTCCCGTGCTCCTCTTGAACATCGATTCTATGAGATCCCCGAATGTCCCGCTGACCGCTACCAGCAAAGCAACAATTATCCACTCAGGTGTATCAAGCACACCGAGCAGACCTGACAATAACCAGGCAGATAATACTGATAAAATAATTCCTCCGGCAAATCCTTCCCATGATTTTTTAGGCGAGATCCTCTCAAGCAACCTGTGCTTTCCAAAGGTTATTCCCGAAAGATAGGCTCCTGTATCATTGACCCACAGCAGTACAAAAAAACCTATTATTATTCCCGGTGAAAAAACACCTCCATCATATCGGATCAGCGGATTTATTCCTTCTCTTCCGAATGCGGCAAACGGGAAGAAAGAAAAAGGAAGTGCGGTATAAATGACACTAAATATTGTATGGGCAAGAGAATCAAACGGTTTATCCTGTCTTCGGTAAAGTTCAAAAATCAGAATCCCGGCAACAAAAGGGATCAGAATCAGCAGGTACCTGAAACCGAGTATCCCTGAGGCAACCATGGTTGCCAGAATATAAGCAGCTATACCTGTAATCATACCCGGGATCATTTGTGCATTTACTCCCGTACTTCTGATTATCCTTAAGTATTCATATTGTGTTCCCAAAAGGATTATAAGACCGGTGAGGAAAAATGAGACCGGGTGAAGCCAGAAGCCACCCAGAGTGAATATTACAATCCAGGCTCCCGTTAAGGTCCGTCTGTAGATCTCTTTCAACCTGCCAATATTTTATTTTCCGCCAGTGGATTCTTCTGCAGGCTTTTCAGGATCATCAGTCACTTCCGGACCGGCATCCTGTACAGTCTGATCACCATCATTGGCAGTTTTAATACCCTCATCTTCTGCAACGACACTGGCTGTATTGTTATCAGCCGTTTTTCTGTCTTTTTCTTCCTGCTCTTCTTTCAGTTTGTCGGCTTTTCTCCTGCCGAATATCCTTTCAAGGTCTTCACCAAAAATAACCTCCTTTTCAAGCAGCAGTTCAGCCAGTTCTGTCAGTCCCTTCATATTTGCACTGAGAACATCCTTGGACCTGTTGTATGATTCTTCAATTATTTCCTTTACCTCGCGGTCTATAAGCTCGGCTGTCTTTTCGCTGTAGGGCTTTGTAAATCCGAAGTCGGACTGCCCTGATGAATCATAGAAGCTTATATTTCCAACCTTATCGCTCATGCCGAAGAATGAGACCATTGCATAAGCCTGTTTTGTTATCTTTTCCAGGTCGCTGAGAGCTCCGGTGGATACTTTTCCGAAAACAAGTTCTTCGGCAGCCCTTCCACCCAGTGCATATGCCATTTCATCGAGGAGTTGTTCGCGGGTTGTTATCTGCCTTTCTTCGGGAAGATACCATGCAGCGCCCAATGCCCTGCCACGTGGTATAATTGTTACCTTCACCAGTGGACTTGCATGCTCAAGAAGCCAGCTTACAGTAGCATGACCAGCTTCATGGTAGGCAATTGTCTTTTTCTCCTGAAGGGAAATGATCTTGTTCTTTCTTTCAAGGCCGCCCACGATCCTGTCAATGGCATCCAGGAAATCCTGCTTTTCAACAACTGTCTTGTTTTTCCTGGCAGCAATAAGTGCAGCTTCATTACATACATTTGCAATATCAGCTCCGGAAAATCCGGGAGTCTGTTTTGCAAGAAAAGCTATATCGAAATTCTTCGCGAGTTTTATCGGCCGCAGATGTACCTTGAAGATGGCTTCCCTTTCATTAAGGTCGGGAAGCTCGACATGTATCTGCCTGTCGAAACGGCCTGCCCTAAGTAATGCCCTGTCAAGAATATCAGCCCTGTTTGTGGCCGCGAGAATGATGACCCCCATATTCGTCCCGAAACCATCCATCTCGGTAAGAAGCTGGTTAAGGGTGTTCTCACGTTCATCATTCGATCCGAAATTTGCATTTCTGCCCCTTGCCCGGCCAACTGCATCGATCTCATCAATGAATACTATACAGGGAGCCTTCTCCTTAGCCTGTTTGAAAAGGTCTCTTACCCTTGAAGCACCCACTCCGACAAACATTTCAACGAAATCCGATCCGGATATTGAAAAAAACGGAACGTTGGCTTCACCGGCCACTGCTTTTGCAAGAAGTGTCTTGCCGGTACCCGGAGGACCAATCAGAAGAGCTCCCTTCGGGATCTTTCCTCCCAGCTGGGTATATTTTTTCGGATTCTTGAGAAAATCAACTATCTCCATTACTTCGGTCTTGGCTTCCTCAAGGCCCGCAACATCATTAAAATTAATTTTGACGTTTGTATCCTTATCAAATATCTGCGCCCTCGACTTACCGACACTGAAAATACCTCCGGCTCCACCAGAACCACCTCCTGCCATCCTGCGCATCATAAAAAGCCAGACCACTATCAGAATCGCAGGAAGGATAAGCCACCCCAGGATATCTGCAAAATAGTTCTTTCTTGTTATATATTCGGGGTAAATCAGGTCACTGTCATTATACCCCGCATTTTTCTGAGTTTCGAGGATAAACGGTTCAAAATTGCTGATATCACCTATATTATATGTGTAATGTGGTTTTGGTACCTGCAGCCCCATTCCTCCCCCTGGCTTGGGAAGGTTCTCATACCTTCCCGAACTGACCGCTTCACCGGTCAGATAGATCTCCGCAATATCCTTGTTGACAACAACGAGCTTTTCAATATCATGCTTTGCGATCATTTCCTTTATCATGCTGGTCGTTGCCCGCTGCGTGACATTCCTGTTGAATAAGATCTCAAACAGGATGAAGGAAAGCGCTATAATTGCAAATATCCAGTTGCTGTTAAACTTCGGTTTGACATTCTTGTCTCCCTTTTTCTCGGGAGAAGGTTTATTCGTATTCTGGGTCATAGAAAATTACTTGCTTAGCTTATCTTCCATAATTTCAATATGGGCATCTGCCCAGAGTGATTCGAGACTGTAAAAACTCCTGTACTGCTCAAGGAAAATATGGACAACCACATTCCCGTAATCAATAAGCACCCAGAAACAATTTTCAAGTCCCTCAACATGTAACGGCTTCTCTCCGGTTTTTGCCATAACAACATCTTCAACTGAATCACATATGGAATCAACCTGGGTTACCGATGTACCATGACATATAACAAAATAATCAGTGACAGGGTTTTCAAGTTTTCTCAGATCTATCTTAAGTACATCCTTCCCCTTTTTATCAAAGATTCCCTTTATTATGCTTTTCAAAAGAACTTCGGCGCCGTCGGACCTTTTTTTCATCAAAAATTAATAGTTACAAATCAAGGTGCAAAAGTACGAACTTTTATCTGTATTTTTGTCACTTAAGTCCATTTTTACAAGAACAGTACCAAATACATTGCACACCACCTGTCCGGCAAATATTCCTTCAGTTAAAACACTGTTAATCTGTTCACTATGATCATCGGATCAAATATTAAGTTCCACGGATCACTTGAATCCACAAATACTTATGCTTCAGAATGTCTGAAAGTTTCTGAATTACAGGAAGGTACCGTCATTTATGCCGATTTCCAGACTGCCGGGAAAGGACAACAGGGGAACAGTTGGGAAAGTGAAAACGGAAAGAATCTTATTTTCAGCATAATCCTTTACCCCTCGTCCGTAAAGCCTGAGGATCAGTTCCTTATTTCAATTGCCATATCACTCGGAATATGTGATTTTCTGCAGGGTAAATTTCCTGATGTAAAAATCAAATGGCCGAATGACATTTATGTAAAAGATGCCAAAATTGCAGGCATACTTATCGAGAACACTTTGATCGGAGACACAATAGAAAGCAGTGTTGCCGGTATAGGTTTAAATATCAACCAGGAGAAATTCAGTTCCGGAATTCCAAATCCTGTTTCAATCAAGCTTATAACCGGGGAGGAGAGCGATATCCGTGCCTGCCTTAAACAGCTGCTTAACTTCCTCGATAGCAGGTATAAGCAACTTCTTTACGGTGACAGGCAACTAATAAGGGATGAATATATTTCATTGCTGTACAGGGCTGGTGAATGGCATGAATACAGCGCAGAAGGAAAGGTTTTCAGGGGAATGATAAAAGGCATCTCGGCAACCGGAAACCTTGAAATTGAAAGGGAAGACAGTTCAGTAAACAGTTACTCTTTCAAGGAAGTAGAATACCTTATTTAGTCTCTTTAATTCATAAATATTCATAATTTACAATATCCCTTTGTGTCCTTCGTGTGAACTTTGTGCTCTTTGTGGCTTAAAAAAAATTTATTTAACCACAAAGGACACAAAGGATTACACAAAGGACACAAAGGTTAAGAATGATTTAAAAGTTAGAGTTACGCCAACCGTCGAATTTTTCAATTTCCTTAACCAGCACGTCAAGAAATTGTCTCACAGGTTCTGAAGCGGCCATTTTAAGGAAGGGATTCATTTCTGCATCAAACGACAGCTTTATCTCAGAATGTTTATCAGGAGTTTCCTGAAGGAAGACAGTAATTAAAAAATCGTTCTGCAACAGGGCGTTGCCCGTAAAAACGATTTTATTGTACATAATCTTCTCCTTTAACTGAACGGTCACTGTTCCAAGTGTATCAGCCCTGAAGGAGCATGAATTCTGGTTAAATTCGAGATCGGTGAATGATGAAGCCGGGACAAAGCGGCTGAAATTCCTTAAATCCGTTGCAAAATCAAATATCACTTCAGGAGCCTGGTTCACCTTTGCGGTGCGGCTTTCAAAACGAGTCATACTTCCCATTTCACCTGATTATTTTATTCCCCAGTTTTCAGGGTCGGTCCTCCACTTCCTGAGAGTCTCCACATCTGCTTCGGTTATATATCCGGTACTGAGGGCCGTATCAATAAGTACTGTATAGTTGCATAAGGTATGCAGATTGCAATAAGCTGCCGCAAAAGCATCATATGATTTTTTAAATTCATATGTAAAAATTGCAGTCATACCAAGGACTTCACAATTTTTGTCCCTCAGGGCTTTAACAGCATTAAGGCTGCTGGAACCTGTTGAAATAAGATCTTCAATCACAACAACTTTCTGGCCTTCCTTATAATAACCCTCTATCTGGTTACCCAGTCCGTGTTCCTTTGCTCCCGACCTTACATAGATAAACGGCAGTTCAAGCCTGTCGGCAACCAGAGCTCCATGAGATATTGCACCGGTAGCAACACCAGCAATAATCTCAGCCTGCGGATAAAGGTCATTGATAAGGGATACAAATGAATCACGGATATATTTTCTTACTTCAGGAAACGAAAGTGTTTTCCTGTTATCACAGTAAATCGGGGATTTCCAGCCGGAAGCCCAAGTAAAAGGATTTGACGGTTGCAATTTTATTGCTTTAATTTGTAAAAGATATTCAGCTATTCGTTTTGCATTAGTCTCCATAAAAGTATGTATAAGGTTCATTTTGAAAACAGATTCATTCTGATAAGCCCTGAACCTGACCGGTTACAAAAATACGGGTTATTCCTTAAATTCAATGACACCAAAGAACTTTATAGGATAATTGCAGATTTTCAGGCAAATCCGGAGATATCAGCAATAAATATCTACGGTCCGGATATCCTGCATATCTGGAAGATCTTCAGGATCTATTTTACCGAGGTTGGTGCAGCCGGCGGGCTTGTAAGGCATACTTCGGGAAGATTCCTGTTTATAGAGAAGAAAGGAAGGCTCGACCTGCCGAAAGGTCATATCGAACCCGGAGAGGAGGCAGAATCCTGTGCATTAAGGGAAGTCAGCGAAGAATCAGGTATCAGGGGGCAGACAATTGTAAAACCACTGGAACCAAGCTATCATACATATACATGGGAAGGTATCTCCTACCTGAAAAAGACAAGCTGGTTCCTTATGAAATATAATGGTGAAATGATCACCGAGCCGCAGATCAGGGAGGGAATTACCAGAGTGGAATGGCTTCTGCCCGACGAACTTAATAAGATAAAAGGAAGTGCATGGTTGTCCCTGATGGATATGATCAATA
>CAYPHL010000059.1:21606-27957 GCA_964410385.1 uncultured Rikenellaceae bacterium | reverse complement strand
ATTCTGAATTCAACTCTCAGATTGCCACCCCTGGCTCTGACATTTACAGGAGAAGTGTCAAAATGTCCTTTTAGAACTGCAGCAATGGCAGATGCAGTTACCCCTGTACCGCAAGCCAGCGTCTCTTCTTCAACGCCTCTTTCGAATGTTCTTATTTTCAATCCATTATCAATGATCTGAACAAAGTTGACATTTGTACCGCCTGGTGCAAATTTCTCTGACCATCTGATCTTTTTACCTTCTTCATTTACATTAATACTGTCAACATCATCTCTGAATAATACATAATGAGGTGATCCGGTATTAATGAAATAATTATTGTCCACCATTCTGAAACTTTTTACATCAGCCATTTGCAGGCGTACGATATCTTCTTCAACCTCCGCCTCATGCGGACCGTCGAATGCCATGAATTTCTGGGTTTTCCCGGCAATTCCGTATTTCAGGGCAAAATGAGCGGTGCATCTTCCGCCGTTGCCGCACATCGATCCGAGCTTCCCGTCTGAATTGAAATATTTCATCTCAAAATCAAGTGTTTTGTGGTCCGAAACCAGAATTAACCCGTCGGCGCCTATTCCAAAGCGGCGGTCACATAATTTGTTAATAAGGACAACATCGTCAGCATTGATCTGATTCCCTCTGTTATCTATCATTACGAAATCATTTCCTGCTCCCTGATATTTGTTAAAAGCTACTGTTATCATTGTTAAAGTGTTGTTAAATCATTGTAATATATTGAAGGTCATAGAAAAAATGCACGATCTTTGTAAAACAAATTCAACAGAAAAAGGTTATAAATATAAGAATCTTTTAAAAGGCATAATATTTGATTAAAAAGGCGACAAATATAACAAAAGTGGTAATTTAAAAATTAAACAGATATGAAAGGGAAATATTTCTTTGGTGCTTTATTAATGGCTCTTCTGGGTGCCGTTATAGCACTGGTAGCTTATACCAAGATAGTTGACAAGCCGGAAGCCGTGGTAGCAAGGGATAGTTCAAAGATCGAAACACCTGAAGCAAAGGCTTATCTCACAGCGTTGCAGATGCAGCCGGGACAGGTTGATTTTACATATGCTGCCGAACAGACAGTTCATGCAGTCGTGCATGTAAGAACAAAATCAATGGTACAGCAGCCTCAGAATCCTATAATGGAATGGTTCTATGGTGACCGTTACAGCAGCAGACCTCGTGAAGTAGCCGGATATGGTTCAGGAGTTATAATTTCAGCCGATGGTTATATAATTACAAATAATCATGTTATTGAGGATGCAGAGAATATTGAAGTAAAACTGAATGACAACAGGCTCCTGAATGCTGAGGTTATCGGTCGTGATCCGACCACAGATATCGCTCTTCTTAAAGTCAAGGCTCAGGATCTTTCTTACCTGAAATATGGCGATTCTGATAAGTTGAGAGTGGGTGAATGGGTTCTGGCGGTAGGAAATCCTTTTAATCTTACCTCAACAGTCACGGCAGGAATAGTAAGCGCCAAGGGCAGAAACCTTGGGATACTTGAGAATGATTACAGGATAGAGTCTTTTATCCAGACGGATGCAGCTCTTAACATGGGTAACAGCGGTGGTGCATTGGTTGACACTAAAGGTCTTCTGGTAGGCATCACTTCTGCAATTTATTCTCCCAGCGGCGCTTATGCAGGTAATTCGTTTGCAATCCCTGTAAGCATTGTTAAAAAAGTTGTCGAAGACCTCAAAGAGTTCGGGGAAGTTCAGCGTGCGCTGATCGGGGTGAACATTGCCGATGTAACACCGGAAGTAGCCGAGGAAAAAAATCTGAAGGAGATAAAAGGTGCTATCATTACTGACGTAAGGGAAGGAGGTTCAGCTGCAGATGCCAATCTTAAGAAAGATGATGTAATAATTAAATTCAACGGAGTTCCTGTCAATAATGCTACCGAACTTCAGGAACAGGTCGGAAAACAGCGTCCTGGTGACAGGGTAAATATAACCTACATCCGGAATGGTAAAGAATCGACTGTCCCCATCACACTGAAGAATATTTCCGGAACCACAGGAGTAGTGGAACGCGGTTCAGGAGGAGGAGCAGTTTTCGGTGCCAGATTTGAACCCCTGAGCTCAAATGACAAAAGAATGTTCGGGGTCGATAATGGTGTCAAGATTGTCGAGGTTGGCGACGGGCTTTTCCGGGATCTGGGAATAAGGAGAGGAACCATAATCACAACTATAAATAACAAAAAAGTTAACAGCGGTGATGATGTACGTTCAGCTGCAGGAAGCACTGAAAAATCTCTCAGATCAATTGCCGGAATAACTCCCGAAGGAAGACAGTTCCAATATCAGTACGGAAATTAAGTTCAGGATATTGATTCAGGATTCAGGATTCAGGATTCAAAATTCAAAATTCGAAATTCAAAGTTAAAGGTTTCAGGTTTCGTTGGTTCGAACCTGGAACCTTTAGCATAGTACCTTGAATCTCGAATCTCGAATAATTATATCAAAATGCGCATGTAATTAATTGTTTTATAGAGACATAAAATGTTAACAATTTTCTGTTGACAACAATTGTTAAAATTATTTGTTATTAAAGTGTATAATATTATCTTTGCGACAATTTTTCAGACAGCATGAGACAGCTAAAAATTACCAAATCCATAACAAACAGAGAGAGTGCTTCGCTTGACAAATACCTGCAGGAAATTGGTAAAGAGGAGTTGATATCGGTAGAAGAAGAGGTGGAGCTGGCTCAGCGTATCAAAAAAGGCGACAGGACTGCACTCGAAAAGCTCACCAAGGCAAATCTTCGTTTTGTTGTTTCGGTTGCGAAGCAGTATCAGAACCAGGGATTAAGTCTTCCGGATTTGATAAATGAGGGTAATCTGGGGCTTATAAAAGCTGCAGAGAAATTTGATGAAACAAGGGGATTCAAGTTCATTTCATATGCTGTCTGGTGGATAAGGCAGTCAATCCTGCAGGCTCTTGCCGAGCAATCAAGGATAGTAAGGCTTCCTCTCAATCAGGTTGGTTCGCTTAACAAGATCAATAAAGCTTTTTCGAGGTTTGAACAGGAGAACGAGCGTACTCCTTCACCTGAAGAGCTTGCAGATGTTCTCGAGCTTCCGAAGGAAAAGGTTACTGATACATTAAAGGTATCAGGGCGGCACGTATCCGTTGATGCTCCGTTCATTGAAGGTGAAGATAACAGCCTTCTGGATGTTCTTACAAACAGTGATTCTCCTGTTGCCGACAAGCTTCTGATGGATGAATCGTTATCGAGGGAGATCTACAGGGCACTTGCAACACTTACCGAAAGAGAACGGGATATTATCAGGTACTTTTTCGGAATAGGCTGCCAGGAGATGACACTCGAGGAAATAGGAGAAAAATTCGGTCTTACACGTGAAAGAGTAAGACAGATAAAAGAAAAAGCTATCCGCAGGCTCAGGCATACATCGCGGAGCAAACTACTGAAGGGTTATTTAGGTTAGTATACACCGGGTTCTCCGGGATTAAAAAGGCGCTGTGGTAAGCGCCTTTTTGTTTAAATAATCTCGTTAATCAGAAATTATAGGATTGTAAAATTATATTAGTTTCTGTAATTATTTTGTATCTATCCAGTTTATATTATCTCCTGTAAATAATGTAACCGGATTGGAACCATCTGCATTTCGTCGTACTACTTCGGTAGCAGCGGTTGACACTCTTCTCAAATGATAAAGGTAATTATCATCTGTTGAATATACACCATAAAGTACTGCATTCGAATTAGATATCGACTCGATCGTAGTTTTATTTTTGGTGGTTAAGTTAATAGTCATCAGTTTCTTTACAGTGGGCGAATTATCAAACCAGATCAAATATTGTCCATTGTGACTGTAAGTTGGAAGGTCCTTTGCATATGTGCCATCAGAACTAACTATAGTTTCATCAGTTCCTGCTGTTAGATTTCGAATGCGAATTGATGAGCTGTAAGCCCAGTTTCCCGAGTCATAATAGAAAGAAACAAAATTTGAATCTGCCGGATTCATACAGGGAAATCTTACTTTATTTCCGACATCAACCAATACCCTGTCGTTAGTACCATTTATTCTAATAATTTTCGCGACTACTTTGGTATTGGCAGTTGTTCCATATTCATAAATGATTTCCTTTCCGTTGTTATGCCATGCTGGCAATAGATTAATAACGTTGGTATTTGTGACTTTATAATTGTTCGAACCATCAATATTCATTACCCATATATCATAATTATTGCCGGAACCCTTGTCATAGACAATTTTTTTACCGTCAGGAGATATTCTTGGGTGTGAACAGTGTATCGTTCCATTTGTAAGCTGTTTAACAGTAGAAAAATCGCTGTTAGCTACAAAAATCTGCTCATAACCGGAAATATTCTGGGTGAAAACAAGTGAATTAGAATTTGCAGTACTTATCCCCGGGACAATAATATAATTGCCGGAACCTGTAAATAGGGTATCTCCTGTTAAGGATGTTCTCATGACAACACTTCCGGCATATAAAGCATAAGGCACACTTAAGAGCTGACTTGTTCCGGCTATAGAGTAGCTGGTTCCTCCTGCCGGATCTGTTTCAGTTTTCAGGAAGAAAGGTCCGTTTGACCAGTCAATTGAAGAAATGGATCCGGAAACAACCACTCCTTCGCCAATCTGCAACGTGGCCAGACCATTCCCATTGGTAGTCGGGGTTTGAGTTTCTACATATACTGGATTGCCGGTAGCAGATCCTTGAAGAATGCTGATTCTCATTCCTACAGCATGATTGACTATCAGGGAATTACCGGCATTGCGTATGACAGCCTGATAACTCATTTTCTGAGGTACCTGAGAGAACATTAATGTTGTTACGGTAAACGCCATTAACAGAGTAAAGATTTTTTTCATATGATTTTAGTTTTTTATGATTTTGAAAATTTTTAATTCTCTTTTTTTATCAATGATTTTTAAGAAATATGTTCCCTTTGCCAGATCAGACAAAGGAATCATTGTCTCACTACCTTCGACTTTATTTTGCAGCAGAACTTTGCCATTAATATCAAAAAGCAGGTAATTCATGTTTTCCCCTTCATAGTTTCCGGTTTTTAACGTGGCAAAGTCAGTAGCAGGATTGGGATAAACTGACAATTCCAGTAGTATCCCTGTAGCTTCTTCAATAGCTGTTACTACTGATATTTCGTAAGGTTGCTGCACTCCCTGTGCAACACTTCCGTTGGTGCCGTTATTTGTTGTGTAGGTTACCTGGCCAACTGAATAACTGACAGAACCTCCTGCTCCGGTTGCGTTTCCTCCTGAAGCCGGAATGACATTTTGTGCAATTGAAAGGGTTCCGTATCCAAACAGACAAAATGCAATAAGATTTTTGATGATTTGTCTCATAAGCAATATTTTTTAAGGTTTATAATGTCTCTAAGTTACTGATATAATGTTAATTATTAATCCAAAACCTACAAAGTTGGCTTACTAAACTACAAACAGGGTATTCCAATTGATAAACATGGATAATCAATCAGTACCAGAAAAATTCATTAATACTTAATAATTACAGATAAGATTGCTAAATTCCTGCTTAATTGTTCAATACCAGGTTATTCAGGATGTGATGAATAGAGAATTGACCTGTGTTACTTCTTCAGGATTTGCTTAATGAAAGTACTTTTATAAGATTCTCCGAGGCTTGCTTTAATACCTCCGGTTAGAAATATTTCTCCCTGTCTTGAATAACTGCAGACATGAGCAATATTGACAAGAAAGGAATTGTGTGCCCTGATAAAACTATGTCCTTCAAGCAATTCTTCAAAATGTTTCAGGTTCCTGGTGCTGACGATTTTCCTGTTACCGGTCAGGGTTATTATTGTACAATAACCATCTGCCTGGCACATAATTATTTCCGGGACTTTTAAGACTTCGAATCCTTTAATATCCGAAACAACAAGTGTAGAAGGAATTCCGGTACCAGAAACCAGATTTTTTAGTAATGCGGACAATGCTATTTCACTCTGGCTTTTTTCCCTTATAGATCTTATCTTGTCAACAGCGGCGGTGAGTTCATCAATCTTTACCGGTTTAAGGAGATAATCAACGGCACTGAACCTGAAGGCCTTTATCGCATATTCCAAGTAGGCTGTTATAAAAATGACCTTAAAATCGATCTTATCGAACATCTGCAACAGATCAAATCCGTTACCATCTCCAAGTTCGATATCTAAAAAAACAACATCTGGAGAATGCTTTCGGATAGCTTTATATCCAGTTTTCACCGACGATCCTTTGGCAAGAACCGAAACATCAGTACAAAATTCTCCAAGGTAATTGCTTATCGCTTCTCTGGATGGCTTTTCATCATCTATTACAACTGC
>CAYPHL010000059.1:7546-21506 GCA_964410385.1 uncultured Rikenellaceae bacterium | reverse complement strand
AAAGGTTGGACCAGTCCCGGTAAAACTTCAAGTCGGTTAATTCCTTCAATGTCTGAAGTAATGATTTCATAATCAAATTTATCACCGAATCGCAGATGTTCAATATCGAGATAATTGGTCAGCGATTCAATCTCTGTCTGGAAAGGGATAAAATTCTTCCCCAGATTTGAAAGAATTGTTCTGATCAAGGCAGAAAAATCAGCGATATACCTGTTCGCAGAAAGTCTGTCGTTGTTTGAGATAAAATAATTAATGGAGTTAAGTGAATTAAAAATAAAATGAGGATTCATTTGCCCGCGAAGGGACTGCAGCCTAAGTTCATCCTGCTTTAGTCTTTCCTTTTGTTTTAGCTGCCGGATATAATTTATTATCGAAAAAGAAATAAGTGAGAGGATAAGAAGGGGGAGAATCACAAGAAAGATCCTGGTCTGGTAAAAATATGGAGTAATTCTTATCGAATAGTCTCTGGATGCCGTCCAGTTGCCATTAAAGTCTCGTGCCTGTATTAACAGATTATACCATCCGGGTTTCAGATTAGCATAATTGATGTTACGGTTGTGTGCGTCTGCTTCGATCCATTCATTATCAATATCAGACAGTCTGTATCTGTAGTAGATCAAATCTGAGTTAATTAAATCAGATGTAGCAAAGGAGATGTGAAAATTATTTTCACCCTTCGAAAATATTATAGTATCCGAAGAATTGATATCTTCCTGAAGGAATTTTGTTTCTCCCGATACCTCAAGTTCAGTTATAAGAAGTTTTAATTCAGTTTTACTATTATCTTTCACATTTATACTGTCGGGAAAGAAACTTACAAATCCCCCCATTCCTCCAAAGAAAAATTCGCCCTCCTTCGTAGAATATGAGGCGTCTGAATTGAATTCGGAGATTTTGAGTCCATCAACTTCACTGAATGTCCTGAAATGTTTGGATTCAGGATTAAATCTTGAAATCCCGGAGTTGGTTGAGATCCATAAATTTCCGGATTTATCTTTTAAAATGCTGTAAACTGTGTTATTGCATAGTCCATTTGAAGTGGTATAAATGATTGATTTTCCGGTTTCAGGATTGAAACTGCATAATCCGCCTCCCAGCATGGCCAACCATAAGGTTCCATCCCCTCCTTCACAAATATCTTCAATATGGTAAAACTCAGATGTAACCCTGAAAAGGTCTTGTTTTCCACTTTTTGTGTCATAACGGAAAAGAAGACTGTTTGCCAGACTACCCCATAATATACCTTCACCGGTAAGCAATAAATCATAAAATAGTGCATTTTCAGAGCATTCCCATAGTGTTTTTGTTCTGCCAGTATCAGGATCGAACATTAATAATTTCATGGTACCAATGAACAAATTCCCAGCGGGAGTCAAACATAAGGTACGATAAGAATCGATATCCGCATAGTATCTGGTAAAACTATCTTTTTCTTTGTCATAGAACAATAGAAGATTGTTTAGATAACCTATCCACATTCCCTTGGGAGTTTCAAGCATCTGTCTTATATGTCCAGATGATTTAAATAGTCGATCAGGTAGCTCACCAGTCTTCCTGACCAGGTTATCTGCAGAATAGTTTAAGATATAGTTATTTCCCTGAGTGCCTATGAAGATATTATTGTCGGTAGTTTTCAGAATTGAAAATACAGCTGTGTTTTTTTTCTGATCATTTCCGATAACGTAATTGGTGAAATATTGAGAAGTGAACACAAGCTGTTGCAATCCGAGAGGATCTCCGGTCTTAGTGCATCCTGTGTACCATATTATATTGTTATTCTGTGAAAAAAGTGCTGTCAGGAATATATCTGTCGCCGGACTAGGTTTTATAAGGGTTTGTTTTTGAGAATTAAGAATATGCAGGATTCCTTCTTGCCACGTCCCCCATATCCTGTTTTTTTTGCCAGCAAACACTTTACGGTCAATAGTACCTTTATATTCTTCGAAGATTAAATTATCAGGGTTGAACTTGTATAGCCCGGTATTTGAAAAAAGCCATCGGTCCCCATCAGCCGACTCAAAAAACTCAGTCCATCGTACCAGTTCGAAATCAGTTAATATTTCATTTACAGGGCCTTTTATTTTATAGTTTTTGATGATTGTGGCATTTTCCCCATTTAGCACTAATTCTGTAACTGAATTACCTGACAGCCATACCTTGTTATTATTACCAATAGTCACTTTGTAACTGTTGCCCGGTAATTCAACGAGTTCATTATTGACGGATTTTATTAAGTACTTTGTAAATTTACCATCGGCAGGATTTCTTCTGAATAATGCATCCCGGCAAACTATCCATAAATTACCAGAATCGTCTGAGCATATGTTATCCACCACACCCGGAAGGGATTCACCGAATTTTTTAAGGAGGTCAAAGTTATCCTGTTGTCTGTTGTAACGGGCAATCTGTCTGGAATCTGTTATTATCCACAGGTTATTTGCCTCATCTAGGGCCAGGTTGTATATAGAGAAATAAGGGATAGAAGTTGTATCTCCAGGTCTGTGATAATAATTCTTAAATTCATATCCATCATAACGGCTCAGCCCATCCCAGGTCCCGATCCAGAGAAATCCGGTACTGTCTCTGACGATTGCTCTTACATTATTATGGGCAAGGCCATCTTTTGTGGTAAAGGTTTTTAGAAGTGTATTCTGACATTTAACCTCCAGAACTCCAGTAATGAGAAATAAGTGTATTAAAAATCCCAGAATGATTCTTCCTGGTTGGTTGTGAACAAAGAATACGGATATTGAATTACGTCTGGACAAAACTACTGATTCAGAGATATTAACTGCAAAATTATCATTTTAATATTACTTTAATAGCTATACTCGTTCATTAATATACTATTTTTCAGACTTGAAAATAGGAAAGAAGAAACTATGAATTTTAAACTTGTCTCTGATTTTGAACCTACCGGCGATCAGCCTGAAGCAATAAGACAACTTGTGGAAGGACTGGAGAAAGGTGTTCCTTACCAGACTCTCCTGGGGGTAACGGGTTCGGGAAAGACTTTTACAATAGCAAATGTCATTGAAAAGATTCAGCGGCCGGTTCTTGTTCTGAGCCATAATAAAACCCTTGCAGCACAGCTTTACGGGGAATTCCGCCAGTTCTTCCCTGATAACCGTGTTGAATATTTCGTTTCATATTACGATTATTACCAGCCTGAAGCATACCTCCCTGTCACAGATACCTATATTGAAAAAGATCTTTCGATAAATGAAGATATTGAGAAACTAAGACTTAGTGCCACTTCATCATTGCTCTCCGGGAGGAAGGATGTACTTGTTGTTTCTTCTGTTTCATGTCTCTATGGAATCGGCAATCCCGAAGATTATCATTCAAATACTGTTCATATCATTAAGGGTAAGAAAACAGGAAGGAACCAGTTCCTCAGGAAGCTGGTGGATAGTCTCTATTCACGCAATGAGCTGGAATTCCGGCACGGTACATTCAGGGTGAGAGGCGATACGGTGGATGTCTTTCCTGCATACGCCGATATCGCTGTCAGGATAGTTTTCTTTGGCGACCTGATTGAGGAGATATATACTTTTGATCCTGAGAGTAATCGCCGGCTGGAAAATATGGATGATTTTATTATTTATCCAGCGAACATTTTTGTTACAACACGCGACAGGATAAATCAGGCGATCAGTAAAATACAGGATGATATGGTACGGCAGGTTACGTATTTCAACGATATTGGAAAGAGAGAAGAGGCAAAGAGGCTTGAACAGAGGGTGCTGTACGATCTTGAAATGATAAAGGAGCTCGGTTATTGCAGCGGGATTGAAAATTATTCGAGGTATTTCGACGGCCGGCAGGCGGGTACAAGGCCTTTCTGTCTGCTGGATTACTTCCCCGAAGATTTTATTACGGTGATTGATGAGAGTCATGTAAGCATTCCCCAGATCCGGGGCATGTACGGGGGCGATCATTCGAGAAAACAGACGCTTGTTGAATATGGATTCAGGTTGCCTGCCGCACTTGACAACAGACCCCTGCGCATTGAGGAGTTTGAATCGCTTACCGGCCAGATAATTTATGTAAGTGCGACCCCTGCTGATTATGAGCTTGAAAAGAGTGAAGGTGTATTTGTCGATCAGGTATTAAGGCCGACAGGACTGCTTGATCCTCCGGTGGAAGTGCGTCCTACTTTGAACCAGATCGATAATCTGATGGATGAGATCAGGGAAAGGGCTTCGAATGGTGAGAGAACGCTGGTCACAACTATCACCAAGAGAATGGCGGAGGAATTAAATTCATATTTTCTGAAGTTTGAGATCAGAAGCAGGTATATTCATTCGGATATTGATACTATTGAAAGGATAGAGATAATGGAAGGTCTGCGTACCGGTGAATTTGATGTCCTGGTGGGAGTGAACCTTCTTCGTGAAGGGCTCGATCTCCCTGAAGTATCCCTTGTAGCGATTCTCGATGCCGATAAGGAGGGATTTCTCAGGTCGGCTAGATCACTTACCCAGACGGCAGGGCGGGCAGCCCGCAACCTCAATGGCAAAGTAATAATGTATGCCGATACGGTTACGAACAGCATGCAGATGACTATAGATGAAACGAACCGCCGGCGTGCAAAACAATTGAAATACAATGATGAAATGGGTATTATACCGGCTCAGATCGTGAGGAAGACCGGTACAATCCTTGCCGGTCTGAGCAAAAAGGGAGTTTCGGTTAAAGCTTATATTGAACCCGACCGTGCAGATATTGCTGCAGATCCTGTCATAAAATATATGAACCGGGAAGCGCTTGAAAAAGCAATCGAAAAGACCCGTAAGAATATGGAAAAAGCTGCTTCAGAACTGAATTTTATCGAGGCTGCAAGATTCAGGGATGAGATGGCAGAACTTGAGAAGCTCCTGAGAAGTAAACAAAAGGGCTGAGAATAATTTCTGATTACCTTGTTGCCACCCAGTCGCTTGTGTTGCCGAGAACCGAATTTGAGACCTTACCTGATATTTTGTTGCCGTTGACGGTCCCGGTATAAAGATAGTCTCCGGCTTTGAATGTTATATCATTACCGCTGAGCCTTCCGTCAGTTATTGTCAATGATTTTCCGTTATGATTGAGCCTGCCCCTGATCATCTGGAAATCCTGTGTTATTGCAAGTTCATCCTTCCCCAGCTTCCAGATGCCTTCAACTTTTGCAGGAACGATCCATAACAGAGCCGTATTCCAGCTGTTCCAGTTGTCATCGGTTGTTACTTCCCTGTCAGCTTCCCATTCACCCATTGTAAATGTGTTGGATACGATCCGTGTCCCCGGTTTAAGCTCGAGTATCCTGGGTCTAAGCTTAAGGTTTATCTCAGGTAACAGGAACATGGTAATAACTGTGGCCTTCGATAGATCAGCTTCATAGAGGTCGGCTTCAATGAATTCAGCCTTCCCGCTGACACCCTCTTTCTCTGCATTTCTCCGCGACAGTTTTACCATATCGGGATTATATTCAATTCCCAGAGCTCTGGCTCCTCTTTTTGCGGCAGAAATTACAGTTCGTCCGTCTCCCGAGCCAAGATCAATCAAAAAATCGGCCGGAGTGACTTTCGCGATCGAAAGCATTGTATCAACTAATTCCTGTGGCGTCGGAACCCAGACCACATCTTTTCCCTGCTGACCTACTTCCGGGACATAAACATCACCCGTTTTGCTATTCTGACCGGCAATAACTGCGGTTATGAATGCAAACGAAATAATGAGAACCAGTTGTTTGTATATCTGAAGCGATTTCATTTCATCCTCCTTTTTTATTATCATGGATAAAAACCAGAATAAAAATAATTGTTTTATTTGATATTGATGACAATATTGTTAATATAATTTCCAATTGCAAGGCAGGATGTGAGTCCCGGAGATTCCATCCCTACAAGGTTGATGAATCCCCTGTAACCTCTTTCGCTCTCTTCCATGATATAAAAGTCCCGGATGGGGTCACCCTCTTTCTGCGTTTTAGGTCTTATCCCGGCCATTTCGGTCGCTATATCATCATATTCAAGGAAAGGGAGGAACTTCCGTGCAGATCTCCAGAAAGCTTCCTGCTTTGAAGCCGTTACCCTGTAATCATATTCTTTTGATTTAAGGTATGTTACATCGGGCCCCAGTTTTACTCCTCCTGCCATATCAATTGTCACATGTATCCCGATGCCTTCCATGTTATGATGCGGTACAGGATAGATCAGCCTCTTAATAAGCCTGTTTTTCGGGGGATTCACCCTGAAATATTCTCCTTTACAGAAATGGATAGCCAGCTTCTCATCAACGATTCCGGTCATTTCAGAGATCTTATCGGCAGTCAGGCCTGCAGAATTTATAAGTACCCTGGTCGTGAAGCTAAAGTACTGTTTATCGGCATCCAGAACGGTGATCTCATAACCGTCGGTCAGCTTTTTAATACCTGTTACTTCACTGCCATAGGCGATCTGTCCTCCATTATTAATGATCACAGTTTCAAACTGCTTCATCAGCGAATGTGTGTCAACAATACCGGTCGTTGGGGAATACAAAGCTTTCAGTGCAAAAATGTTGGGCTCCAGGTCAGCAATTTCATCCTTCTCCTTAACTTCAAGCTCAACACCATTCTTTCGTGCTGTTTCCCTTATACCTTCGATGACCTTTACTTCTTCGGGGCTTGTGGCGACTATAAGCTTACCACAATTATTATATGGTATGTCATGCTTCCTGCAGTAATCATAAAGAAGAGCTTTCCCTTCCACACAAAGTGTTGCCTTGAGAGAACCATGCGGATAATATATTCCTGCATGGATAACTTCGCTGTTGCGGCTGCTAGTCTCCTGTCCGAATGTCGGATGCTTTTCAATTATAAAAAGGTTGCTGTAATTTGAAGAGAGTCTTTCCCCGATGGCAAGACCAATAACTCCTGCCCCGATAATGGTTATGTCAGTATCCACGGTATTATGTATTGCATTAATTCCCAAAATTAGCTGAAAAAACAAATGGTTTGCAGGATAAGAAAAAAATTGAAGATTGATATGCGCATCAAACAGGGATAATCTTTGTAAATTGCAGGTGAATTGATTTTTTAACCACAAAGGGACACAAAGGTTATCACAAAGGTACACAAAGGTATACCATAAATAGAGTATGGATGGATTAAACGGATTAATATTTTTCCATAATGAGGATCTGTTTTCAGTCAGCAACTACAATTTTTATCATTTTAATGTCATTTTCCTGTGGAAGAGATCAGGTTATTGACAGATATGATCTTGTATCACGTCATAATATTGAAAACAGTATTATTGACAGTCTTAATTCTTTTTCGGTGGGTAACGGGACATTTACATTTACTGTTGATATGACCGGCCTGCAGACATTTCCAGGGTTTTATGAAAGAGGGATATCACTCGGAACGATGTCGGACTGGGGCTGGCATTCATTTCCTAATCCTGAAAACTTTAATCTTGAAGATAATTACCGCAATTATGATGTGCACGGGAGGCAGGTAAGCTATTTATGGCAATATGGGAGGGGAGAAGATGAGCGAAAGAGGATGGCATCAGACTGGCTAAGGGAGAACCCTCATCGTATTCACCTGGGAATGGTCGGATTGCAGATAATTAAGGAAGATGGCTCAGAGATAACTGTCAAGGATATAAAGGATAATATACAAAAGCTTGATCTCTGGACGGGAGAGATTACCAGCTGTTTTACGGTTGAGGGTGTCCCGGTTCAGGTAACGACTGTTTGCCATCCGGGTGATGACCAGGTTTCAGCAAGGATTGAATCTGGTCTTATCCGTGAAGGCCGGTTAAAGATAAAGATCCATTTCCCGATGGGAATACCACAGCCTGCCGGATATGATTTTAACAAACCTGATGCCCATATTACAAATGTGATATCGTCCGATGACAGTGAAATCCTGTTTGAAAGGATACAGGATAATGACCGTTATTTCGTAAAGGTAAGACATACAAACGGATCCATTGAAAATGACTCCCGGCATCTGTATTATATCAAACCGGCAGTTGATGAACAGTCATTCGAAATCTCCTGTTTGTTCAGCAAGGCAGAGATCAGGCAGGTTCCTGATGATTATACTGTCACAGCTGAGAAAAACAGGACCTGCTGGACTGGATTCTGGAGTTCCGGCGGTGCCGTTGATTTTTCAGAATGTACCGATCCCAGGGCATTCGAGCTTGAACGACGGGTTATACTTTCACGGTATCTGACTAAGATACAGTGCAGCGGTTACTTACCACCGGCAGAAACAGGGCTTACATACAACAGCTGGTTTGGCAAATTCCATCTGGAAATGCACTGGTGGCACGGAGTTCATTTTGCTTTATGGCAGAAAGAAGATGTCCTTGAAAGGCAGATGGACTATTATTTTAAAATTCTCGACAGAGCACGCGAAACTGCTAAGCGGCAGGGCTATAAAGGAGCGAGATGGCCGAAAATGACTGGTCCTGAAGGCAGTGAGAGCCCAAGTGGTGTTGGTACTTTCCTTATCTGGCAGCAGCCGCATCCGATATTCTATGCTGAACTTCTTTATAAAAATTCCAAGGACAGGGGAACTGTTCTTGACAGGTATAAGGATCTGGTTTTTGAATCGGCTGATTTCATGGCATCATATGCCTGGTATGAAAAAGCCGGTGACCGTTATATTCTAGGTCCGGTACTTATTCCCGCCCAGGAAAGCCTGAGGAAGGAGACAACAATTAATCCTGCTTTCGAGCTGGTTTACTGGCACTGGGGACTGAAAACCGCTATTGAATGGAAAGAAAGATTAGGACTTGAGGTACCTGATCTGTGGGAAGATGTTGCAGAAAAAATTTCAGAACCGGCAGTTCAGGATGGGATTTACCTTTGTTCGGAAGACACAAAAGATTCCTATTCAAATCCGAGATATTTAAGTGACCATCCGATAGTATCAGGAATGAACGGAGTGTTGCCCGAAACTGAACTTATAAACAACAAGATACTCGGTCAATCCCTTGATACAATAATGCTTAAGTGGAACTGGCCATCTACATGGGGATGGGACTTCCCGATGCTGGCAATGTCGGCAGCCGCTATAGGAAGAGGAGAACAGGCATTGGATTTCCTTATGATGGAAGCCCCAAAGAACAGGTATCTGCTTAACGGGCACAATTATCAGAACCCGAGACTTGCCATATACCTTCCGGGTAACGGAGGATTGCTTACCGCAGTTGCCAAAATGTGCGTTTACGGCCAGTTCCCTCATAACGGCAAATGGAAGGTTAGATGGGAGGGGCTTAATGAATATGTTGAGTGATTAAATCAAAACAATCAGATATTATGCAAACCAGCTTACTTGCAAAATACATTTTGGCAATTTCAACAGCCCTGATGCCGGTATCATTGAACAGCCAGACAACCTCTGACGGCTCAATGCCACAGTATTATTTCCAGGACTTCAACATGTCAAAGGTGATAATGAAGAACGGGCAGGTTCAGACTCCAAACCTGAACTATAATACTGTTACTGAAAAAATGGTTTTTATCCGGGATGGAAAGTATTATGATATATCTAATCCCGGTATGGTGGATACCGTGATAATCCGGGATGTGAAATTCGTTCCCGTCGGCGATGCTTTCTATGAAGTACTTATAGCAACTGAACCTGCACTTCTGCTTCAGTATAAAGGTGAAATCCTTCCTGCCGGCAAACCTGTCGGGTATGGAGGAACATCCCAGCTGGCATCAAGCGTTTACCTGAGCAGCGTGGATCTCTCGAGCGGCAGATATAATCTTCCCATACCCTCAGATTATATTGTAAAGGTTGAACCGGTATACTGGATAAGGAAGCCTGACGGACTGGCCAGCTTCATTAACGAAAAACAGTTTCTGAGCCTTTTTCAGGACAAATCAGACCTGTTAAAGAACTTCATCAGAAAGAACCGTATCAAAATCGACAGGAAAGAGCATGTTATTAAGCTGGTAAATTACTGCAACAGCCTGGCTGAGTAGATCTTTGTGTAATTTCGTGTCTTAGTGTCTACTATATAACTCACCCCTAAATCCCACAAGTGGGACTTTTGAATCTGAGCGCCCTGGGGGCAAGGGGTGGCATGAGGGGCAGGAGTTGTTATAGTTGATGTATCTGAGTTCTCTAAGGTGGTACACTCAGCGGTAAAAGTAACTATGCCATCAAGGAACAAAGGCACCAGGGAGCACAATGTTAAAGTTACAGAACAGAATCTCTGATTTGCAATTTGTAAACTCATATCTGCATTTTGTAAAGTGGAAGCGTAAATTCAGACTATCGCAATGTATATTTAAAATGGTTAATTGGATCTGATCGGATTCAGTAAAGAATTTTAATAAGGAAGTTGTTGTTTTGGGATTTTGTAAAATGATTATTAACTAAGGTTTGAATATGAAAGCGATAACCCGGGTAATATTTATTATAAGCATTGCCGCAGGAGCATTGCCGGCATACTTTCCGGTATTTTCAAGAACCGGAGTCCAGACAATTATTAAGAATCCGGTATCTGCTGAAGATACCTCAAAGATCAACAGCCTGATAAAGAAGGGTTTCATGTCAATCAAAGAGTCTTCCAAAGGCGCCATAACATCAGAAAAGGCAGAATTATTTATAGACTCTGCAACACTATTATGTGAAAAAAATAAAATTGATTTTCCACCTCTTCTTCATCTTCTGAAAGCCGAGTTTTATTTTATCCGAAATGATTTTAATACTTCCGAGCAGGAGGCAAGGAAATGTATTGAAAAAGCAGAGAATTCGAAAGATCATCTTTCTCAGGCAAAAGGCCTCATTTTCCTGGGAAATTATTATCACCGTACCGGATCTTTTTCAGTAAGTATTGATAATTATGAAAAGTGCATAACACTGGCAGGGGAGAAGCGGCTTAAAGGAATTATTCCGCCATGTTATCTGGGGATGGCAAGGGTTATGAGAACAATCGGCGATCTGCGCGGAGAGAGTGAAAACTACCGTTTACTGGCTGAAGCTGCAATTCAGGAAAATGCAGAAAAATATGTTCTGGAAGCCTGGCTGAGCAACGGAGGCCTGTACCTTGAAAAGATGAGGAATTTTAACAAAGCCGACTCCCTTCTTAAAAAATGCCTTAATATGTCACTCGAGAAAAAGGACAGCGCCTATACTGCATTTTCTTCAGCCCAGATAGGATGGAACTTTTATATGGAAAAGATGTTTGATTCTTCAATATATTATTACGAGAGATCGTTAAAATACAGTATACCTTCAAAAAGGCATTCCATATCTTCCAATTCTCTGGGAAACCTGGGTACAATCAACCGGGATCTGGGAAATAATAATAAAGCTCTGAGTTACTACAGGAAAGCAATTGAACAGGCAGAAATGGTCAATGACTGGTACAACCTGCAGTGGATATATATGGATATGAGCAATATGTACCTGAGCAGTGGAGATACTTCAAGTGCTTATGTAAATTATGTATTGTTCAAGAAATACAGCGATGATTGGATCAAATCTGAAACAGCAAAAGGTATAACTGAAGCAAGGATCAAGTATGAGGTGGATTCTCATAACAAGGAAGTTGATCTGCTTTCACTGAGACTTAAGAATAACCGTATCCTGAATATTGGTTTTGGGGGATTAATTTTGCTTACAGTGACTATCGGTCTTCTTCTGTTCAGGGGTTCGAAATTAAAGGACAGGCAGAGAATAAGTGAGATGAACCATAAAATATCCGAACTTACACAGGCAAATCTGAGACAGCAGATGAACCCTCATTTCATTTTCAACACGCTCAATTCGATCCAGTATTATATGTACCAGAACGACAAGCTGGCCACAAATACTTATCTTACAAAATTTTCAAGCCTGATGCGGAAAATTCTGGATAATTCAACCAAAACATCAATACCTCTCAGGGATGAACTGGATGCGCTGACACTTTATCTGGACCTGGAACGCCTCAGATTCAAAGACAAGTTCAGGTACGAAATTTATGTTGATGAAGAAATAGATCCGCTTTTATACAAAGTCCCGACAATGCTGATCCAGCCATATGTGGAGAATTCGATCTGCCACGGACTGATGCCGAAGGATGAAAATGGGATCGTGAAGATCAGTATGAAACTTAATGAAGATCATATAATATGTACAATTGAGGATAATGGCATTGGCCGGCAGGCTGCCCAGGAAAGACGGAAAATGAAAGATCCGAATCATAACTCACTTGGTACACGTATAGTTTCCTCAAGGCTCGACCTGGTAAATTCATTATACGGAACAAGCCTTCATACTGTTTATACAGATCTGAAAAATGAACTGGGCGAACCTGATGGAACACGTGTCGAAATCCATATACCTGTTATGTCATGATAAGGAAATTAAAGACTGTCATCGTTGATGATGAACCTAACGCTGTCGATTTTATCTCATCCCTTATCGGGGAATATTGTCCCGAACTGGAGGTTACAGGCAGGGCTAACGATGTGCCTGATGGTATAAGTATAATTAATGAAAAGAAGCCCGATCTTGTTTTCCTGGATGTCGAAATGCCCAATGGTACCGGGTTTGACCTTCTTTCTAATTTCCCCGAAAAGAATTTCGATGTGGTTTTTATAACGGCTTTCAATCATTATGCAATTAAAGCAATAAAGTTCAGTGCAGTCGATTACATCCTAAAGCCGATAAACATTAAGGAATTCATAGAATCGGTGAGAAAGGTCGTAGACAAGCGTTCGGAAAGCAGGAACCAGAGTAATGATAATCTGAAAGCACTTATGGAGAATCTGAGAACAGGTTCGCCTTCACGACTGGCCATACCGACAGCTGACGGGATGGAATATCTGAATCCTAAAGAGATCCTCCGGATTGAGGCCGACAGGAGTTATTCCTGGTTTTATCTTACAGGGAACAGGAAGATACTTGTCTCGAAACATCTTAAGGAATTCCAGGATATTCTTGACGAACGATATTTCTTCCGCCCCCATAATTCCTTTCTTATAAACCTGAAATATGTTAAGAAATATGTCAGGAAGGAAGGCGGATATATTGAAATGCTGGATGGTGAACAGATACCTGTTTCCAGGAACAGGAAGGATCTCTTCCTCGCACATATGTCAAGATTTAAGGGTTGATTCTGCCTTTTAAGGCAAAAAAAAGGTTGATTAAATAATCGCTTTCGGAATGAAAAAGGGGCCTGGAACGGCCCCTTTTAATTCAAAACCTGAAACTTTGGCTGAACAGCCTGAAGAAAAGCTTACTTTTTTTCAGCGATCATACTTTCATCTGTGTTAAGAAGGAAGGGGAAAAAGGCAGCTATTGTGCGGGTTGCTTCCAGTTCCGGCATCTGTCCTGGGCCAAGAACCTTCTGGTGAAAATATTCAACCCTGTTAAGGCCTTCATCTTCAGTCCTGTAACCTTCTTTCTCGAGGGATTTGTCAAGTCTCTCCACTCCGAAATAGTGAGGATTGCATACATACTGAACCGAAAGCTTGTCAGATAAAACGACATACTTTCTGCAGTTCTTGTCTTTGCATACAATAACGGTTACTTCCATCGGACTGTTCTCATAACTGATGATATAGGCCTTACAATCGTCTCCTTTCATCTGGATGGGATTGTCAGTTGTCTGGACCTTGTAGTCTCCCAGTGCTGAATAAGTCTTTCCTTCAGCTACGACCTTCTTTCCAAAAGAAACAGCGGTGACCGCTAAAAAAAGCATTGCGAATAAAATCATTCTTTTCATGGCTTAAAAGATTAATGTTGGTTAAAAATTTTTACTGTTTGTTTGTCCAATTTCTTTTCATTTTGTGAAGACTTATTTGTTAATCTTCACATCGAAAGTATAAGATATAATAATACAGGAAAAGCCCAATTCAACCGTTTGCTGGTTTGAGTTAACGGATAGCAGTAAATCTGCAAATATTTAACCGGGATTATAATAAACAGCTGCTCTGATTCGGCCGTTAAGAAAACCTGGTGCCGGCCTATAGACGCCTC
>CAYPHL010000059.1:0-7446 GCA_964410385.1 uncultured Rikenellaceae bacterium | reverse complement strand
TTCCGGATATGACCGGGGCGCTCTGTTCCTCTGAAGTAACTCCTGACGGGAGTTCGGTTATTTTTATATTACGGAAATGTATTTCCGCACCTTCCGATTCGAGACAGATATATCCTTTTTTCTGGGTTGACTGGCTGATGCCGTTTACAAATTTGCCGTTGACCGAGAGTTTTATAACGCCGTCGACACAGATCACATCGTAGTAATTCCATTCTCCTCTTCCCTTGCATCTGTTCTCTATTGACTTGCTTCTTGTTCCTCTCGGGTTATCAGGTGTCGTCTTTACACCCCCTACGCCAAAGAGCTCACCATGGACGTATGCAACCGGTGGTTCGACACCGTCCTTTGTATTTATTTTTACCCAGTCAAGTTCGAGCATCTGGACCTCGACACCGTTCGGCAGACGGGATTTTTCAGCCGGATTCGCATCTGACCATACAAAAACACCTGAGTTGCCCCCCGCTTCCATATGCATCCATTCAATATGCAGAATGAAATTCTCATATTGTTTTTCCGACCGCATAACACCAATCGGTTTGCCTGTACATACGAGTAGGTCCTTTTTCTTTGACCAGGTATCTTCAGCAGTATTGACATTGATCCATTTCAGAGGAACACTCTTTGCAGATGTGAGAGGAGTAACATTCTTCAGTGGCACCGTTTTCCCGAAGGTAATTGGGACCTGCTGCGACCAGCTGCTAATACTGACTGAAAAAAGTAAAATATATGCTGTCAAAAAATAAGGTAAATATTTCATAGCCTGAACAATTAGATTTTAAAGGAATATATTTATAAAATCAGCAGCTGAAACCTGTTTATTGTTTTTAATGGTTCTTTTACCATCGGAGAATTTTGTTACAGCACAATCTTTATATACAGTGCAATCCCCATTATTGTCGGGAGTATAGCCTTTGCAGACACGCAGAACATCAGGAGATATTTCGTCAATGAGAACGATTTTCCCGTCACCATACTTAAGTCTGCCCAGTTCAAACTTGCCATCTATGACATGAAGACCTTTTGATTCAAATTCCAGTGTAACTATCTCTGCGATGCTTTTTACAAGCTCAACGCTGTAAGCTATCTCATCTTTATTCATAGCCCCGGTTTCTTCCAGCGCTTCAAGTGTGATCAGAATATCGCTGTCTCCTTTTGTCCAGGCTTCAACAACTTTATGAATGTTCCTGCAAGGCTTTACAAATGGATACCTTCTCCAGAAGCTTCCTGTTGCATTGTTTCTCCAGGTGAATTCAAGATTTGCCAGAGGTGCGGACCCCTGGAATTCCGGCGCTCCGGCCGGCATGCTCAGAGGTATTGCAGGTTCGACAACCATTTCATTGTCACTGATCGTATCTATATAATGCGTAGCTATTCCCTTTGCTTTCATAAGCCTGAAGAAATGTGTGGCAAACCTGCAGGCGATTGCGCCTTTTCCCGGTATGCTGCCGACTACTGTATCATAACCAGGATCAAATACGGGTTTCCCGTTTTCAATATATCCTGTTGCTTTGTCTGTGAATACAAACCGGTATTTGCCGGTATAAGATCCTTCTGTTATATTGAATACATCTTTGGACTTTCCGCGGTAGACAAGATTCTTTTCTTCCATTGCTTCATTTTTAAGATTAGAAAGGTAAATATACTATATCGGATCATTTCTGCAAATCGATTGCAATACTTCAACCTGCTCTTAAGGGCATTTGAGGTTGTGAGGATACTTACAGGCCATGCTGTCGGCATGGATCAACAAATTCTGCAGCTATTCCGAATAGTGAAATTGAGATGAGCGATTCCTTCTGCGAACTTAAAATAAAATTCCTGATCCAGGATCATTTAATATTATTTCATACAATGATGAAGGTTTTGAATGAAAAACACTATTTTGTGATCTCAAAGGCACAGAGAAGGCATTAATATTACTCAGGAGAGGTTGTCTTTAACTGATCGTGGTTAAATCTGAAGTGTACTTAAAAAAGACAGAACATACTATAATGAAAATGCTAAGATTACTTTTGGTTATCATGTTGTTAACGGGGCTGAAATTGTCAGCCCAGCACGATGAAAGGTATGTTCCTGATCCGAATCCTCTGATCAGGAACCGGATTGAGGAGTGGCAGGATATAAAATTCGGGCTTCTCATGCACTGGGGACCTTACAGCCAGTGGGGAATTGTCGAATCATGGTCAATCTGCCCTGAAGATGAACCATGGTGCATTCCTGATACCGTAAAGGACTATTTCGCTTACAAAACCAGGTATGAGAATCTGGGGAAGACATTTAATCCGTTAAAATTTGACCCCGACAGATGGGCAAGAGCAGCGAAAGATGCAGGTATGAAGTACGTGGTTTTTACAACCAAGCATCATGACGGCTTCTGCATGTTCGACACTAAATACACAGATTACAAAATAACAGGCAATGATTGCCCTTTCCATATAAATCCGAAAGCAGATGTTACAAAGGCAATATTCGATTCATTCAGAAAGGAAGGTTTCTGGATAGGGGCATATTTTTCCAAACCCGACTGGCACTGCCCGTATTACTGGTGGCCTCAGTTCCCTCCTTTCGACAGGAATCCTAATTATGACCTTGAGAAATATCCGGAACGCTGGAACAACTATGTTGAGTTCACCCATAACCAGGTTATGGAACTTTGCACGAACTATGGTAAAATTGATCTCCTCTGGTTTGATGGGGGGCAGGTGCAGAAAAGAAATATCAGAACACATCCTTACAACCAGGATGTCAGGATGGATGAACTTGTTGATAAAATAAGGTCGAAGCAGCCTGTTGCATTGGTGGTGGACCGGGCCGTCCATGGAAAGAATCAGAATTATCTTACACCCGAGAATATGGTACCTGACAAAATGTTACCATATCCCTGGGAATCATGCATTATCCTTGGCGGAGGATGGTCATTTTCATATAATGCCAAAATGATGCCCGAACGCAGGCTTATACATATGCTAGCCGATATAGTGGCAAAGGGAGGGAATCTGCTTCTTAATATAGGCCCCGGTCCTGACGGTACATGGTACGATGAAGCATACGACAGGCTCAGGGAAACCGGGGAATGGCTTCGTATAAATGGTAATGCGATATATAATACAAGACCAATTGCCCCATATACTGATGGGAAACTTAGGTTCACAAAAGGAAAAGATGGTTCGGCTTACATAATTTACCTTCTTGATGAAAATGAAAAACTCCCGCCAGATATAAAAGTCAGTGGATTTGTCCCTGCACAAGGAGCTAAAATAACCATGCTGGGAAAGAATGGCAATCTCAGGTGGAAGCAGGAAGGCGATGGATTCAGTATAAACATACCCGCATCTTTTTCAAATGCAATGCCGTCGGGATACGCTGTTGTAATAAAAGTAAATTCTTTACAATAAGTCCTGTGCCTTAATACTTCTTATTTTAGTTGTTGCCCGCATTAATGCTATGTTATTCAGGTTTATAAGACAATCCTTTGATCGTGGCCGGAGTAATATCCTTCTGTCCGCTGCTCCTGACAAAACAAGGACTTACAGGAATTCAGACCGGGATAGCCTGATCAGATTTGGTGAATTATCAGGATGGAAATAAATCGGAAACGACAATTTTTGATCTGACACAAACACTAATGGATAAAATCAGATGTCAGTCAGGTGTTCTTCAATAGAAATTTAAAAATCAGACCGATTACTAAAGTATTATATAACAGATTAATATGAAGAAAACTACTATTCTTTTACTGCTAAGTTCTGCACTGTTCCTGAGCGCTGCTGCCAGGGATGTTTCATGGACTACCTCCGGTTTTAAAATGAGTGTTAATGATAAAGGATTTGTCACCAGCCTGTATGATGTAATTAATAAAAAGGAATATCTTCCGGCAGAAGGAAAAGCTCCTTTATTAAGCATTCGTTGCAATGGTGAAATAGAAAATCCGGCAATCCTGAATAATAAAGGCAACGGGCTGATGCTTTCATTTCCAAAGAATAAAGTTGAAGCAAGGATTGTCGTTTCTGCCAAACCTGATTATCTGACCTTTGAACTTGCTGATATAAGACCTTTTGAAAAGATAGATCTTGTTATATGGGGGCCATATACAACAACAATCACTGAAACCATAGGTGAATGTGTGGGAGTCGTAAGTGGCAGAGAATTTGCTTTAGGGATACAAGCTCTGAATGTCAAAACACTGGGAGGATATCCTTCTGAAGAGAATGATATAGAACCTTCATTCAATATTTTTGACGATAATCCGGTAGATATTAAGGAGGACTGGCAAAAACAAAAGTTGTACAGGGGTCAGACAGCCAGGGCAACCGACAAGGGGAGTGTGTTGCAGGCCTATTGCCGAAACCGTTTAAAAGACAGGGTTATCTCCAACTGGGGTCATGAAAAGTATGTTGCACCGGCTTTCAATGACGGTGGTGTGAAAGGATCAAAAATAGCATTGTTCGGATGCCCAGCGGATCAGACACTTAAAACTATCGGCGAAATAGAAGTGGCTGAGGGTCTGCCTCATCCTGTAATAGATGGAGAATGGGGAAAAACAGCAAGGTCAGCGACGGCTTCCTATCTGATCATTGATTTCGGGGAAGACAACCTTGATAAAGCTATTGAGCTTACCAGGAAAGCAGGATTAAAGTATCTGTACCATGGGGGACCTTTCGACACATGGGGGCATTTCAGACTCGATGAAAAAGCATTTCCCGGCAACTGGGAGAGTATGAAAAGATGTGTTGAAAGGGCTAAGTCACAGGATGTCAGGCTGGGAGTCCATACCCTGTCAAATTTCATAACTACAAATGATCCTTATGTAACACCGGTACCCGATAAAAGGCTGGCAAAGGTTGGTGAAAGTGTTCTTACAGGCTCAATTGATGCGACCACTGAAGAGATCGGGATAGAATCACCGGATTTCTTTAGCCAGATGGGGAATAATACTCTTCATTCAGTAGTAATCGGAGATGAGATTATCCGGTACAGGGAGGTGTCAGGAAGCGCCCCATGGAAGCTTCTGGGATGTGTAAGAGGAGCATTCGGAACAAAAGCTGCTCCACACAATAAAGGTGAAAAAACCGGCAAGCTGATGGATCACCCTTATAAGGTCTTTCTCAGTGATGCCTCTCTTTCAGAAGAAATTGCAGTGAATATCGCGAAACTTTTCAATGCAACAGGTCTTCTTCAGACTTCCTTTGACGGACTGGAGGGAGTATGGTCCACCGGAATGGGACAGTATGCCAGGAATATTTTCACAAAGATCTGGTATGATAATCTTGATCCTGAAATAAAAGGAAAGGTGATAAATGATGCCAGCAATCCCGGGCATTTCAACTGGCACATTAATACAAGGTATAACTGGGGAGAACCATGGTATGCAGGATTCCGGGAAAGTCAGACCAGCTACAGGCTTATGAACCAGGATTTTTTCAGCCGTAACCTGCTGCCCCACATGCTTGGCTGGTTCAGCATGAGTGCACAGACAAGCATAGAGGATGCTGAATGGCTTCTTGCAAGAGCTGCAGGATTTGATGCCGGCTTCGCATTTAACCTGAGCCTTAAAAATGTTGAGGCAAACGCGCAAAGCGACCGGATCTTTGATGCAATAAAGATATGGGAAACTGCAAGGATGGCAGATGCTTTTACTCCTGAACAGAAAAAAAAGATGCAGGATATTAAGAATGAGTTCCATCTGGAACAAACAGGAGAGAACAAACTGGATCTCTTGCCTTATCATATAGAGAGGTTTGAACATTTACAGAAGATAAGACAACCAGGAGAGCCGGTTCACAGCATATTCGATTTTGAAAATCCCTATGACGGGCAAACTATAATGTTCCTTATTACTCTTACCGGGCAACAGGATGCGGTTTCTCCAGTCGACGGTATAACAATTGAAATCAATAATTACAGTACGTTGGATATTCCTGTAAAAGTGGAGCCTGGCCAGGTATTGAAGCTTGACGGGAAAGGAAATCTTCAGCTTTTCGATAAGAACTGGAAGGTGATCGAAACACTTGATCCCGGGAAAATTCCTCTTCTGGACAAGGGTAAAAACAGGATCATGGTCGATGCCGGATTTACAACAGAGGGTTTTTCAAAACTTAAAATCGAAGTAAAAACAATCGGCAAAGCTGAATCAATAACAATAAGATGAAGGTAATATTTCACTTTTACAGATTTTTTCTAAATTTTAACCAAAGAATTTTAACAATGAAAAAACGGACATTTTTAATCCAGTTATTGTTGTTGTTATTTTGCGAGGCAAACGCACAAAATCAGTTCATATTCCGCGAAGGTCTTGCTGTCGGAAACTCTCACCAGTATGGACGTCAGGCTGTTTATACTGACCAGTTTGCCTTCCTTTATTTTTCTCCGGATTACAAAACTCCGAAACCAGGGCAGGTCCTTTTCACAGATAACAGCGGAAAGGAGATGATCTGGCAGGTAATAAAAGCCGATACTTCGGGAAGATTCACCGGGCGCAATGCATCCAACGGCTATATTTACCTCACTTATAAGTCGGCAAAGGAGCAGGGCGTAATCATAAATATTACCGGGAATGCCATGTTCTATCTGAATGGTGAACCACATGCAGGGGATCCTTATGAACACGGCTATCTTAACATACCTGTGAGATTGAAGAAAGGACTTAACGAAATATATGTCAGGACCTCTTTTATGATGGGCCAGGGTGTAAAGGCCAGGATCATTTTCCCGGAGTCGCCTGTTACAATTAGTACAGAAGACCCTACATTACCCATAATTGTGACAGGTCACAAAAATGTTTCGCTTCTGGGAGGTGTTGTCATAATTAATACAACATCTCGTCAGTTAAGTGGCTTAAAGATCAGGTCGTCACTCAAAGGGAATGAAGGGATCACTGATTTGCCGGTAATTCTTCCTTACAGCAGCAGAAAGGTTCCATTCAGTTTCAACGGATCAGCTATCAACGGCAAGGGAAGCACGGATTGCGAACTTATTCTGCTGGCAGGAAACAAAACAATCACAAGGTCAGTTATAAAACTAGAATCAGTTAATGAGGGAGAACCTTACACCTGCACATTTATAAGCGATATTGACGGAAGTGTCCAGTATTATGCTGTTAACCCGCGGAGCAAAAAGGATAACGATGAACCGGCTCTGTTTCTGTCGGTCCATGGTGCTGGTGTTGAAGCTATCGGTCAGGCAAGAGCATATAAGCCGAAAGACTGGGGTATCCTCATTGCCCCTACCAACAGACGCCCGAGAGGTTTTAACTGGGAAGACTGGGGGAGGATCGATGCACTGGAAGTACTTAACCACGCAATTAAACAATTCTCTCCCGATCCCGCAAGGATATATCTTACCGGCCACTCAATGGGAGGTCATGGTACATGGTATCTGGGTGCAACCTGTCCCGGTAAATGGGCAGCTATTGCACCGTGCGCGGGCTATCCCACGCTTATGGGCTAT
>CAYPHL010000058.1:0-28261 GCA_964410385.1 uncultured Rikenellaceae bacterium | reverse complement strand
CACCTTCCCGACAGCAGACAGCTGGCGGGATCCAGCATACCTGAAGCTAACGGCATCACTCTGAATAAAATAATTAATGAGGAAGATGTTACGGATATCGGATTCGTCACCTGTTCAGTAACCGGAAATGCAGCTGCCCTCGGGAAAATTGGTGATATCCCGCAGTTTGTCGTCAGGGATATAGATAATGATACGAAAACAGTCTGGATCGGTGGCGGATATGACTGGTTCCGTAAATACCCGGTAATGAGAAGGATCTTCAGGAAGGCACTCGTATATTCAATCGGTTATGGTGTATTTAATGACAATTTCGACAACGGTTTCATTTGCATTATGGATGATGTCGGGTGCAGTGAGCATGCATGGAGCCTGATGTGGCACTATCCCACACCTGCTAAGGATACATTAATTAAATATCTTATTGAACCGCTTGAAAAATACGGGAAGATGATGGTCCAGAATATTACTCCCGGCTTTGCAAATCCCGAAAAGAAACTTATTGAATCTTCATGGGAGGTTCCTCCTTTCAGGGATATTTTCGGGAACTGGCAGGATTACGGATCTACCAGGGAAGGCCTTATTGAGGGACTCAGACGTGGTGTCTTTGAGCTTCAGCCTCACAGGGCCTGGTCTCATATGAACTGGGATCTCGATTCACCTCCCGGGCCATGGTGGGGTGGTCCTGTTGACGGTGAAATGAAAATTACCGACTGGTATAATGAAGTTGTTGACGTAAGACGTGGCCATGCTCCGGTGCCATCAAATGATTTACTTTTTATATACAGAAAAGGAATAGAGGCAATTCAGAAATCATTTGGAGTGACACCGCTCGCTGCAGAAGTCCGTCCCGGTGCCGAGCTCATGAAGGGTACATCCGGAGGTTATGATAATGGCCGGATCGCCGCTATAGCAGGTCTGGGGGTCAGCCGCGAATGCTATGTGGGCATCGACAGGACTATTGAATTTAAAATGATGATGCCGGAGCAATTCACCTTTCATGATCTTGACCTGACAGCACAGACAGAAGATCCGGCAGATTTGATGGAGGCTGACTGGGACAGGCTCCGGACATTGTCAACGGAACAGTTAATAAAGTCAAAAATTGCAGGAGGGAGGAGACTTAATGTACATGACAGCCATGACTGGATCGAATCACGAAAGGATAAATACTGGATGGGATTTAATGAAACATGCGCCTATCTGCATTCAGAAATCTCTGAAACGGAAGATGAAGGATTCGGAATTAATTTTAACTATGACGGCCACTATTGCAAATATTTCGAAAAGAAACCTTCTGTCTGGACAATCGAATTTTCGGACCACTTCATGGAAGCCTTGGGAAGCGGGATTTCTTTTCAGGTCGATGGAAGACCGGTCAGTAACATCTTAAAAGCATCACAGAAAATTATCGTGCCTGCCGGGCTTGGATCTCATTCAATTAAAGTGGTCAGTAATTAATCAGCTACTCAACCAATCACTTAATAAGTCAATCAATCAACCAATCAACCAATCAGCCAATCAAATCACAATGACACCATCAATCAAAAAAACAATTTTCCCGGGAATAATTTTAGTTCTGCTTTTATCAGCAACAGGATGCAAAAACGCAGGTCAGGTGAAAAATGAGGCTGTACAGCCGATATCACAGCCTGATCTTCAGGAACTGGCACAAACTCCACCAATGGGATGGAACAGCTGGAATCCTTTCGGGAAAAACGTCAGTGAACAGGTGATTAGGGAGACGGCAGATGCTATGGTTAGCTCCGGATTGAAAGATGCCGGATATAATTATATTGTAATTGACGATTTCTGGCAGGGAACAAGAGATACTGCCACCGGGAAACTGAATTTCAATTCCGAAAGATTTCCATCCGGGATCAAAGCTCTGGCGGATTATGTACACAGTAAAGGCCTGAAATTCGGAATATATTCCGATGCAGGTACTCTGACATGCGGCGATCAGCCTGCCAGCTTCGGGTATGAGGAAAATGATGCAAGAATGTTTGCTGAATGGGGTGTGGATTATCTCAAATATGATTATTGCTATTGTCCGGATTACGGATCTGAAAACAATGATTATAAAATGGCCATAGCCAGATATCAGACAATGGGAAATGCGCTCAAAGCAACAGGTCGTCCGATAGTATACAGTATCTGTGAGTGGGGTCCGCGTTCACCATGGTTATGGGGAAAGGAGGTTGGAGGTCATCTCTGGCGGGTATCATACGATGTTGGCGACAAATGGGATGAACCACGCAATGAGCACAGTCAGATAGGCATACTTACCGCCATTGATGTTATGTGCGACCTTGAGAGGTTTTCGGGCCCCGGAGCCTGGAATGATCCGGATATGCTGGTCATCGGACTATCAAACTCAGGATATATAAAGGGTGGAGGATGCACTCCGGAAGAATACCGGACACAGATGAGCATGTGGTGCATGTTCTCGGCACCCCTGATGCTGGGATGTCCGGTAAGTAACATGACGGATGAAACAAAGAGCATACTGCTTAACAAAGATATTATAGCTATTGACCAGGACCCACTGGGAAAACAGGCTTTCAGGGTCTGGCGCAGGGATGGCGTTGAAGCATGGAAGAAACCATTAAGCAACGGGAAAATTGCGATTGCATTTCTTAACAGGAATTCGAAGGAAACCTCTGTCTCGGTTCCTCAGGAACAGCTGGAACTCGATAAAAAAACGCCCTATGAAGCTTATGATGTATGGCTCCATAGAACAGTAAGTCAACCTGCAGGAAGAATGCAGGTGACAATGAAATCTCACGAAACCCGGGTATTTGTACTTTCATCTGTAACCGATTAAATATGAACAGATTAAACAAACACATGAAAAAGCGGAGATCAATTGTACCATTGGTCCTTCTTTCTGCTTTCATTTTTTCATTAAAAATAAACGCGGAAAGTAAAACTCTGATTTTCCCTCTTCCACAGAAAATTCAGCTGACGGAAGCTTCATTTACTCTCGATGAGAAAATAACAATCCTTACACCTCAGAAACCAGGGGATAATGACATTTTCCTTGCAAGTTTCCTTATAAGGGAACTCAGTGATAAATACGGGATAGCCCTGAAAACTGTGAAATCAGATGCGCTCCCGGCTAAGGGCAGGTTTGTTCTGATGGGCAGATTTGACAATCCGCTGGTCAGCAGGTATCTTAAACTTAATAACCTGACTGTTTCGGAAAAAAATCCGGGTTCTGAGGGTTATTATCTTGAAGTGTCAGCAGACAGGATAATTATTGCAGGGAGCGATGATGCAGGTGCATTTTACGGGTTGCAGTCGCTGAGACAGCTTATAGATGCCGGTGGCGGAAAATCTGCGCAGGGATTAAAAGTTACTGACTGGCCCGCATTCCCTTTCAGGGCAATAAGGTTATATGTGCCCGGACCGGAAAATGTTGCTTTTTTCAAGCGTTTCATGCGCGATTTTATGTCGCTTTACAAGTATAATAAAGTGATCATTGAACTGAATTGCATGCGCCTCGATAATCATCCGGAGGTGAATGCCGGCTGGATCGAGTTTTCAAAAGCACTTCAGTATTCCAGATCAAATTCAACCGAAGGCCTTCGCGGTGAGGAGAAAAACTCGAGTCATTTCGATGCCGGTGACGGATTTATAATCGAAAAAGATGATGTGAGAGATATTGTGAGGTATGCAAGTGAGAATTTTCTTGAAGTGATACCTGAAATTCCATCGCTGACCCATGGGTACTGGCTGCTTACCAGGCATCCTGAGCTTGCCGAATATCCTGGAGATATCTGGCCTGATACTTACTGTCCGTCAAATCCGGATTCCTATAAGCTCATGTTTGAGGTTTATGACGAGTATATTGATGTTATAAAACCCAAAATGATCCATATTGGTCATGATGAATGGTGGGGAGCACCTGTCGGAGTTTGTCCGCTCTGCAAAAACAAAGACTATTCCGAACTTTTTGCAGGAGATGTAAAGAAAATTCATGATTATCTGGGATCGAAAGGAATCAAAGTGGCGATGTGGGGCGATTATCTTCTTGAAAGTGTAAGAGAGAAGGGATTTCAGAACAGGACATCTTCAACGGGTGTAAAATATCAGACACCTGGTGCCGTCCGGCCTGAAATTGTAAGGTCAACAATACCAAAAGACATACTTGTTTTTAACTGGTTCTGGAAGGATCCGAGTAAAGAACTGGAGCTTCAGGAATTGGGATTCAGGCAGATTTACGGAAATTTCACTCCGAACATAAGCAACTGGTCAGAAAGGATAAAAAAAGTTGATCTCCAGGGTGGAGCGCCTTCGTCGTGGGCTTCCACAAATGAATACAATTTCGGAAAGGACCTGATACTTGATTTTCTTGGCTGCGCCAATTTCGTATGGTCAAACCATACGGTTAACCAGAGGGAACTGATATCCATCGTCACAGAACAGCTTCCTTTTATAAGATCCTTGCTGAATATCAGCAGAATACCATCCTTGGACGGAGATCCGGTCGAATCAGTAAATATTTCAATGGCATTTAACTTTTCAAAGAATTCGAATACATTCAAAATTAACCTTAACTCAATTAAATCAGGGAAAGCAGGAACTGAAAAAAAGATTTTTAGCATCGGTCCGGCCGATAATTCAGGAAAATGTGCAGTTGTTGCCGGTGTTAAGGGAACTGATGAAAATCCTTTTCCCGCAAGAGTGGAAGGCATTCCGGTCGGTGAAGACGTCAGCAGTCTCATTTTCCTGCATGCCTGCGCACGCCCTTCCGAAAACCAGAAAGCCTACTTCAATATACCCGATTTTTTCGATACCGCTGACCTTCTTGGCTGGTATGAAGTTGTTTATGAGGACGAATTCAGACTGACAATACCAGTCCAGTACGGGGTAAATATCCTTGAGCTGAATCCCGGGGGTGACGACAGGCTCGATCTGAATGAAGGTGAAACAGGATCGGCCCAGAATGTTTATTCCTATTATGCAGACCCTGTAATCTGTTCATCGGGAGATCCGAAGCTTACGTTTTATGCGTTTGAGTGGGTCAATCCCAGATACGGCAAAAAAATTAAAGAAATAAACCTTTGCGGGACACAAGGGTATCAGGCTACACAAACCAATTACGGAATACCTGAATATGATTCAATGAATAGTAATGCAATAATACTTGCAGGATTGAGCAAAGTAATAAAGAGATTACCGTATGTACCAAAAGCAGAGGTAAATACAAAAAACTAAGCAGGGTTGGAACAAATACTAATCAACTTAAAATAAATACTATGGCTAAAAAAGAATTAATGTTCACCGGATCTGATACCGAAGGCGGAATAACTTCAGGTTACCAGATGAATGACGGAGTAAAACTTAAAGTTCCATACTCATTTTTCGGCTCCATTTATGATGAAATGGAGGAAAAAGCACTTCTTGCAGTTCTTAAGCAGGAATCACAGACCATGGGACCTCAGGTTGCCCTGTTCCAGAAAGAATTCGCTCAGGAATTCACTGTAAAGCATGCACTTGCGACCTCAAACTGTACAACCGGAATGCATGCTGCCACACAGGCTATGGGGATTAAGGCCGGTGATGAGGTAATTGTAACACCTATAACTTTCATAGCAACCTCGCTGGTAATACTTAAGGAAGGTGCAAAACCGGTCTATGCAGATATAGATCCAAAAACATTCAATATCGACCCGAATGAGATTGAAAGTAAGATCACTAAAATGACTAAGGCGATTTACGTGGTCCATTATGGCGGACAGATGTGTGATATGGATCCTATTATGGAGATCGCACGCCGGCATAATCTTTTTGTTCTCGAGGACTGCGCACATGCACATGGTGCAAAATACAAAGGGAAACAAGCCGGCAGCATTGGTGATGTCGGGGTTTTCAGTTTCCATTCACTGAAAAATATGGTAACTCTTGGAGAAGGCGGAATGATAACAACCAGCAATGATCAGCTGATCGAAAAAATCCAGCGCATGAGGGTAATGAGCATCACTCATTGGGACCCTGCACAGACCAGCTTTGAATTTGCCGGTATTAAGCTTGAAAAGAAGGATGTGAAAGATTACTGGATCCCTTCACATTTTGATGTTATTGATGACGATGGTAAGTGGGGTAATAACTACAGGATGTGCGAAGCTCAGGCTGCAGTAGGACGGGCGCAACTGATGAAGCTGGATATGCTGATTGAGAAAAGAAGGGCAAACGGCCATCGCCTGAGTGAGGGAATAAAGGGTATCGATGGAATTACTCCAACATATGAAGATCCTGATTGCTATCACGCATTCCATCTTTATACACTCTGTGTGGAACCGGAAATACTTGGTGCGTCAAGAGATGAGTTTATGAGAGTCCTTTATCAGGAAGAAGGCATCCAGGGTATACTCCATTACCAGCCGACATATCATTTCACAGGATTGAAACGCACATTCAACTATCCTGATAAGCTTTGTCCCAATGCCGAAAAATTCTTCTATGCCAGGCAGCTGAACCTGCCTATGAATCCAAGGCTGACTGACAATGATGTGGATACGATGATCGAAGGAATACGAAATGCAGCAAGAAAAGTCAGGAAATAATTCCCGTATACGGTATGGGATACAGCTTATTATAAATTAATGATCACTGAATGAAGAAAATATTCATATCATGGATTCTCCTTTTTTCCTGCAATCTGATGTGGTCATTGCAGTTTACATGCATTAAGCTTACCCAGGATCAGGTTGGACCATACTTTACGGTATGGGCGCCAATGATTTTTGCCGTACTCCTTCTGGCTCCTTTCGTTGTGAGGGATTTCAGAAGGGCCGGCAAGAAGTTTAAAGATATCCTGATATTTGTTCAGCTCGCTGTTCTGGGAGCATTCCCTGCCCAGGTTCTTATAACATGGGGAACACAGTACTCCCTTGCAAGCAATTCGGCAATACTGACCCTGACACTTCCTGTCATTTCTGCAATTTTTGCATTCCTTCTCCTCAAGGAAAAAATGAACAGGATCAGATGGCTGAGCTTTATTATTGCAATTACAGGTGTACTTCTCCTTTCATCAGGCGATATTAAACAATTGAATTTCGGGACAAAATATGCACTTGGCAACCTTCTTATTTTCCTGGCTATTATTGGAAATTCATATTATAATGTCGGATGTAAAAAAGTCTCCTCCCGGTACAGCGAAATAGAAATGGTGTTTTATACCTATATCGTAATTGTCATTCTGCTTACACCACTGGTAATTCACTTTGAAAAAGATGTTTTTTCACGGATCCCTGAATTCACAACACAGACATGGACCGGAATGGTATTGCTTACCCTCTTCCACAACTTCCTGTCGATGGTACTGTTCTTCAGGGCCCTTAAAACTCTCGATGCAATGCAGGTTGCCCTTTCAAATTATCTCATTGCCTTTTTCGGACTGCCCGTTGCCGCTATTTGGCTGGGTGAAAGGCTTAGCGCTCAATCAGTCACCGGCGGTATACTTGTACTGATCTCAACTTTGCTGATAACAATTGCGGATTATAAAATGAGCAGGGCTTCGGCTCAATACGTCCGGCCAGAGACTTATAACCATTAAAAAATAATTAACTACAAAGGGTCACAAAGGCTTTAACAAAGTAACACAAAGAAATAAGAAATTATTAAGATTCATAAAATAAGAAGATTAACCAACAATCAAAAAAATAATGGAAAAGAAAATCAGATGGGGTGTTATCGGATCCGGCGGGATAGCGAAACGCAGGACCATTCCCGAAGGGATAATGAAGGCCGGTAATGCAACACTAATATCGGTTTATGACATTGATCATGAGGTAAATAAGATTGTTGCCGATCAGTATGGAGCGGTGGCGTCACCCGGAATAAACGAACTTATGGATTCCGGGATCGATGCCGTCTATGTTGCTACACCGGCCAATAAACATCTGGAACAGGTCATATCCTGTGCCAGGGCAAAAAAGCATGTTCTGTGTGAAAAGCCCCTGGGAATGACGGTCGCCGAAGCGGAAGAGATGATCAGGATATGCAGAGATGAGGGGATAACACTTGGTGTGGGACTGATGATGAGATTTGTGGAACAGCATAAGGCTGCTCTTGAAATGATACGATCCGGAAAACTGGGTAAGCCTGTCTATGGAAGAGCACAGCTGTCATGCTGGTATCCACCCATACCAAACGCCTGGCGCCAGGATCCTGAAACCGGAGGAGGCGGTTCACTGATGGATATGGGAAGCCATTGCATCGACCTGCTGGAGATGTTCTTTGGAAAAGCAAAAAGTGTCAATTGCTTTATCAATAATATTGTCCATCCGTATAAATCTGAAGACAGTGCGGTTGTTTCCATCTTTTTTGAAAATGGTGCTCTCGGAACGGTTGATACCTGTTTTTGTATTCCTGACAACAGCAGTAAGAACATTCTTGAATTATATGGTTCAGGTGGAAGTATAATTGCCTCAGGGACCATAGGACAGGGTGCAGCAGGGGAGATGACTGCATTTATAGAATCAGATTTTACGGGATATGATGCCGCCCAGCAACGCGGACCAGGAGTAGGAATGAAGATCAATCCTGTTCCTGAAAACACATACATGGCAGAAATTGAGGAGTTTGGGAAGTCCATTCTTGAAAACAGACAACCCTCAAACAGCTATTCCCTGGGCCTGCGGAGCCAGCAGGTGCTTGAAGCCTGCTACAAATCGGCGAAAACAGGAACAGTGGTAGAAATAAATTAAAAACAAACATATGAATAAGACATTACTTGCCATTTTTGCCCATCCCGACGATGCGGAGATAGTATGTGCAGGAACATTGCTGCTTATGAGAAAGGCAGGGTGGAAGATAAATATCGCAACAATGACGCCCGGAGATAAGGGTACAACCGAGTATACAAAAGAGGATATCGGCAATATACGGCAGAGAGAAGCAGCTGAAGCAGCAAAGATCCTGGACGGATCATATTCCTGCCTCGGACTTGAGGATGTATATCTGATGTATGACCGTGAATCCCTTAACCGGACAATTTCTCTGATCCGGAAAGTTAATCCTTCAGTGGTTATAACCGCCAGCCCCAACGACTATATGGTTGACCATGAAATGACTTCCAGAATAGTCAAGACCGCCTGTTTTGCTGCCGGTATTAAAAACATGGATTGTATGGAATCTCCTCTGAATTTCATACCTTACCTTTATTATTCAGATCCGATGGAACTGAAGGATATATTCGGTGTCAGGGTTAATCCTGATTTTTTCGTAGACATATCGGGGGTAATGAAACTCAAGGAGCAGATGCTGGGATGCCATAAAAGTCAGAGGGACTGGCTGCTGGCACACCATAAAGTCGATGAATACATCCTGTCAATGAAGAATTACGCTGAAATCCGGGGAAGAGAAGCCAATACAATGTATGCAGAAGGTTTCAGGCAGCACCTTGGTCACAGTTTTCCGCAGGATAATATTATTCACACTCAGCTCCCTGATCTGTTTATAAAGAATGAATCCCTTGACTTATTAAAAATAAGATGAGATGGCCCGTAAACTCAGTATGCTTGCACCTGGATGGTGGGATTTTACCACCCTTGATGATGAACTTCTGAATGATGCCGCAAAGCTTACCCCGGAGGACTTAGCTAAGCTTTCAAGAGAAGGTTTTAAAGTAATTATCTATAATACAATTGAGGATTTTTATCTGGCAGAGGCGCTGGAGTATATTACTGCCTGGAAGCAGGCAACTCCTGATAATCCGGCAGGTATCTGCGGTCCGATCGGCCCGACGGAACAGCTTCCGCTCGTTGCCAGGATTGTAAATGAGCTGAAAATGAACCTTTCCGATGCACATTTCTGGGGAATGGATGAATGGTATGTCAACGGCAGGGAAGTACCGGTAAGCCATCCTCTCTCCTTCGAGAGGGCCGACAGGGAAATGTGTTTTAATCTAATTGATAAGAAGCTCAGAATGCCGGATTCAAATCTTCATTTTCCGAAAGCCGATACAGACCCGTACATTAAGAGCTGGGAAGTTGGTGTCAGGTGCGTTGTAATGCAGGGTGGACAGGGAGATACGAAACACTGGGCTTTCAACGATCCGGTCAGGAGGGAAGGAAAATATAAAGATAATCCCCCTGCTCCGGAAGAATTCAGGAAACTTACAACAAGGGTTGTGGATCTTCATCCCATAACATGCATGCAGAATGCCAGAACCAGCGGGGGAGGGGTGGTAACCGGTGTTCCGGTTCAGGCATTGACTGTTGGTCCTGTGCAGACATGGATGGCTGAGAAGGTATCAATATGGCATGCAGGCACCCATGATAATGCCTTCGGACAACGACTGACCGCCCTTATGATAAGCAAAAGAATTACTGACAGCGCCGTTCCGATGTCATTACTTGCTGATCACCCGAATGTTCAGTTTAACTATTATATTGGAGGTCTCGGAACCTGTGTGCCGGAAATGCATTAATGTTAAAGTATGAAAAAGATTACTATGAAATACAGACTGATCCTGATGGTATTAATGATTATGCCATCTTTCTGCCTTATAAGCGAATCCATTTCAAATGCCCAGTCATTTAAATTATCCGCCGTGAGTGATATGGTCAGAGTATTTGAGGACGGTTATAAGTTACCACTGATGAATGATTCCCTTAATCTCTTCGGAATCCGGGGTGAGATTATTTCCGGCCAGTTTACTATCAATACGAAAAAAAACATTGAAAACCTTACTGTGGAAACGGGCGATCTTAAAAACAGCATTACAGGCAGTTCTTTGCCTGCATCTGCCATAGAATGGAACTTTACAGGCAGTATCCCTCTTGCACAAAACACTCCCAATCAGCCGGCCACAATACTTTTACGGCAGGCCCCGGCAAGATTTCCCGATTACCTGATGACAGAAAGACAGATAAACATAAAAGCAAAAACATGGCAGTCGGTATGGCTCACAATAAAGATACCAGATAATGCTCCGGCAGGAACTTATTCAGGAAAAGTACTTGTGAAGGCAGGGCAGGAAGTACAGAGTTTACCTCTTACTTTGATGGTATATCCTTTAACAATGCCGTCAGATCGCCATCTGAAAGTAGTGGAATGGTATAGTACCGGAGGTTTTTCAAGGTTCCATGAAATTAAGGAAGAATATTCTCCAGAATGGTTTGATATGCTTCGAAAATATGCCGGTAATATGATTGAACACCGGCAGAATTCGTTTAAAGTGGAGATGGATATGATCGGTATTGAACAATTAAGAGACGGCTCTTTTTCTTTTGATTTTTCGAAATTCGACAAGATTGCTGATGTGTTCTGGAATACCGGAAAAATGGACTTTCTGGAGACAGGTTTTCTGGCAATCAGGGGAGAAAAAGGCTGGAGCGATACAAATTTCAGGTGGAAAGTATTCGATGTGAAGAAAACTGAAACAGGTGAAACATCCAGGATGCCAGGTAAGGAGGTCATTCCTGCGCTTGTCTCTGCTTTTGAAGCTCATTTGCGTGAAAAGGGATGGCTTAAAAAGACGTGGTTTCATATAATGGATGAGCCGGCGGTACATAATTCATTGTCGTGGATTGAATTCTCGAGGTTCATTAAAGAATATGCACCGGACCTTATTCGCATCGATGCAATTGAAACCACACATGTGCTGAGCGATATTGAAATTGCAGTTCCCAAGCTGGATCACTTTGCCACCTGGTACGATAACTATAAGGAATGGGCAGAAAAGGGCAATGAATTATGGTTTTATACTGTCGGGATTTACCAGGGCAGTCTCTTCCCTAATAAAACAATCGATATGCCTCTTTCCGATTCGAGAATTATGCACTGGCTTAATTACAGATACGGTGCGACCGGCTATCTTCACTGGGGATGGAACCAGTGGGAGAAGGAGAGTCCCTATGAACAGACCGGCATGCATATCGGCGACGGCTGGCATGTCTATCCGGTTAAAGACGGTATCCTGAATTCAATGAGATGGGAGCAGATGCGGAACGGGCTTCAGGATTATGAATATATGTGGATGCTGGAAAATGAGATCAGGGAACTTAAAGATTCACTTGGCTCTCGTTTTGACTGGATTGATCCTTCCAGACGGGGAAAAGAAATTTCAGCGAGGGTGATCAGATCATTTTCCGACCGTACGGATAACCCTCAGGATGTATATGATGCAAAGCTTCAGCTTATTAATGAGATCCTGGATTTTAAAGAGTCGCCCGGGATCTATATCCAGACCAATCCTCCGGAATTATCTTCAATGACAACCCGTTCATCTGTTGAAGTATTTGGCTGGACGGAGCCGGGGACTGAAATTGTAATAAACGGACAGGAAATTCCTGTAAACCCGTATGGGTTGTTCCTGGAGCAGTTCGGACTTTCTGCTGAAAGGAACATGATCACCATAAGGGCGACAAAAGGAAATTTATCAAAAGAGATTAAAAGGCTCTTTAATGTGAAATAATATGGAAGATATTTTAATATTAGCTTTGAGAGATGCAGGTTCGTTATTACTGGGTTATTTTGATAATCCTGTTACTGCCATACAAAAAGAGTCACAAAGCAGTATTGTTACTGAAGCAGATCTTGGAAGCGAGAAGCTGATAGTCGATATTATAAGATCAGAATTTCCTTCACATAATATCCTGTCGGAAGAGTGTGGTTTAATTGATAACAAGTCGGAATATACATGGATAACTGATCCTCTCGACGGTACATCAAATTTTGCATCAGGGATCCCATGGTTCGGAGTGCTGATCACACTTTTCAGAGGAAATCAGCCGGAAATGGCAGGAGCATATCTTCCCCTAACCGGGGATCTGTATTTTGCTGAAAAGGGTAAAGGTGCCGTAAAAAATGACAGTCCTTTTTCATTACCGGCAGATAAATCCCTGAAGGATTCATTATTTGCATTTTGCGTTGATTATACCGAAGATCAGGATTTTCTGAACAGAGGTCTCGAGACCTATAAATTTATTGCACAGCATTCCAGAAATATCAGATCAACAAATTCGCTTGTCGATTTCCTGTATGTTGCAGAAGGGAAATTCGGCGGGGTATTGAATCTTTTCACGAAGGTCTGGGATATCTCGGGCCTCGGATTAATAATTTCCGAAGCCGGCGGAGTAATGAAAAATATCAATGGGAACGATATTCATTTTTCAATAGGTAAGGACCTTATAAAAGAGAATTTTCCGGTCATAGCCGGAAACAGAATTATTGTGGAACAGATATTGTCCATTAATTCCATGCGAAAAAGATAGGATCCATAAAAAATGAAACAAATCCTTCATATACGTGTCTCGAATTTGGTTTGTATTTGCCTTCTGTTATTGGTCATTGCATGCAGAAATACGCCGGAACAAATTTCCGTCTCTACACTTGAGGTAAGAAATTTAACTCAATCCGGTGCTGTTACAGGCGGAAAGGTTGATGCAACAAAACCAGGTATTGTTGTATCCAGAGGTATTTGCTGGAGCACAGATCCAACACCATCACCCGGGGATAAAAATGAAAAAAGCGGGGGAGGCCCTGGAGATTTTTTTATTACAATCTCAGGTTTGCGTCCGGGAACGGAATATTTTGCCCGTGCTTTTGCAATAACCGTCTCTGATACGATCTATGGTGAAATCATTTCATTTGAAACTCCCGGATTCGGTACATTAACAGATATTGACGGAAATGAATATAAAACTGTCATAATAGGAACTCAGACATGGATGGCAGAAAACCTTGCAGTTACGAGGTATAATGATGGTAAGGTAATTCGCCTAGTGACTGATTCCTTAATATGGACTTCATTATCTTCACCCTCATTCTGCTGGTATAATAATGATGAAGAAGTATATAAAAAATCCTATGGTGCGTTATATAACGGATACACCACCGGAACTGGGAAATTATGCCCTGCCGGATGGCATGTGCCGTCTGATGCGGAATGGGATATCCTGGCAGCTTCCCTCGGTGGAGCGGATGTTGCAGGAGGCAGGATGAAAGAGGCCGGAACATCCCGCTGGGTGAGACCGAATACAGGCGCTTCAAACATGAGTAATTTCAATGCCCTTCCCGGAGGCCTCAGATATTATGATGGAAACTTCCGCGATCTGGGTTTCGGGGCCTACTGGTGGTCTTCAACGCAGCTTAACCCTGAAAGGGTTTTCTTCAGGTTCGTTTTCCATGAAGAGAGTACAATATTCCGTTTTGATAACCTGAAAAGAATAGGTTTCTCGGTAAGGTGTCTGAAGGACAATAAGTAACGGATGAAAGCCTGAAACCTGAACCTGTGAAGTGCCCTGTGTCTAAAGGTTACCTTAAAATTGCCTGAGGGTATTGAACCATTTATTAATAATCCAGATAGAAGTTTCTCTGACCAGGTGAAATTTCCAGCTGTGCCATCTGAAAAGAACCATTCACCGGTATCCAGAAGGAAAGTTTTACAGGAATATGCCAGGGGGTATCAATTCGTCCGCTTATTCTTCCGTTCTCAATATTGATATCAGCAATCTCCAGACCTCCGCATGTAAAATTCAGGTCAGTACCGATAAAAAGTGGTGAACTTCCATCCCACGGAACTATCTTCACCAGCATGCTATTGTGGCCTTCTATTGAACCGGTTCTTATCATTTCCCCCTTTGAAAGCAGGCTTGTGATCTTTTGAGTCTGAAAATCGAAAACAAGGAATTTCTCTCCCATAAGATCGCCGGTGATTTTTGTGTCAAGAGGTATTTCATAGTTTTTTGGCTGATTTGACCAGTTCACAATTGAAAGCATATTCCATTTTTCAAGTTTATTGCATACTGGAGTAATTCCGGTAAGCATTATTTCAGGAATAGCGGGATTAAAAATATCGACAGGCGTTGATGCTTCATTTGCTGATGGTATGACATGTTTGTAGAGCATTTTCCTGTCTTCATCAATAATTGCAAAATCCTCAGTAAAAGTTATAAGGTTTCCGCCAAGGAACTGGTTAAGGGTATTTGTAAAAGCTTCTCCGTTGCTGAACAGGCCGGAGGTAAGATTTCGTCTGTCGTTAGGAAGCGTTGTTTCCTGTCGCCGGACCATCATGGCATCCGGATCGACATGCCAGAGATCAGCCATCCAGGTACGCAGGATATTTTGTCTGTATTTTGGCAGTTCTTTTTCATTCCAGAAAGATTTGACATCACTTCCTGAACGCTGTGAATCGGCAATTCCGAGGGAAGCCCCGTAATGACCGCCACACACTGAGATATAGGCATCTTTACCCACTCCCCGCCTTATTGCTTCCAGTCCTTTACGGTAAGCTTCAAGCGACGTTGCCGTTTTATCAAAGAACTGCTGATCTGTGTCAATAAAAACAGACCTCATGAAATCGAATTTGAAATATCTGAAACCCCAGTCAAATGCCAGTTTCCTGAACTGATCCTCAAGATATTCACATACACCCGGAAAAGTCAGATCAAGAATAAGATGATCCCGTTCGTTCATAAAGAAAGTGCATAATTCCCCTTTGCTGTCCTTAAGAAGCCATTCAGGATGATTCTTTACCAGATTACTCTCGTGGTCCGCGAGGAAAGGCGCCAGCCATATCCCGGGAAGATACCCCGCAGAATTTATTTGCTGAGCCACACGTTTCATACCGTTTGGAAAACTCTCATTAACCTCAAAATCCCCCCATTTGTTCATATCCCAGCATTCATCTATCAGAAAGACATCAAAAGGCAGATGATCCTTCTTAAATACTTCTATATCAGCATCAAATATTTTTTCATTATAATTATCCGCATGATAATACCATGTGCAATAAACCGAAAGAGCGTCTCTGCCGGGTTTGTCGCTATTGTGAAATTCTCTCATTCTCCGCGAATAATCGCTTATCAGTATGTGAGGATCATCACCTTCTGATAAAATGATCCACTGGCTCGTCCTGATTCCGTTGACAGGCACTTCAACTCCTTCAAAATCACAATTGGCAGAAATTTCATTCAATTCGGGGTCGTTGCTGATTGAAATCATAATATCTGCCAGATGCAGGCTGGCGGTTTGATACCCTATCAACAGATTTCGTCCCTTACCATTATTGTTGTTTATTATCATGAAAGGATCGCAGTTCTGATCCGCTTTTGAAAATGCCTTTACTGCCTCAACATCAGAAATATTTTCCGTTCTTAAAGATACCGGGGAATAGACTGCAGGAAGATCATTTTTATGCCTGAATTGCTTCAGGATTCTCCAGTCCGAAACATTTCCAAATTTAAGGGATTCATTACCTGTAACATACAGAGGGTATATTGAATTCAGAAGGATCCTTTTCCTTGTTTTATTTATAACTGACTGTCTGAATGCAACAAGAGTACCGTCATCCGAGATCCATCTCTCATCCCGGATCTCACCGGTATTTGTTAAATATATTGTAAGATCAAGTTTCCCGTTTAATCCGAAAAGGAATTTATCATTCCTACTTTCACTCACTATTTTCCACTTCACCGGATCGTCAGTCTGAGGAAGAGTTTCAGGTTTCCTGAGTGATGAAACAAGAACCATATCTTCAGATGATACAATCCTTGTAAGTCCCTTATTATCAATACTAATACCTTTATAGGGGTTTTCAGGTTTCTGGGAAGATGACAAAACCGGTACTGCAAATATCGGAATAGAATTTAAAAGCAGACAATAATAAATGATCTTAAATAATTTATGGTTTCTCATTAAAGTAATGTGTAATATGAAAAATTTATAAATTTTTTTTATAATAAAGTCAACATCCATCACAGATACTGGATCATTAAAAGAATAACTTTCAATTAAAGAAATTTACACAGAGTTACACAGAGATATCACAGAGTTACACAGAGGTAAAAAATTAATCTCTGTGGAACTCTGTGGGTCTCTGTGGATCTCCGTGTAAGTTTTTAATAAGTAAATAGTAAAATTAAGTATCACACAAGATTTATCAGTTTTTAATATTTTCCACAGCACCTATATCGGGAGCAGAACCTGATATATATTTTGAATCAACATTAATCAAGGTCCTGCCATTCAGAACAAAATTTTGTTTTCCGGCATCAATACATTGACTGTTGGAGGCCGGTTTAAAAGTGATGTTATCAATGTATGGATCAGCTGAGAAGATATTTCCTTCTTTTATCACCGCTTCATTAAATTCGACGAGATCTTCGGCTCCGTTGGAAAAGAACAGGTTGTTTATGGCCGCCGAATTCTTCCCGAATTTCTTGAATCCACCCTGGGTATTTCCCATTACAAGGTTATTCAAAGCAATAAGGTTATTTCCACCGGTAGCTCCCATCTGGTTGTCGACCAGTGTATTATTGTACAAGCAGATAAGCTCGTCCATTGTAGTGGCACCAGCAATGTTTTCCCTTGTATTTGTGCCTTCCATACAGCCCAGTCCTACTTTACACTGAGTTATTATATTATGGTGGATATCGAAGGTTTTCCCTGTGAAAATATCATAGGATATTATCTGGATGCCTGCATTATTGCTGCTTATGATCTTGTTATTCCGGAGTGTGTAATGAATATTCTGACCGGGATAATCATACAGTCTTATTTCTATTCCGTCATCGTTGCTGTCAATGATTGTATTGTGTTCGATCACGATATCGGTTCCATGGTTGTTTCCGCCCAGTCTGATATCCAGATCGATTCCGTCGTCTCTGTCATTTTCGACAAAATTATAACCCACATATCCTCCACCCGAACCTTCAAAGCTCATGGCGTCAAGATTACCTGAGAAAAGATTGTTTTTTATGGTTGCTCTTGCCATTATATTAAGCGGGTGATCTCCGTTGATGATCCTGAGACCGCTTATCTCAACACCATCCTTCATAATGTTGAAAAGAATTGAATCCTGCGAATCAATTATGGTTTCATTGATTTTAGTACTGTCGCCGGTGAGTTTCCATTCAGAGGAAATAGCAACGGATTTGCCGACATCAATTTTCATTTCAGAGTATTTCCCCGGAGCCAGGATTATCCAGTCTCCGTCAGATGAATTTCTTACAGCTTCTGCTATTGATGAGATTTCTGACGGTACCTTGATAATCCGGCCGTTCTCATTTGTTATTGATTTTTGTTTCTGAGTGCAGGAAAGGCAGAGCAGAATACTGAAAAGCGATAGTAAAAGTTTTGTTCTCATAATCCGGGTTTGATTTTATTCTAATCTGTTAATTTAAAAATTTACTTAATTTATTGAATTCCTTTGTATTCCTTATAGATGACCTTTGTGTTCCTCGTGGATTAAAAATTATTAACCCCAAAGGCGCACAAAGGGTTACACGAAGGATTCACAAAGGGATTGAATTAAAACGTTAATTAACTATTTTAAAAGCAGGGGAGGGGAGAATAAGGATGCTATTGATTCCCATTTTATAAGCTTGAAGTTTTGTGCAGCCTGTTTATTACCTTCCATATTAGTCCCGTCCTGGGCAACCATCAAACCACCGGGGAAAAGTATTCCCAGGGATTGACTTGTCAAATCTAGTCCGTCCGTTATCTGAACTCCATCAACCGTTCCGTCAGTTATCCGGAAACTGCCGAGATATTCATTCGATCCCTCACGCCTGAAAACAGCGTAGGTGTCGTTACCCTGGGATGAAACTATAAGATAACCCTTTCCATCCTGCAAGGTAAAAACAGCCATACCTTCAATATCATATTTAATGTACTTATTCTCCTTCTCACTGCTGTTCGCCAGAATAGTTCCTGTTCCCTCAGCGTCAGGTTCCGCCATAAATTTCCAAATACCCGCGTCCTCTTCACCTACATACAATAAAGCCATTTCATCGTCGGCTGTCATGCCTTCCACCTGCGTTGGTACTTTTAATTTACGGACAATTTTTCCGTCGATTTTATCCGCATCCTGAAAGAGTTCCCATTGTTCTATCACCCCGAATTTATTATTCATGAAAACATAAAATATTCCGGATGCCGGGCTTTTATACATACAGAGTCCGTATACCTCGTCCTCCAGTTCTGATATTATCTGACGCTTATGGATCTTTACGAGAGAACCATTCTTATTGATACGGTATAGACTTATTGTATTGTCGGTGCGGTTGCTTACTGCCATGATATCGGTCGTATCTCCGTTAAGGACAAATCCATACCTGATATCGGCATTATTCATAAGTCCGTCGGGGTAATAAAACAGCTGATTGCCCTGTAAATCATAAACGGCCAGTCCTCCCTGCTTATCTGTTCCGATTATCCTCGATGAATCGGGATATGAATAGTTAATCCAGATTGCCGGATCATCGGCAGCGTCATCTTCTGCTCCCTGAGGTACAGGAAGAGTTTCAGCCTTGGCAGCTGCACCCGGTATGGAATTCAGAATTATCTGTTCTGCTCTCATCCCGGCCCGCTTAATTACCAGCATTATAACGGCTGCTGTAAGCAAGGTTATTACAGTTATAGTCAGAATGGTCATTAATTTTTTCCCGGATACTTTTCTTTCCTTATTGATTTTTTTATTTTTTGTATCAGTATCCATTTTGCACTTATTTGTTGATTTTTAAAATATTTTTTATTGTTTCAGCAATTCCTATGCTGTAGATGCTATTAAGAGAAAATGTGTATGCTTCAGTGAAAGGTTCTGAGTTGATCAGATCTCCGAAAATTGATTCTATCCTGAGGAATGCCAGATTATCTCTGCGGGAGAGAAATGCTTTTTCAATTAGTATATCTTTCATGTCGTCCTCAACCTCATATCTTTTCCCAGGCTCATCAATCCCTTCGGCATATCTGCACCATGCTGCTGTTATCAATGCTGAAATCATCACAGGACCTCCGGCAGATAACTGATCCCTTATCGTCGGAATGAGAAACTTCGGGATCTTGGCAGAGCTCTGGAGGCAGATACGGGCTACCTGATCCCTGATATTCTGATTGCCAAACCTTTCAATAAGGTTATCTTTATATTTATCGAGGTCAATACCGGGAACTTCATCAAGAACAGGTGTTACTTCCGTATCCATAAATTTTCTGAGAAGGTCTGCAAATAATTTGTTGTTAACAGTTTCATGGATATATGTATATCCGTAAAGGGCTCCTGTAAATCCAAGCAATGAATGACCTGCGTTCAGCAAACGGATCTTCATTTTTTCATATGGTGCAACATCATTTACAAACTTAACCCCGGCAGATTCCCATTCAGGTCTGCCGTTTGAATATCTATCCTCAGTAATCCATTGAATGAAAGGTTCACAGACTACCGGCCACTTGTCTTCAATGCCATAAACCGATCTTATCCTGTCAATATACGTCTGAGTTGTCCTGGGGGTTATTCTGTCAACCATGCTGTTTGGGAAAGTAACATAGCTACTAATCCAGTCTTCCAGTGCAGGCTCGGCTTCCCTGATGTATGACAGCAGCATCTTCTTCAGGAGCTCGCCATTTTTCTGGATATTATCACAAGATTGAATTGTAAGCCCTTGTATCCCTTTATCTTTTCGAAGTTTTAGTCCCCTGGTAATATATCCGAAAACCGTCCGTGGCTCATCCGGATGTGAGATATCATATTGAATTGATGGATCATTTATCCTGAATTCACCATTATTTGAATCGAAATTGTAACCTCCTTCGGTAATTGTAAGAGTAATCATTCTGATATCAGGATCGGCTATCTTTCCGATAATTGCATTACAATCATCAGGAGCCCGGAGATACTCAACAACTGATCCTATGATCATAGCTTTGATACTTCCATCCTGTTCAGCAGTGACAAGAGTATAAAGGCCATCCTGTTCTTTAAGTGTATCGATTATTTTTTTATCAGATTCAAGTAAACCGATCACACATATACCCCAGTCTTTTGATCTGTTCTGCTGAAGGACCTGATGGGTGAAGTATGCCTGGTGAGATCTGTGGAATGCCCCCGGGCCGATATGAATGATTCCGGTTTTAATACGGGACCTGTCATAAGCCGGGACATTTAGCTCTGCGGGAAGGCGGTTGAGACCGGCAGAATTTAATTTTATAAGGTTCCTCATCGAAATCATCAGTTATTTTTGTATAATCCTGACTCTCTGCAGCATCACTGCAATAATTATTATCAGTCCTTTGATAATCTGCTGGCTGTAAGCAGGAATATTCATCAGGTTCATGATGTTTCCGATCATCCCAAGTATAAGCACACCCAGAAAGGTATTAACAGCAGATCCCTTTCCTCCGCTCAGACTTGCTCCTCCGATCACAACAGTGGCAATGACATCAAGTTCCATACCGGCACCCATCACAGGAGAGCCGACGGATGTCCTGGCTGTTGTAATTATGCCGGCAAGTGCAGATAGGCCTCCGCAGATTACATAAACACTGAATTTATATGCAGCTACTTTTATACCGGAAAGACGAACCGCCTCTTCATTACTCCCTATTGCTATAATGATCCTTCCAAATACATTATATTTCAGAATAACAGCTGTAAGAATAAATATAAGGACCATTATGTATGCAGGGTCAGGGAAACCTAAAAAGCTTCCGCTTCCAAATTCTGTTAATGCCGAAGCATTATCACTCACCATTACGGGAGCTCCTTTTGAAAAAATAAATCCTGCCCCTCTGACAATTGACATAAGAGCAAGAGTTGCAATAAACGGAGCCATTCTATGAACCGAAACCAGATACCCTGATATGCTCCCGGTCAGGATACCGCAAACAAGTGAAAGAATTATCGCAGAAGATATGCTCATTGTCGAAGTAAACATTGCGCACAGCACACCTGTCATTGCCACTATTGAGCCTACCGAAAGATCTATTCCTCCTGTCAGGATTACAAGAAGCATACCCATACTGATGATACCTACGGGGGTAACCTGTCTTATGAGGTTGAATAAATTCGAGGTTGTAAAAAATACATCGGAAACAATTGCAGAAACCGCAAGCATAACGACGAAGATCATCATGGTGTTATGCTTTGCAATTAATTGCAGAACTCTTCCGGAGCTGATTTTATTATTCATTTCAAACTTTTAATCCGGGATCAGTCAAGAATCATTAAACGGAGTATATCCTCTTCCGAAAAATCCTTTTTTGTTAATATACTTCTTATCTTACCTTTTCTCATTACTATTATGCGGTCGCAGATACCTGTTAATTCCTGGGTTTCAGAGGAAATAACAATTAATGCCACCCCTTTTTCTGCCAGTTCACAGATCAGATTATTTATCTCTGCCTTTGCCCCGATATCAATGCCCCTTGTTGGTTCATCAATTATCAGAACCCTGCAATCGCGGTTAATCCATTTAGCCAGTGCAACTTTTTGCTGATTACCTCCGCTCAGGCTGGAAGTGTCCTGATTTTCACTTTCAGCTTTGATTGACAGCTTTCTGATCAGTCCGATTACATTTGCGTTTTCCCTTTTTAAATTAATAAAACCAAGAATTCCGGAAATGCTTTTATAGTTCGTCAGGCTTATATTTTCCCTGACATTTAATGGCATTACAATTCCCTGTTGTTTTCTGTCTTCAGGAACCATTCCTATTCCCGACTTTACAGAAAGGCGTGGAGATCTGTGCCGCAACTCGATACCCTCAAGCAGGATCTTTCCTGACCTGATCTTATCAGCCCCAAAGATTGCTCTCGCTGTTTCAGTGCGACCGCTGCCGACAAGACCCGCAATACCCACTATTTCTCCTGCTTTTAAATCAAATGATATCCCGTGAATTTTATCGCCGGCTGAAATATTTTCAATTTTTAATACCTCTTCACCTTTATAAGGTTTGTGTGTCGGGTACATTGTATCCAGGGATCTTCCAAGCATCATTTTAATTATTGATTCCCTGTCGGTTTCATTAGCCGGCATACTTCCAGCGATTGATCCGTCTTTCAGTACAGTTATCCTGTCGGCGACTTGGAATATCTCACTGAGGTGATGAGAAATATATATTATAGCAACACCATCTTTCTTAAGCTTTAAAAGTGTATCAAATAATTTCTGAACCTCCCGGGGGCCCAGGACTGCAGAAGGTTCATCGAGGATCAGTACTCTTACTTTCTCAGATAATGCCTTGGCTATTTCGACAATCTGCTGTTGTGCAATGCTCAGATCACCGGCTTTCAGAGATGGATTAATGCTGAATCCGATGCTGTTGATAAGCTCTTCTGCTCTCTTTCTCAATTCTCTCCATCTCATCCGGAAGTTACTTCCCAGCTGATTCAGAAATATATTTTCAGCAACTGATAATTCCGGAACAATTGAGAATTCCTGATAGATAATTCCTATGCCATATTTTTTGCTGTCATGTGTATTCCTTATCAGAACTTCAGCCCCGTCGATTAGAATCTGACCGCTGTCCTTTGTGTGGGCTCCTGAAAGGATCTTTACAAGTGTGGATTTCCCTGCACCGTTTTCTCCGGCAAGAGCATGGATCTCACCAGGGAGGACTTTAAATGTCACGTTTTTCAACGCAGTTATCCCACCAAATGATTTGGAGATGTTTCTTAATTCAACCCTGTACACCGTGAAGTTTTTAAGAATCAGAAAATTGCACCAGGATCATAGTACTTGTCAACATTGTCCTTTGTGATAAGAACGGCCGGAGTATAGATTATTTTGTCAATCTGTTTTGTGCCGTTCAGATACCTGATAACTGCATCAACAACCAGTCTGGCCAGTTCATCCGGACTGTTAAGTGCAGTAGCACCGAATTTCCCCTGCTTAATCAGTTCATATGCTTCCTTTTGTCCGTCAAATCCGGCTATTGTGATATTTGCAGCTTTACCGGCTTCTTCAATTGCTTTCATAGCTCCCATCGCCATGGCATCATTTTCTGCCACCAGCAGGTTGATATCAGGATGTGCAACCAGTATGTCCTCCATAGCTTTCAATCCTCCGTTGTTGGTCCAGTTACCCCAGCCCTGCGACACGATAGAAAGATCGACATTTCCCTGGGTCATTAACTGGGTTTCACAAAAGCCACGGATAAATCCAAGCCTTTTTTCCCTGCCGACAGGATTACCCTGACTGCCGCTTATAAGTGCAGCTCTTATTCTGGTCCTGCCCATCTTCTTGACTAACCATTCTCCAATCAATTCCCCGTTACCCTCATTGTTTGCCTGAACTGAAGTAATGTAATCTGCCTCAGGATCAATGGCGCTATCGACTATAAATACCGGTACACCCGATTTTACGGCAGCGTTAACGGCAGGGACCATTGCCTTATGATCAAGCGGATTCAGGATAAGGATATTTACTCCTGCAGCTATCAGATCTTCAATTGAAGTTATCTGTTTAATGATATCATCCTGGCCATCGGTAGAAAAAAATTTCATGCCGGAACTTTCCGTGTACTTTTTGATCGATTTTGCAAGTACAACATAAAAAGGGGCATTCAGTGAAGGAGTGCTGTAACCGACCTTTATTTCCGACAGATCTCTCAAAGATTTTGTAAGTGATGAAGTGTCGGTAATTTCTAACGTTGCATTTTCTTTTCCACGACCAGAATTACAGGAAAAGATGCAAATTGAAAATGTCAGCACCGATAAAAATACTGAACTTCTGATGATAGTGCGGAGAACTTTCATTTGAAATTTTAAAGATCTATCATTACTTTCATACTCTTTTCTCCTTTTTCCAGGATGAATTTATAAGCTTCCTGATACTGATTTAAAGGAAAGCTTGCGGAAATAAGAGGCCCGGTAATTATTTTTCCCGAGGATATCATTTCCACTGCTTTTTCATAATCTTCGTGAAGGTACATCAGAGAACCAAGGACATTCAGTTCATGTTCTCCAAGGTAGAACATATTAACGACCGGATTTCTGCTGTAAACTCCCAGAATTACAATATCTCCGCCTTTCTCAATATATTTCATCAGGGAATCCAGGGAGGTTTCGGCACCTGCAGCCTCAAATCCTGTCTGGAAACCTTCATCACCGAAATAAGATTTTAAATCATCCTTAAAGGACCCGGTGTTTACATTCAATCTTCCTTCAATTCCGCATCCGGCAGCGATATTCAGCCGGTAATCGCTTTTATCTGTTATAAGTACTTTAGCCGCGCCTCTTGCTTTGGCGAACTGTGCAACCAGGTTGCCAATGGTTCCTGATCCGGAAATGACCACATTCTTACCTTTCAGGTTACGGATCCTGCCTGTGGCATGAGCAGCGACAGCAGCAGGTTCGATCAGTGCGCCCTGTTCAAATGACATGTTCTCAGGGAAGGGGACAACCAGGTTTTCATGAGTTACAAATAGTTCCTGTGCAACGCCCGGAGCCTGAAAACCCTGAACCTTAAGATTCTGGCAGACATTATACTGTCCTCTTTTACAGGGATTGCATTCTCCGCAAACAATCTGTGGTCTGGCTGTGACCCTCATCCCAGGCTTTATTTTGATGACTTCATCACCAACAGCTTCGACAGTCGCTGAAAATTCATGTCCCTGAACAACCGGATATGGTGTTGCAGGATGATGACCTTTATATACATGGACATCCGATCCGCAGATGCCGATCTTTTTAATTCTGAGAAGTACTTCCTTCCCCGATATCTGTTCCGGAATGGGGATCTCCCGGTATTCAATAATTCCGGGAGAAATCATTACTGCCTGTTTCATTAAGATCTTTTTTGATAAAGGTAATTTTCCTGTCGGTTATAAAGATCAGAATAAAACATTTAATTCTCGATTCCTGATCAGGGCTTTTATTTTTCAATTATAAACCTGCCTCCCGTAGATGAGAGGCAGGTTGTGGTGCAGGGATAATTTCAATGGTTAATATCCCGGGTTCTGTGGAAATTCTTTGGTCAGATTAGTATCGATTACGTCCTGCGGTATCGGGAAGATTGTATCACGCAGGGTGATCTTTTCTCCTCCGAAGAAGTTATGCGCTTTTGTTCTCTCATACCATTTACGGGTCCTGAGTAATGTCATCCTGCGCTCCTCTTCAATGAACAGCTCACGTGAGCGTTCATCGAGAATATAATCAATGGTAATGGTACTGGGATCGGTAACCAGTGTTGCATGTGACCTTCCCCGTATTACATTTATATCTGCCATTGCCTCATTCAGGTGACCAAGTTTCATTTGTGCTTCAGCTCTGAGCAGATAGGTATCAGCCAGTCTGATATAGATCTGATCAGTCCATGCAAAGTCTGCCTGCACATCTATTGTGCTGGTTCCCTCTCCTTTTCTTGAATAAGGCCAGTCATTGACTTTAAATCTTGTCGCTGTAATTTCCTGATCCCATTTGAGCCAGATAGTGTCTCCGTAGTTATAGCCAGCCGGCAGCTTATCAGCCGGTAATGGTTTTACACCCTCGTATCCTCTGTTATTTTCTTCTTGAGTCTGAAGCCTGAAGGATGTACGCAGTATGTAGTTCTGGGCCCTGTCATCCTTTTTTTCATAGCTGTCGAACCACCATTTTGTCGGGGCAAAATATGATTTACCTCTGCCACCTCTTTCAAAAGTATACTGGAATGGAGCAACTTCTTTACCATCAGTTCCCTTAACCTTCCAGCTATTGTAGGTGCCTACCGTGGAGCGCGACAATTGATGACCCTGCTCGTCAATACTGTTGTACAGCTCGAACTGGAAAACCCAGAGTGCTTCTTTATTGCCCTGTTCCCTGTTCTGGTTTCCTTCCTTGAACATATCGCCGAAAGCGCTTCCGGTCGGATCACTCAGTTGTACGCCATACCTGGCAGTAGTAAGTGCATATGCAGGATTGTTAATTACCTGGTTGCACCAGTAAAGGGCACTGTCGGGTTTACCTACCGTCAGATACATTTCAGCCAGAAGGGTCTGAACAGCGCCTTTTGTTATCCTGCCCTGCAATGAAGCCTCTGTCGGAACATACTGCTGGCCGAATTTATAATCACTGATAATAGCTTTTCTGACTTCAGCGACAGGAGTACGTTCCCAGTCGGTCTTTATACCCTGAGGCATTGAGAGTACCAGTGGTACATCGCCCCATGAGTAGGCGAGCCTCCTGTATGCCCATCCCCTTATGGCACGGGCTTCTGCAATAACTCTGAGCTTATTGTTCTCAGGGGTATCCGGACCGCCTCTCCAGTCGATATCCTGATCTGCATAGTAAATAATTGTATTGGCGGCATTAACTATCTCGTATAACCACTGCCAGGTCTCCAACAGGTCGTCATCAGAAGGATTGTTGGATGTGGTCCACATCCAGAAAATATCACTTCGTCTGGCATTACTGGTCATGTTATCAACCCCGTTAAGCGCATTTTCAAGTTTTTCAGATTGCCACCTGGCATACCTTGCCAGGAAGTAAAGTCCATTCATCGCTGCTTCAAATCCATTATAGTCCTTGAGTATAGTCGGACCTGAAAGAATGTTGGGTGGATTTTCCTCAAGGACATCTTTTGAACAGCCTGCCAGTAAAATGATCACCAGCACAACACTGATAATATAGTTTAATATTTTCATAATGTTTGATTTTAATGTTATCACATTCTAAAATCCAAAGTTCAGGCCGAATATAAACTCTTTCTGCATTGGAATATTCCTCTGGGAATCCTGATCTGTCAGTTCAGGATCCAGCCCGCTCCATTGGGTAAAAGTGAGAAGATTACGTCCGGAGACATAAACCTTTACGTTGTTCAGGCCTATCCTGCTTATGGCGTTCTTAGGAAGGTCATAGGCAAGGGAGATATCCTTCAGCCTTATGAAATCCGTGCTTTCATACAGAGTTGCACCGTGTCCTGCCATCTCATTGGCCATCTTTTTGTTCATATACCAGGTGGTACTTGGATTGGTCGGTGTCCACCAGTCCTTTTTAATCGTATTGTAGCGAAGATCGTCCTGGACACTGTCAGTCATCCTGTCGTTATGTGCGGTAACTCCGGTGACACCATGGAAAAAGAAGCTGAATGAAAAGTTACCATATATAAGTGTGTTTGTCAATCCCCATAACATTTTCGGGTCTAACTGACCAATGATCTGACGATCATTATTAGCATCAATCTTCTGGTCCCCGTTAAGGTCTTTCAATTTGACGTATCCGGGCTGTGAATTATAAACAGCTGCAGCAGATTCCTCTCCAAGCTGCCAGATTCCATCCCATACATAATCGTAATTCACCCGCACGGGCTTACCAATGAACCAGTTGTTTGCGATATCATCCATTTCCTTTCCTGTTACCGGATCTTTAATGCCGTAAAGTGAAACAATTTCATTTTTGTTGAATGAAATGTTCCCGTTGGTCATCCACTGGAATTTTTGCTGAACTACATTTCTTGAATTGATTGAAATTTCAAATCCTGAATTCCGTGTTTTTCCTATGTTCTGTGTAACAGCAGGATGGATCCAGTCATCGGTTGTGCTTTCAGTCAATCCATGGA
>CAYPHL010000057.1:25080-28504 GCA_964410385.1 uncultured Rikenellaceae bacterium | reverse complement strand
GCCCCTGATCACCACAATTTCACATCGTGTTACCGTCATTGCGAGTCCCGGTAAAAATATCCAGAAAGAATTACAGTAATACACCCGGGACGAAGCAATCCTTTACGATAACTCAGAAATTCACTCAAAACCTGTTCCGGATTCTACCCCGGCAAATCGTTCCTCTAACCAGTTGTTTAAAAAGCAACAGTTAACCCTACGGCTCCGTAATGGAACAGTGAGAATGTATAAACCTCGTCATTATCTGCACCTCCTTCGAGGATCCTGTAACCGGCTCTTAAAAGGAAATGATCAGAAACTTTGTAAGTCGCGGCAAGCGAAACATCCTCTGCCCTGCCCTGAGGTGCGGCAAGTGCATCTCCTTCAAACAACAGTCCGAGCTTCTCATAAGGCTTATAATGTAGTCTGAAGTTTATTATCGGGACAAATCCTACATTTATCTTCTCACTGTAAAGTTCCCCGGATGTAAGGTCAATTTTGGCATCTCTTATCTTTGCTGTAAATCCAAGGCCGAAGTCCAGCTTTGGTTTCCTGACAATATCATAACGGTAGGTTATCCTGTAGGAATTGAACTTATATGAAGCTTCTATATTGCTGTTTGCCGGAAAAGTGACACCCTCATAAAGAATGTCCCTGCTTACACTTCCATCCGACAAGACTGTAAGCGGAGCATATAACAGAGATATTGTATGACGTTCGCCCGGTTTGTAATTTAAACGTAAACGTAAGTATACTTTGTCCTGGGCTTTAAGTTCCTCACTCAACGAGAAAAATGTTCCGCCATCCCCGGGAATCCGGATATCATTGTAACCGGTTGTAACATAACCTGATTCAACATCGATTCCAAACTGAGATTTTGCCTTTACCGAAGGAAGGATTAAAAGGATTATTACAAATGCTGATAATATAAAAATGTTCTTTTTCATTAAAGTTAGTATAAATTAAATGTTAAACAATCATTTATAACAACAGAACTTTAGAAATGTTCATCACCTGTCAGACCGTTTTCTCACAGAAAAAACTACTGCGTTATACTTCTTTGGTGACTTCAAAACCCTTACGGTACGTTAGCTGAGAGAGCGTACGTGCAGTATTGTCATTAGTTATGGTTTCATATTCCGGAGAAAACAGGAAATTTTAACCTTTTCATCTTCTAACAGGTTTACCATATACTTCAATCCAGTCAAGCCGTGAACAGGCATTGCTTTGACCTCCTCTCATCAAATCAGAAAATCCTATTTCATCTACCCTGGAAAGATCAGGTCCCTTTACAGGTAGTCCTTCAACGACACTATTTATATCCAGGCTGTACCAGGTAACATCTGCAAGGTTGAATTCCCGGATCCGCCAGTCCTTTGATGCTCCGTCGCACTGGTCACTTACAAGCCACGTCCCATCAGCAAGTTTTAAAATAATGTGCAGCTCTCTGAACCCAGTCTGCTTTGACCGCCAGACAATTTTTGAATAACTGCTCAGATCAACAAAAGCTTTCTTATGCTTCAATGTGACTGCCCAGTTACCCAGACATAGTCCTGACCAGATATAGTATGGATCATCGACCGGGGTTTCATGATGGCTCTTCTTAATACTGTCGCAACCCGGACCATAAAGATTCAACAACAAGTCACTGTTTAAAACATGCTTCTGAGTAACCGGAGTTGCTGCAGGAATCTCTTTCCAGTCTTCCCTGAAAAACAATGAAGGTCTGTAATTATTCTGTGTGGTAATATTCTGAGCCAAAACCGTGGCGCCCCCGGATACTGAAGACAACCACAATCCGGCAGAAAGAAATATAGCCAGATTAATTAATGATGTTCTTTTTACCATCTTATATAAATTTATTTGATGCAGTGTTTACAGCAAATACAAATTTATCAAATTAATTTTACTTCGACAGATTTATGAAACCCTCTTGTTTTCACCCTTTATGACTAAAGGATAGATGCTGTTTTTTTCAGCTTTCTCCCTTTAGGGCCGGGGTAAAAAAGCTGAACAGCAGGCCTTCTTTTTCAGCTTTTCCCCTTCAGGTATTTGGTAGAATACTGTCCAATCAGCAGGAAAACATCAAAGCTTTTAGTCTCAGAATTAGAAACTTGTTTGTCAATAACAAAACAGTTACGGTAGCTGATATTCGTAAAACCAGCTCTGATTAAGAGTTTTGACAATTCCTCAGGATCGAATCCCTTATGCCCGGAGAAATCTTTCCCATGAAAGGAACCATCCTCAGGAAAAAGGTCAGCTATTGCCAGAAAGCCTCCGTGATTAAGCATAGAATAAAACCTTGAAATAATTTCTTCCGTATTATTAATATGATGAAGTACCATCTGGCAGATTATCAGGTCGAAGGAGGCTTCCAGGTAAGGTGCCTTTTCAAGATCAAAAAATAATGTCCTGAGATTTTTAGCACCTGATGTCTTTATCTTGTTATCTGTCATCCTTAGCATTTCCCTGGATGTATCCATGAGGGTGATCTCTTTCAGATCATCCCTGAGGATAAAGCTTGTTATTCCGGTTCCTGCTCCAAATTCAAGAGCAGTCATGCTTTTTGTCAGAGGTATATGCTCCCTTATCTGGCCGGCGACAGCCAGAGATCTTTCCCAATGCATCGGATTCTGGTCCCAGCCCGACGCTTTTATATCAAATTCATTCACCTTATCAAACGTATTAAGAACTGTTAACTTATTGAAAATCTAGGCCTTGATATTTCATTATCAAAATGTCACTGCCTTTGAGATCCGAAGGCACGAAATTAAACAAAGAATCACTATTTTTATAATAGCCAATTTTGCAAAGTGATGAGTAATAAAACGCATTTGGATAATTTAATAAGCAGGCATCCTGAATTATCAGGACTGCGGGATAATATCAGCGGGGCAGCCGGAATGATCATAAAGACATTCACAGCAGGAGGCAAATTGCTTATCTGCGGCAACGGGGGAAGCAGTGCTGACTCCGATCACCTTGTCGGTGAACTTATGAAGAGCTTTGAGATGAAAAGGCCTCTGGATATAAGCTTCAAAGAGAGACTGGCTGAAATTTCTGATACACGTGGTAAATACCTTGGGGAGAAGCTGGAGCATGGATTACCGGCAATATCGCTTTCAGCACACGCCGCACTTACAACTGCTTTATGTAATGATATTGATCCGGATCTGGTATTCGCCCAGCAGGTTATCGGCTATGGAACTGAAAAAGACCTGATCATTGGCATAAGCACATCCGGCAATTCCCGCAATGTTCTTGACGCATGTATCACTGCCAGGGCCATGAACATGACAGTTATTGGCATAACAGGTAAAACAGGCGGAAAACTTAAAGAATATTGTGATATTCTTATTAATGTTCCGGGAGATTCGACAGCATCTGCACAGGAACTTCAACTTCCTGTTTATCATACAATATGCAGGATTGTCGAGGAACATTT
>CAYPHL010000057.1:11171-24980 GCA_964410385.1 uncultured Rikenellaceae bacterium | reverse complement strand
GACTTTTGTCTTGATGCATACTGGTTCATTGATGAATCGAAAAGTGAAATTTCAATCGAGACAGGGGAACCTACAATGCCTGTAAGACAGCAGAAATATTCCCTCGGAGGTGCGGGAAATGTAGCAAATAACCTTGCAGCAATGAAAGTTAAGGATATCAGGGCTTTCGGGGTTATCGGCAATGATCCTTTCGGTGTTGAGATGATAAAAATTATGAAAACCGCAGGGATATCCACCGTCAATATGCTCATTCAGAACCAGAACTGGTCGACACATGTTTATATAAAACCTTATGTGGGGGATAAGGAAAAAAGCCGTATTGATTTCGGCAATTTCAACCTTCTGTCAGGCGAGACTGCCGATCTTCTCATAGCCAATCTTAAAGATCAGGCTAACGAGGTTGACCTTATCATAATAAATCAGCAGGTTCTGTCCGGGATCCATACGGAATATTTCAGAAAGAAGCTTGTTGAAGTGATCGGATTATTCCCTGAAAAGATCTTTATTGCCGACAGCAGGATATATTCTGATTACTACACTGGTGCATGGAGAAAGATGAATGATAATGAAGCACTCAGATTATGCAGGATTGGGAAGGCTCCTGATGATATAATACCTCTGAAGGAAGTGATCCATGCAGCGGAACGTTTATATAAAAGGTATAACAAGCCGCTTCTTATAACCCGCGGAAGCAGGGGCTCTGTTGTGGTCGATGATAACGGGATCTCGGAGATCCCCGGATTGATGATATTATCGCGGGTCGATACTGTGGGGGCAGGAGACAGTTATCTTGCGGGCGCTGCAGCAGCGCTTGCATCGGGGTATCCTCCTGGTATTGCAGGAGAAACCGGGACACTTGTAGCCGGGGTGACTGTACAGAAACTGTTCCAGACAGGTACAGCAACGCCCGAAGAGATTCTAAGTATCGGAACCGATCCGGATTATACATGGCGCCCCGACATCGCAGAAGATATCAGGCAGGCTCAATACCTCGCCGGCACTGAAATTGAGATAATTAACAAATGGCCTTCCGAACCTGTGATCAGATATGCCATTTTCGATAATGACGGAACAATTTCAACATTGAGGGAAGGCTGGGAAAAGATTATGGCACCCGTAATGGTCAAAGCAATCCTGGGTGATAAATATCAGAATGTGGATGAATCGGTCCTTAAAAAGGTGGAAGTACGTGTAGCTCAGTTCATCGACAGCACAACAGGTATCCAGACACTCATGCAGATGAAAATGCTCCTGGATATCATAAAGGAATTCGGATTTGTCGATGAAGACCAGATGCTTGATGAATCGGGATATAAGGAAATATACAATCAGGAACTCCTTAAGATGGTTAAAGAACGCGAGGACAAGCTGATGGCGGGAGAACTTAATATTGAAGATCTTACGGTAAAGAATGCAATCCCTTTCCTGAAAAAACTTTACGACAGTGGTATAAAACTATATCTGACAAGCGGAACCGATATAGTTGATGTAAAGCACGAAGCAGCTGTTCTTGGTCATGATTACCTCTTTGAGGGAAGGATTTATGGAGCTGTCGGAGATATCAATAAGGAAGCCAAGAGGATAGTCCTCGATCGTCTGCTTGATTCCATCGGCAGATCAGAAGCCTCTGCAATCGTTACTTTCGGCGACGGACCGGTTGAGATAAGGGAAACCCAAAAACGTGGAGGTATGACTGTGGGTATTGCCAGCAACGAATTAAGACGCTACGGGCTGAATCAGTCAAAAAGGAACAGGCTCATCAAGGCAGGTGCGGATATTATCGTTCCTGACTTCTCACAGGCTGACCGACTGCTGGAATTATTAAATATTAAATGAAATGACACATATAAAATTTGACAGGAGCAGGCTCAGCATCAAGCCTCTGTCAGAAAGGAAGAATCAGATATCCATTGAAAATAAAGCTGTTCCGTTAACGGCAAAAACAGGTGTACCCGGACAGGAAGCCAGGAAAATAATTGAAAAAACAGCGGACAAAATAAATGCTGCCAGGGAAAAGAAAAGGTCGGTGATCCTTGCATTCGGTGCACATACAATCAAGAACGGCCTGGCTCCGGTAATTATTGAACTTATAAAGAAAGGATGGATAACACATCTGGCAACAAACGGGGCCGGAATTATCCACGACTGGGAATTTGCTTATCAGGGAATGAGCGGCGAGGACGTCAGGGAGAATGTAAAGCTGGGTCAGTTCGGGATATGGGAAGACACAGGAAAATATATCAACCTTGCTCTGATAGCAGGTGCTTATGAAGGGCTTGGATATGGTGAATCAGTAGGGAAAATGATCTCAACAGAGGGGCTGAATATTCCTGATGCTGAACTTCTTGCAAAGGAAGCAACTGGAACTATCAGCAAAGCCCCTGAGCATTCAGCAGCTGCCCTTGATTTTTACTCTGCCATAACTAAAAACAATATCAGGCCTGGTTTTTTAAAAATCCCTCATCCCTATAAAAAATTCTCAGTCCAGTGTGCCGCTTATGACCTTGGCATTCCCTTTACAGGTCACCCGATGATAGGACATGATATTATTTATAATCACCCGATGAACCATGGAGCGGCTATTGGAAGAACGGCACAGACTGATTTTTTATATTATGTACAAAGTGTAAGCAATCTTGAGGACGGGGTATATCTTTCAATCGGATCGGCAATAATGTCGCCCATGATCTTCGAAAAAGCTCTTTCAATGGCACAGAACCTCGAGATTCAGCGAGGAAGTCATATAGACAATCATTACATGGTAATCGCAGATTTAGCAAAGTCAGACTGGGACTGGACAGCAAATGGAGAGCCTCCGCATGATAATCCGGCATATTACCTGCGATATTGCAAGACCTTCAGCAGGATGGGAGGTGAAATGCATTATATTACAATTGATAACAGGGATTTTCTGCTTGAATTATACCATGCACTTGAAGGAAATGAACCGGGGAAGATTATCTGAACAGGAAAAGAATAATCAGGGTAATAATTATCAGAACAAGAAGCTGAAGCCGCCAGTCTTTCAATCCTTCAAAGGGAGCCATCTTTTTTGAATAATCTATAGTAGTCCTTTCAAGCTTTGCCGGATCGGTTTTTACAGTGAATGCTGAAACAATAAAAAGTATCGCCGTGATGATCAGCTCAGCCCATAAAGCTCTGTACCCGAAGTTCAGTGTAACCTTGTAATGCAGGAAGGGAAAGATCTGCTTTCCACTTTCAGGTCCTATCAACTGGTCGATGACAAAGATCGTCGCAAGTACGATCCCTGTAAGAACTGAAACAACAGCTGCCTTATATGTGACTTTCCTGCTTGTGACGCCGAAAAATATTGCCGGAAATACCGGAACAACAAGATAAGCGGAAATGGTCTGAAGATATTTATACAAGCCCTCCTCATTTTTATAAACCAGGTAAGCTGCTCCGATACCGAGAAAAGTTACAGCGAGTATTACAATACGCCCCATTGTAACCTGCTTTTTCTCGGAATATTCAGGTCTGAATTCAACAATAAAATCTCTCACAAATAAAGTTGAAACTGAATTAAGTACACCTATTAGAGATGTTATCAGGGCTGCCAGCAAAGATGCCAGAAGTAAACCTCTCAGACCTACAGGAAGTAATCTGTCAAGCAGAAGGACAAAAGTCTGCCTCGTCTGGTCTCCCTGCAATTCGCCCGGGTAAAGTGCAAAAGCTATCACTCCGGGCAATGCAAAAATGAATAGTGGCAGCAACTTCAGCAATGTTGCAAACATGGCTCCCCACCTGGCATTCCTGAGGTCAGGAGCCGCCAGGACTCTCTGCACATTTACCTGGTCGATGCCCCAGTAAAAAATTCCGGCATAAAATGCTGTAGCCAGTATTCCCCAGAATGGATAAACAGGATCATCATAAGGTAAGGCAACAGACATCATATCCGGGACTTTTTCCATCAGGCCGTTAAATCCACCAACCTTATCAAGCCCGATGAACATCATAATGGCTGCCCCGGTTATCATTATTATCACCTGTATCGAATCTGTATATGCTACTGCCGTAAATCCGCCGATGATTGTAAATAACGCAACGATCAGTCCTATATAAAAAATTGTGGACATTATGTTCCATCCCAGAACACTGTTAAGTACAAGGGCACCAGCAAAAAGCGTAAAAGCCAGCTTGGTCATAATGCTTATTATCAGCATCAGCCCGGAGAAAAAAGTCCTGGCATGCCTGTGATACCTTAACTCAAGAAACTCAGGAATTGTAAACAGCTTATTCTTGAAATATGCAGGAAAAAGCAAGGCACAACTGAATCCGAGGGTTATTACAGTCGTCAGTTCAACAAGTCCGGCCGATAATCCGTAACGGTATGCATCTCCCGACAATCCCACCAGATGCTCGGCACCAATATTGGTGGCAAAAAGAGAAGCGCCAATAACAGGCCATTTTATTGATCTCCCCCCAAGAAAGAAATTTGAACTGTTCCTTCCGGCTTTCTTCCGGTATGCCATATACATGCCGAAAGAGAGACTTCCCGTCATTACAACGGCAAGTATTATCCAGTCAGTGAAAGTTAAAGAAAGATTCATTCTGCCTATGGATTATTTTCAAAAGTGTTAATATATTTCCCGGTTTCTGCCTGATCTGTATAATTTTCCTTTCCCAGACTTTCCATCATGGAGATTACACTTGCATACCTCCACAACCTGAGGAAGATCCTTATAAAGAACAGAACCTGAGTTGTAATAAGCATAAGAAACACAGCAAGTCCTGCCTGTGGTTTCCATACAAATATCAGCTTTGTCAAAAACCACATAAAAAGTACCTGAATCATTATGAGGATAAACATCATTGATACTGATGAAACAAAACTGTTAAAAGTCATTTTAAAACCATATCCGACCGACTTAAAGACTGATGTACCGTTAACCGACGAAAAATGAGCTCTGGAATAATCTGCAACAAGAAAGAATACTGACAGGACAAAAGCCAGAATCATAATAAAAGTAACTCTTATGACCCCTGATACCTGAAATGAAACAGTCTCTCCTGCAATGGAAATTCCTGTAACAACCCCTATGAGGATTGAGATGACAAATCCGAGAATAATACTGACTATCAATGTAATGCCCAAGAAGGGCCAGAAGTATGCCGCGGATGTCCTGAAGAACGCGGAAACTGAGAACCTCCCCTGCCCTGCTTTAAGGCAACTAAAAAGTCCGCCGGAGAAAAATGTAAAGAAAAGCATACCTGCAATTATAATCAGAACCAGACCCGAAGAGAGGCCACGGATATAGTTCTTAAGTACTTCTGAAAGATCGGAAAGAATATCAAAATTAATTTCCTGAGCCAGTTGCCCTGTGACAACGCCAGATCCGAGTGAGCTTCTCAACACACCCCTGAAAGGAATTGTAAAAAAGGATATAATGAAAAATAATGCCAGTGTTATTATCAGTGCAGCTTTCCATGACTTTACAGATCGCAGAAAACCTGACCTTAATGCATTTATTATCTTCATTGTTCTCCGGTCATAAGGTAAATATGCTGATGAACAGTTGTATCAGTACCAGGAGCTTATTGGCAAAACTCCTTAGCGGAACAGTATCAGGCTTCACTGTCATTGAGTTATTGACAAAGTTGACATCCATCCTTATCCTGTATTCCGGATCTATGATCACGCGGTCAACCTTCCTGCATCCCGTATAGGTAAGTTCCATATACCTGCCCTTACCGTCCCAAGTTTCAGTTATCTCATCTCCATCGGAGAATCGCACAAGTATCTCAAGCGGCAGCATCACCTCTCCTGTTCTCTGTAATCCTACTGTTGAGCTGTAAAGTGAATCGGAATTCTCATATTTCCTGTTGGTTATCTCTGCCACCTTGTAGTCGCAGACCCCGGTACCATAAAGTGTCTGGTCGAAGAACCAGTTCATGTCATTACCGAATTTATTTCCATGATGCCTGACAACTACTTCATTTACCACATTAATAAAGTCCCTGGCGGAAGGATGTCTGAATCCCCAAAGCCTGTAATACTCCCTGAAGATATCATTCGTAGTTTCTTCACCCACAATTCCCATCAGTGTATATATCCAGGTCGCAGCTTTATTGTACGACATCATACCATATGTGTTCTGCGGATAGTTCCAGGAAAACAGATCATTCGATGCAACCTGCCGGTAGCCGGACCTCACGTAGGTCAGTCTCGACATTGTTTTATCCGCCAGTTTCAGGTGAGGATGATTTATATATCCGGAATTCTCTCCCCAGTAATGGTCCATAATCCTTGCTTCAAAGAAGGAGTTCATTCCTTCATCCATCCACGGTTCTTCGAATTCATTTGTGGCCATTATACCCATAAAGTAGGCATGTCCGAACTCATGTACAGTAACCGATTCAGGAAGATGGAACCATTCCGGGACAATATCGGACGACCCTGATGTAAATAATGTTGTATATTCCATCCCTCCTGCTCCTGCACCTTTCAGCGGAGGATCCGCAAAGGTAAGATGAGGCCACGGATAGGGACCGACATTTTCAGTAAAGAACTCAAGCGCATTTTTAACTGCTATAAATTGTCTTTCAACCTGAGCGGTTCTTTCTTCAGGTAACAGCAGAGTAATACTGACATGATTCCACTGATCATTAAAGACCTTATATCCCGGCCAGGCAGTCCATGCAAAATCAACAATATCCTCAGCTCTGTAATAAAGTGTTTTAGTATTCTCATCCGTTCCGTTTTCAGATTCTTCAATAAGCATCCCTCCCGAACCGACTACATAATTGTCCGGAACAGTGATCCTTACATCGTAGACACTGTGATTTGAGTAGAATTCGGAGTTGGCGTGAAACTGGTGACAGTTCCAGCCGCTCTCTTTCCTGTACCGCATTCCGGCAGGTTCATATACGCCGAACTTCGGGAACCACTGGGCTACAAAGAAAAAATCACCGCTGTAACCCGTCCTGATGATTTCAGACGGAAGCCCTGTAACAAACTGAATTTTAAGAAACACTGTATCCCCCGGCATGGCAGGTTCAGGAAGATCTATCCTCAGAACTGTACTGTCATCCGGATTTCCGTCATCAGGACTGATATATTTCAGCCGGGAGAGAAGTTCATTTCCATGTCCGTCGGAACAACTCGTAATATCAATATATCCGTCATAGGAATTGCCCATCCAGTGGGCATACCGGCTTTCCCTGGAAAATGTGGATTTATCACTACTGAAAGCGTTCATATACATGTGCATCTGTACATCAGAGACTTTTCCTGCTGATGTATTGATCCAGAAAGCTTCCATATTCCCGGTAACGGTCTTTTCTGACGGATCAAGCCTTGCTTCAATATTATAGCCTGTTATTCGCGGGCTCAGAGGTTCCTTATTTATTATCTGGGAACATATCTGTGTATAAATGAGGAAAATAAAAAGGATACCGCTCAGAGTTCTTTTCATGAAGGAAGAAAATCCTACTTGACCTGTTTCGTAGCTGTAACCGGGATCTCGCCCTGGGAAGAGGTTGCTGCTCCGGTCATCTTCAACGGTTCGTCCATCTTCATTTTTACTCCTACTGTTTCACCTTCAATATACACTGAAAATGTCAGTGTATCATTTTCGAACTTTACATTCTCTCCATTGATCTTATATTCACTTCCGGTCATCGATATTACTGCCGTATATTTCTTTTCTGCAAATCCGATCGTAATTTTACCGCTGTTATAGCCTTCCGGAGCATATGGAGCTTCAAACTTCCAGTCACCGGCAGGATCTTTTTTTGTTTTAGCTGTCTGTGCATTGACTAAAGAGATGCTGAATACTACAAGCATTGCAAAGGTTAAAAGCTTTTTCATAAACAATAAGTTTAAAATTTAATAAAAATAAAATCACTCATTCAATTGAACCCGTAAAGATAAGGTTCCGATTAAACAAATTTAGTGAAATGAATGAAAACTGAAATAATTTACTGATAATGTTAAGGCGGGAAAGTCCTGCATGGTTAACTGCATACAGAAGTGACTATGTGTTAAATTCATAAGTAATATCTACCTTTACAATGATTTATTTGAGGGGAATTTTATGACAGAACTTGAAAAGTATTTCAGCCGTTTCAGGAATAACATTACAGGTATTGATACAGAAATTCAAACGCCACACGGGCCAAAAAAGCTGGTCTATGCCGACTGGATCGCCAGCGGAAGGTTTTATAATCCGATTGAAAGGAGGATAATGAATGATATAGGTCCGCTTATCGGGAACACTCATTCGGAATCGTCAGCAACAGGGGTGGCAATGACGAATGCATATCATTATGCCCAGAAAGTGGTAAAAAAGCATGTAGGTGCAGCTGAGGATGATCTGCTTTTGTTTACCGGCACGGGTATGACATCGGCAATTGCGAAATTACAAAGGCTACTCGGATTGAAAGTGCCGGAACAGGCAATGAAGTACTGTGCCTTCACTTCGGGCAAATACCACACATGCAAGGATATCCCAAATAAAAAAAGACCTGTCGTATTCCTGACACATACTGAACATCATTCAAATCATACTTCATGGTTTGAGACACTGGCAGATGTTGTAGTTCTTCAGCCCGGAGCCGGTCTGACTGTAGATCCAGAAAAACTAAGGAAGGAGATAGTCAAATACACAGACAGGCCTATGCTGATAGGTTCATTTACGGCCTGTTCAAATGTAACGGGTTATTTCCCTCCCTATCACGAGCTAGCTGAAATAATGCATGAACACTGGGGATTCTGCTTTGTCGATTTTGCAGCTTCAGCACCATATGTGGAAATAAATATGCATCCGGGGAACAGTATGCAATACCTTGACGCGATCTTCTTTTCGCCTCATAAATTTCTCGGAGGTCCGGGAAGTGCAGGCGTCCTGGTATTCAACAGAAAGCTTTATAAAAACCAGATCCCTGACACCCCCGGAGGAGGTACGGTAAAATGGACAAACCGTTGGGGAGGATACAGCTATATCAGTGACATTGAAGTGAAGGAAGATGGAGGAACTCCCGGGTTCATCCAGGGAATGAAAGCTGCAATGGCCATCAGGCTAAAAGAACAGATGGGAATTAAGAATATCCAGGACCGGGAGGAGGAACTCAAAAACAAAACATTCAGTGAATTGAAGAATATAAAGGGTATCCATATCCTTGCAGAAGCTATCACCGACAGGCTGGGAGTATTTTCATTTTATGCCGATAATATTCATCATAATCTCTTTACAAAACTCCTCAACGACAGGTACGGGATACAGGTCAGGGGAGGTTGTTCGTGTGCCGGCACTTACGGCCATTTCCTGCTTAAAGTCGATTTCAGACTTTCAAAAGAAATCACCGAAAGGATAGAAGCTGGAGATCTCTCCCTTAAACCGGGCTGGATACGTCTTTCACTTCATCCTACAATGACGGATGACGAACTTGATTATATTTTAAATGCGGTCAGGGAGATAGTCAGCAATGCCTCTGAGTGGGAGAAGGACTATGTGTATGATATTCATTCAAATGAGTTTCATCACAGGACCTTCAGCGAAAAAGACAGTTCCGGATACTCCCAATGGTTTACATTCGATTGAATTCATTTCATTCTGCCCCTCTGCCTCTGCGCCTCAATGCCTTTGTGCCTCTACGCCTTTGCGCCTTTGTGCCTCTGTACCTTTTAGCCCCTGCGCCAATCTTCAATTACAACCTCAATACCTTGAATCCCATAATACTTTCCAGCTGCCGGCCCGGACGGAAAATTTTATATGCCACCGGCCATACCCTCGAAAGATAACGGTCCTGCATCTGTCTGAGCAATAGTACCAGCTCATCCAAAGCCGGATTTTCCGTTTCGTGAGGATATTTATACCCCAGATACTTAATTAGCTGAGCCAGATCATTATACTTCCCGAGGTTCTGGGTCATCACATCGAGTTTTTTTTCAAGAGATTTTACAGCCTGTGAGTTGAGCGGACGAAAGAACCATAGCTGATAAAGGAAATCTTTTGACCGTTTCCTGAATTCATGAATATCTGATGGCTTCAGATTATTCCTGGCAATCAGATATTTATCAGCAGAAACAAGATATGATTTTTGCAGCTCTGAAAAAAGTATTTCCGGGTTAAGGTCAACAAGTGTCATGAACCGGATCCGGTATGAAGATCTGTGAAGCATATCCTTCACTTCCTGAATATCATTCTTCAGCTTTTCAGATACGGTTGACTGAATACCATTACTATTCATCAACGTTTCAATACCCGCTGCGCCGGCAAGTCGTTTAAAAACACCGGGATGATCTTTTTTCAGCTCCCTGAGTACTTTTCTATAGACTGAGGTATCTCTGAGAAAGGATATCATTCTTCCCGCTTTAAGAAAGGTGAGATATTCAGTGTTGAAAGATTTGGCTTCCACCAGAGTATTAATAAGTGTCATCACGGCCCTCGATTTCTTCATCAATACCCTTATGTCATGAACGGCTCTGTCATCCGGCACCGGTGAATGTCCGATCAGTTCCAGGGATTCTCTGATATATCCCGATAATGCGGGCTTTATATCTTTCAGCTTAATAATATCCGGTCCCATTAATTCTCATTATCAAAACTCAATAAAGTTAACAATTTACTGCTAAAAAGCCCGGGAGGAAGCCTGATATTAATTAATTAGGACCAAAGTGTATCAAATTAGCTCTTAATGAACTAAATTTACATTATTAATCTGACCACTCTGATCACACTGAAACACATGAAGAAACTTATTTTCGTCCGGCACGGCAGAGCCGAAGAGCAGGGACCTGGAATAACTGATTTTGAAAGGTCACTTACTGTCAAAGGTAAAGTGATCTGCCACGAAATGGCTGAACGATTAGTTGAAAGAGAAAAAGAGCCCGGGCTGATAATAACGAGTCCTGCATTCAGAGCTCTGGAAACAGCATATATTTTTGCTTCAGAATACGGGATTGATTTTGAGAAGATAAGGATCGACAGTGACCTGTATTTCAGGGCTGATATGAAGCATTTCATGGAATTACTTCACACGGTAAGCGAACAGATTGAGACAATAACAGTCTTTGGCCATAATCCTTCAATTACGGAAATTCCCGACAGACTCTGCAGGGAAGGCTGTGAATTCCTGACAAAGACGAGTGTAGCCTGTATATCTTTCCAGATCAGAAGCTGGTCAGAACTTAAACCCGATACCGGGAAGCAGGAGTATTTACTAAAACCGGTTAAATAATATGAGCAAGACCTATATCCCTAAGGAGATCAGCTGGTTATCCTTTAACGAACGGGTTCTCCAGGAAGCTGAAAATAAAGAAGTTCCTCTGCTTGAGCGTTTTAAATTCCTTGGTATCTATTCAAACAACCTCGACGAATACTTCAGGGTGAGGGTAGCAACACTCAGAAAACTCTCACATCTGGGATCAAGGTCAAAAAACATCCTGGGTTACAGCCCGAAAGCAACACTCAAAAAGATACAGGAGATTGTTCTTGAACAGAATACAAAGTTTGAAAAGATCTATAAATCACTTATTCAGGAACTGGCGGATCATAATATTCATATCATCAACGAAAAGGAGCTGAGCCAGGAGCAGTCGGAATTTGTGAGGGAATATTTTATCACGGAAGTAAGGACCAGGCTTATGCCATTTATGATCGAGAAAGATTCGGCTCTGCCCAATCTTACAGATGATGCAATTTATCTGGCCATCCAGCTCCATAACACAAAAACCGGGAAAAAGAAATATGCCCTGCTGGAAATACCGACTGATGTGCTCCCGCGATTCATCGTACTACCTTCGAAGGGAGATGAAAAATACATAATCTTCCTCGACGATATTATCAGGTTTGGACTGAAAGATATATTCTTTATTCTCGATTTTGATGAATTTTCAGCTTATACCATAAAACTTACAAAGGATGCTGAACTTGAGATAGCCGATGATATTTCAGAAAGTTATATAGACAAACTCTCAAAGAGTGTTCACCAGCGTAAATGGGGCACTCCGGTCAGGTTCGTTCATGACAGGAAGATCCCTGAGGATCTTCTTAAATATCTTACCAAAAAGCTTAAGTTCGGCCCGGATGATGTTATAATTCCTGCCGACAGGTATCATAATTTCAAGGACTTCATGAATTTCCCCAGGCTCGGGAAAAAGAAATTCTACTTCGAGCCGCTTACACCTATTCCACATAAGGATATTCCTCATGGGAAAAGCATCCTTTCAGCAATGAAGAAAAAGGACATAATGCTTTACTTCCCTTATCATTCATTTGATTACCTTATCGATCTCTTAAGAGAGGCATCCATTGATCCTTTCGTAACATCGATACAGATAACTCTTTACAGGCTTGCACGCAACTCAAGTGTAATAAATGCACTGCTCAATGCCGTCAGGAACGGGAAAAGTGTAACGACTGTTGTCGAACTTCAGGCACGCTTCGATGAAGAGGCAAATATCCTCTGGGGCAAAAAACTCATGGATGAAGGGGTCAGGGTCATTTATGGCGTTCCGGGCTTAAAGGTCCATGCCAAGCTTCTGCTTATAACAAGATTAAAGGACGATGTTCTGAAACGGTATGCCGCTATAGGAACAGGGAATTTCAATGAGGATACGGCAAGGATCTACTGCGACCACCTTCTTCTTACAACAAACATAAAGATCACAAATGAAGTCTTTAAAACATTTAACTTCTTCAATGTAAATTACAAGAAGGATAATTATTACCATCTTGTTCTGTCGCCTTTCGCACTGAGGAACAAGATCATCCTGCTGATCGAGAATGAAATAAAGAATGCAAAGGCGGGGAAGAAAGCCTTTATTTATCTTAAACTCAATAATCTGACCGACACGGAGATAATAAATTATCTTTACGAGGCAGGTGCTGCAGGAGTAAATATAAAGCTAATTGTAAGAGGAATGATCTCCCTGGTACCAGGGCTGAAGGATATAAGCGAAAATATTAAAGCCAGAGGTATTGTCGACAGGTTCCTTGAGCACAGCAGGTTCATGATATTCTGCAATGAAGGAGATGAAGAATGTTTTATTACCTCGGCCGACCTTATGCCCCGAAATATTGACCGCCGGATCGAGGTTACCTGTCCGGTATTCGATAAGAACCTGAAAAATGAACTAAGGAAATTATTCCAGATACAATGGAATGATACAGTTAAAGCAAGAATTATCGACCCCGGTCTTTCCAATAAGCTGGCGAATTCATCCAAACAGCAAATACAGGCGCAGGTAGAAGCATATAACTATCTTAAAGAAATCCACACAAAACAATAAGACTTATTAATATGAATATCCCCGTTCTGGTAACAGGAACTATTATTATAATCGTCTTCTCATGGTTTTATTCTGTTAGGGCAAAAAGATATCATGGAATCGCAAGATTCTTTTCATTTGAAAGTATTTTCATACTTTTTCTGATGAATTACAGGCTCTGGTTCCGCGATCCCTTTAACTGGCACCAGATAATTTCATGGATCTTCCTATTTGCATCGATATACCCGGGTATTGCAGGTTTCCTTACACTAAAAAGAGTGGGCAAACCAAAGGATAACTTTGAGAATACTACTGTCCTGGTAAGATCTGGTATATACAGATACATCAGACATCCGCTTTATTGTTCACTTCTGCTTCTTGGCACAGGTATCGTTTTCAAGGATCCCGGACATTTTCAGATAATACCAGGAATTATCAATCTCATTGCAATTTATTTTACCGCAAGGATAGAGGAAAAGGAAATGATGGCGAAATTCGGAGAACAGTATACTGATTACATAAAGGATACAAAAATGTTCATCCCATTCTTATTTTAGTCACCTGCAAGCAGTTCC
>CAYPHL010000057.1:0-11071 GCA_964410385.1 uncultured Rikenellaceae bacterium | reverse complement strand
CTGTCATTTAAGCTATAAAAGTTAATTTTGCTGAAAGTAAAATCTGAAAAAGTGAACAAAAAAACCAGCGGAATGAAGATCGGCATCCTTACTGCCGGGGGCGACTGTCCCGGGATAAATGCGGCAATACGGGGAGTTGGCAAAACGGCGATTGTCAGGTACGGCATGAAAGTCGCAGGCATCAGCGACGGTTTCATAGGGATGATCACCAAAGAGTATACCGAGCTTACAGAGAAGGACCTTTCGGGCATTCTCACTCTGGGAGGCACAATCCTGGGTACTTCGAGAGAGAAGCCATTTAAGGGCTCAGGGAAAGGCAATAAGGATATCAGGAAACCTGTACTGATAAAGGAGCATTATGAACAGATGGGACTTGATTGTCTGGTTTGCATCGGCGGCAACGGAACACTGAAAACAGCAAATCTCCTTGCACAGGAAGGTCTGAATGTTGTCGGCATACCAAAAACAATTGATAATGATGTATGGGGAACCGATATCACTTTCGGATTCGATTCTGCCGTAAATATAGCTACAGAGGCTATTGACAGGCTTCATTCAACTGCCAACTCGCACAAAAGGATAATGATAATCGAGGTGATGGGTCACAATGCAGGCTGGATCGCGCTGTATTCAGGAATTGCGGGAGGTGGTGATGTTATTTTAATTCCCGAGATACCATACAAGGAAGAAAAGATCGCTGAATATCTGCTTCAGAGGTCAGAAGACAATAAGCCTTATTCCATAGTGGTTGTTGCCGAGGGTGTTGTAAATCCGGGTAAGGATAAATCCGTAGCTCAATATCTGAGCAACAGGATAACGGAGATGACGGGACTGGAGACAAGGGAGACAGTTCTCGGATATATACAAAGGGGTGGGACGCCCTCTCCCATGGACCGGGTTCTTGCAACACGCTATGGTACTGCAGCTGCCGACATGATAGCTGAAAGAGATTTCGGGAAAATGGTCGCCCTTAAGGATGACAGGATAGTTTCAGTTCCCCTTGAAGATGTTGCCGGAAGGTTGAAACTTGTTGAGCCCGACAATCCACTCGTTCTGCAGACAAAAAGCATGGGTACAAGCTTTGGAGAATAAATTCCACTGGCGATAAATAATTCATAAAGAAATATATAGTATTGCAAAGCTGAACATATGATAATAATCATTTTTCTCTCTGTTCTTAAATAAAACAAGTTTTTTTGCAGAAAAACAATCAATTATGAAACGCCGTGATCTTATCCGCAAAGTAGCATTGGGAACTGCCGTTTTGACGGTAATTCCACCTGTAATAACAGGGTGTTCGAAGTCAGACAACGGGGATGATGGTAACGGAGGAACACCAACTCCCGAAAAACTTACACTTGATTTAACTAATCAGACCTATGCGGCACTAAATTCTTCAGGGGGATTTGTACTTATTGCAGCCAAAGAACTTATAGTGGCAAATACAGGTAATAATAATTTTGTAGCCCTGAGCAGTAAATGTACCCATGAGGGATGTTCAGTCACTTACTCTGCCACCAACAATAACTTTCCATGCCCCTGCCACCAGTCGCTTTTCTCTTCCACCGGCGCAGTCATTAATGGACCGGCAGTGACTGCCCTGAAATCCTATTCTATAAGCAAATCAGGAAATATTCTGACTATAACCCTCTAGTTAATATTCCATAGACATCCATAACCTTCTATCAAAATATATCTTCCCAACAGATCCCCGGACTTGTCGGTATCTTTGAGATCTTAATTATTAACTTTAAGGCTGGAAATAGGAATAATAAATTTACCGGACTGATGTTAGTATGCACAAAAAAAATGAAGAGGAAATTATATCTTTTTTCATTTTGTATCATTTTTGTTGTGATGTCTGGTTCTTACTGCAGCTATTCGCAGATCCTGCATGACTCATCTGCAGTAAGAAAAATAAAAGCAGGGGTCAATTACATGTATAACCTGGAGTTCAGTAAAGCTTCAGGAATTTACTCTGAAGTTGAAAAGCTGTATCCCGGCCATCCTGTCAATTACCTCCTGAAAGGGATTTATTCTTACTGGAAGAATTATCCGATGCTGTCAACTTCAATGGCAAGGGAGAGTTTCGAAAATGATCTGAAAAAATGTATAGATCTGTCCTCGGAAAAACAATATTCTGAGAAATATGAAGCCGAAAGTCTTCTGACAAATGTTTGCGCCAGAGGACTACTCCTTTTATACTATAACGAAAATGACCTTAGCATGAAAGTAATACCTCTTGCAACAGGTACTTTCAAATATATAATGCGATCCTTTGATTTCACTTCATCCTTTGCGGATTTTTATTATATGACAGGGATCTATAATTATTACCGTGAAGCTTATCCCAAAATGAATCCCGTCTATAAGCCTCTTGCTTCTCTGTTCCCTCCGGGTGATATTGTAAAGGGACTTACCGAACTGGTTAAGGCTGCTGAATTGTCAATTTTCCTGAAAGCTGAATCTTACTCGCTCCTGACTTACATTTACACCGGGTTTGAAAATGATTATATTAAGGCTCTTCTGTACAGCAGGACACTCACTGAGAAATATCCAGCAAATCCTTATTTCAAGGCTTTACATATCAAGAACATGTTGCTGATTAAAGAATATGATAAGGCAGAAAATATTGTAAGATCGTCAGCGAAAAAATCCGGGAATGCCTTTTTCGATGCACAACTGCTAATATTCAACGGGATACTCCAGGAGAAAAAATACAGGAATTATGATCTTGCACAAAAATATTATGAAGACGGGATCAATGCAATAACATTTGCCGGCGATTACGGGAATGAATATGCCGCTTATGCATACCTTGGATTAAGCCGGATTTGTGATATCAACGGTGATAAAACCGGGAAGAAAACATATCGAAAAAAAGGTAATGATCTGATCGAGTTCAGGAAGGTAACATTCGATCAGTGATCATCTACGTATTATAATACGTTTCTTAATACGTTTTTTAATACGTTTTTTAATTGGCCGCATTCAGCCATGCGATAACCTTCTCTGATCCAGGTTTCTCTTTCGAATAGAGAACATCAACCAGCTTCCCCTCCTCGTCGATAAGGTACTTCTGAAAGTTCCACTTCACCTCAGAATCCAGAACACCGTTCTTCTCCTTCGATGTCAGCCACTGATAAAGAGGATGCATATCCTTACCTTTCACAGATATCTTTTCCATCATGGGGAATGTGACATTATAGTTTTCGGTACAGAATTGCCTTATTTCCAGAGCGGTGCCCGGCTCCTGGTTACCAAAGTTATTAGCCGGGAATCCAATTATCACAAGCTTCTGCTGATACTGTTCATATAATTTCTCAAGATCTTCATATTGTGGAGTATAACCACACTTCGAAGCTGTATTCACAACCATCACTTTCTTACCTTTCAGAGAGGCAAGATCAAAATCTGCACCCTCCAGTGTTTTTACCTTAAAGCTGTAAAAACTATCTGTCTGCGCGCATATCGTGAGCGGAATAAGCGCCATAATCCAAAATGCCACTGCTTTAATAATTTTCATTTCTTCCGGTTCTTTAATTCATCATATAATTAAAATCCTCTACGACCAATGAGTACACTTTACTTATCGGAAAGTATAAAATCTGCTTATTTCCCCGAATATAGTTTCTGTACCGCGAGTACAAGGAACATATAATCAACTGATCCTTCACCCATTACATATTCTGTCTGCTGCCAGAAGTAAGGCCATTCCTTCAGTTCAGGCAGGTCTGGCCTTATAATGCCGGTACCTGAGACTACACCTCCCGGGATATATGACCAGTCTTCTCTGTTGGTACCATAAGCTACCAGGACAGATTCCGATCCTATCCCTGAAGCAAATGAAGCAGTATTCTCACCAGGATGGACACCCAGTACAAAGTTGAGTGCATTTGAATAGAATTCTCCGGAACCGTATTCCGGCCATGCCTTGTGTATAAAATACTGCTGAACGCCGAATCTCATGATCGTCCATCCGGCGCCCCAAACATCAGGACGGTAAGGAACGCCATAGGGAGAGTCAGTGAGTGACGATTTCTTCAGGCCTGACATATATTGTGAAAGGGCATTTGTAATATCTTTTTTGAATTCTTCATCGGGTATTTTATGAATTACCCGGGCAACATATGATGCACAGGAGCCAAAACTTTTAACAATTCCATCCTTCATACCGGCGAAGGTTTTGATCAATTCAGGGTCACCGGTTGCAAGGATAAGTTCGGAAAGGGCAAAAACCTTGTTATTTATCCATTTTACTTTCTCATTTTCACTTTTCCATAATTCAAGGGCTGTCTTAATACATTCATCTGATAATGATGGATTCGAATTTTTAAGGACCCTTGAGGCTGCAGCAAGAGCTCCGGCCACCTGAAGAGACCTGTTCGGATTCTCCTCAGTGAATACCCATCTGTCATCAGGAAGCCATGTAGGATCTGTTTGTTTGCTTCCCGCATTGACAAAATTATTTGTCATTGCCGATCCATCACCCAGCAATACATACTGACGCAGGGTCGGGCAGATTATTCCTCTATAAAGTCTTCCAAGTGAACGGTATCCTCCCAATATTGACAGTAAACCATGTTCTATCTGCTGAACAGCATCCGATTTGTTATCAGGAACATGTATCTCGACGATCTTGTTCTCCTGGTCGATTAGTGTAGCATCATAATCCACTCCGAATTCCTCGATCATTGAGGCAAGACACCAGACTGTCTGACTCTGGGATTCAACCCTCAGGTCATAATCACCCGCATCGTGCCATCCTCCGCTGTTCAGACCCGGCACATGCTCACCTGATTTATATTTAGTAAGAGTTGAGGGACCCTGTAAATAACCGTCGAAATGGTTCAGATCAACCGGTGCCATAAGTGCATCATCAAGATGACAGGCTCCGTGCCATACCCGGTATTTCTCATTTATCCGCATATGGCACATTTGCACAGGAAGGAAATATTCCAGGACAGGTTGCCATACTCCACGGTCATAGACCTGCTCACTGATCTGAAAGGAGTTGGATTTTTTTGACCTGTATTCTGCAACATATACTCCAGGGGTTTTAACTGATGAGAAATCAAAAGTCAAATAATTATACCTCAGAAATCTGCCCCATGAAACAGGTTTGCCTCTGGCTGCGATCTCTTTTCCCACCGGTGTGATCCTGTAAACAATCACTTCTCCGGTTTGTGTGTCCCGCGGGTCCTGCTCTATAACGACCTTCTTGGATTGCCCGGTATGATAACCGACCTGAGATACCTGGATTACAGGTGCATAAAGCCAGTTTTTTACAACATTTGGAGTGACAATCCATTCAATTACATTAGTAGTAACACCGGCAGGTACCACACTGCGTACAATATACCAGCCGTTATTGTGGTTGGTCCTCCCGTCATACAATTCAATATCTGTTGATTTCGATTCAATTGTCATTCTCATCTTATCGTCCTCGGGTGCAATAGTAAACCGCTTGCCTTTTACAAGCGGTCTGGATATATATTCCCCCTGAACATTCATAAGCGGCCCGGAGGGCTGAGTCTGGAACTGCCCGGCTTTTTCATCCATAATATATGATTTCCCGAAGAGATGTCCCGGGAACAATTCAAAGTTAAAGCCGACCTTCCCGATCCAATCCTCCGGTAATGGGGCATCAAGGTCAACTGATATCCTGAATGAGTTATTGGCCATTGCATTAACTGAGACATTATATCTAAGGACCAGATCAGGATAATCAATAGGATTGAATCCCTTCCTGTTCTTTGATGAGTCAGGATACCAAAGAAATGTCGTGATCTTCTGGTTTTGCTTATCAACAACAGTCCTTCCTTTTCTTGGGACAGGCGACCACTGCCCGGGGGATGGCTCGAGCCGCAGATCTCCATTTGCCGCAACCCTCAAACCATGCTGAATTACCGTGACGCCGGTCTGATGTCCGTCCGGATAGTAATCACTGAAAACCATAACATTGAGTCCCGGCTTTTCAAAATAACCTTTGTCATTGATTACAAGTGATTGCTGTGAATAACCCGGCAATGCAAGACATATGATCAGCAATAAAGAAAAACCGGATATTGAAGAAGAATACTTCATCTGAATCTGATTTTAGGTTTTAGTTGTATAAAAGAGAAAAACACTCAGAACAGGTTATCATGGTAATCGGATCTGTGTTTTCAGACGGTTAAAATACGAAATTTTTTGAAATTTTCAGATTTTGAACCATCCGTCTTTTACAGACCGAACCTGTCTGTGGCGAATTGTTTGATAAAACTTACAGTTTTGTCTATTCCCAGGACAGAGGTATTAATGCACAGATGATACGATTCTGCCTCACCCCATGATTTCCCGCTGAAATAGTTATAATAGGAGCCTCGTTGTTTATCGGTTTTTTCGATAAGATCCTGTGACTCATTGCGTGTCATCTTATGAATTTCCATCACCCGCCTTATCCGGTCATTAATGTCGGCATTTAAAAAAATATTCAGACTGCGGGGGTGATCCTTAAGGATATAATCGGCACACCGTCCCACGAAAAGGCATGATTGCTTTTCAGCAAGTTTACGTATCACATCACTCTGAATTTTAAACAGTGTTTCATCGCTCAGATAGTAGCCTGAATATATTTCCTGGGTCTGGGGGCTGTGCAGTCCGAACAATCCCCAGAATAAGCTGAATCGCTTCTTTTCATCGGCTTTTTCAAAAAACCTTTCATTCAGTCCGCTTTCCCTGGATGCTATCCTTATAAGCTCCTTATCATAAAATGATATTCCAAGCGATCCTGCAAGTTTCAGCCCTGCCTCCCTCCCGCCGCTTCCAAGCTGCCGTCCGATTGTAATTACGTAATTAGCTTCCATCAGCATTGAATTTTAATTCCTGACATTGTATTTGCGATACTGTTTAACAAGCAGATAAGTTGCAACCATACTTGCCATGAAATCGGATGCCGGCATACTGTACCAGACACCGTTCACACCATAAATCCTGGGAAGAATTAGGAGAAACGGGAGGAGGAATATCACCTGCCGGGAAAGGGACATAAATATTGCTTTACCGGGCATCCCGATACTCTGGAAAAAATTTGATGTAACCATCTGGAAGCCCACAATAGGAAAAACCATGAAGATTATTCTCATTCCCGGCACAACAATTTCGATCAGTTCCTTTTCTCTCGTAAAAATTGAAGCCACGGTTCGTGGAAACAGTTCACCGATAATAAACCCTGCCGTAACAACCGAGGTAGCAAGGATAATTGTCAGTTTAAGTACATGGTTCACACGGGAATAATGTCGTGCCCCGAAATTATATCCTGCTATTGGCTGCATTCCCTGGTTAAATCCCATTACAACCATCACGAAAAGGAATGCTATGCGGTTGATTATACCGTATGCTCCTACGGCCAGGTCACCACCATATCTTATCAGGCTGGTGTTTATGAGGATCACAATTATACTTGCAACCGAGTTCATCAGGAAAGGGGCTGTTCCTATCGACAAGGAATCAAAGACTATTTTCCGTTTAAGCCTGAAGCTTCCTTTTTGAAGATGAATAAAATTATTCTTATTTGTAAAATGTGATATCTGCCATAAAATCATTGAAGTCTGGGCGATGACTGTTGCCAGTGCAGCTCCGCGGATACCCCACCTGAAAACAAAAATGAACACCGGCGCCAGAGCCACATTAATAACTACTGAAAATATTGTGGCATACATCGATTTATAAGGATGTCCGGTTGCCCTGAGCATGGCATTCAGTCCGAAGTAAAGATGAGTTATAACGTTGCCGAGAGAGATAATTACCATGAAATCGTGGGAGTATGGAAGGGTTTCTGAACTGGCGCCGAAGAAGCGGAGGATCGGATCGAGGAAGAGAAGGACCAGAATAGTATAGGACAGTCCCAGTATCAGGTTAAGCACGAAAACATTACCGAGAATATTATTTGCAGTGCTATAATCTTTTTGTCCCAGCCTCAGTGACATGAGAGTCGAGGCTCCGACCCCTACAAGAGATCCGAAAGCTGCAGAAAGATTCATCAGGGGGAAAGTAATAGCCAGTCCGGATATGGCAAGGGCCCCTACTCCCTGTCCGATGAAAATACTGTCAGTTATATTATAAAGAGACGCGGCAGTCATGGCAATAACCGAAGGAATTGCATATTTCAGAAGCAATTGCCGGATATTGCCCGTTCCAAGTTCGACCGGGGAGCCTTTCTGTTCCATACCGGACAAAGATACTCTTATTTCAAAAGAATTATTGAGATGATTTTATTAAGTAAATGAGGCAGACCGGATGAAAGTCATATCATAAAGTCAGAAGGATGGTTTGTTCCGGCCTGAAGCAGGTACATTGCCTTCGACGAATGGCCATCCGTCCTTCCATTGAACCTCATCGAGCATTAAAACCCTGCCACGGGGATTGATCTTATCGACTGCATGATACAGTATCCAGGTTTTATTTTTATTATCGGTAACAATTTCCGAATTGTGTCCCGTCCCTGCAAAGCGGTCGTTGCCATGGATCAGAACTTCATGGTAATTATCGTTCATGCTCCTTCCGGATTTGTCAAGATATGGACCGAAAAGATTATCTGAACGACCTACAACAGTAGTATAAGTGCTTTTCACACCTTCACAGCAGGTCCCGACGGAAGCAAATAAGTAATAGAAGCCATCCTTTTTAAAAATACAGGTTCCTTCATAAGCTGTACCTGCTACCAGGCGCTTTTCAGCTCCGGGCAATACCGAAAGTCCGTCATCAGTCAATTCAATTGAATAAATCCCATGGAAACTTCCCCAGAATAGATATTTTTTGCCCTCATCCTCAATATAGTACTGATCTATTGAATTCTGTACATTTATCTCATTACTCCGGAATAATTTTCCCCTGTCGGTAAAAGGACCTTCAGGTTTGTCACTGACAGCCACACCAATTCCGCAGGTCCATTCCCCGCCCCATACCGACATTGAATAATAAAGAACGTATTTCCCATTTATAAAGTTGATATCAGGAGCCCATATTCCACCCTTTGGCTCGAAAGAAGGTCGCGTCTCAGCTGTAAATGCAGTTCCGATAAGATTCCATGTCACCAGATCAGCTGACCGGAGAATGGGAGTATTTTTAACATCTTCCGTGGCATATAAATAGAAAAACCCATCCCGGGCTTTAATTACTGTAGGATCAGGCATACTTGAAGGATAAACCGGGTTCATATAAGTATTCCCGGCAGATTGTTTATTTACTGAAGGTGCATCATTGCTGGCACACATTGATGCTGCTGCTATCAGGAACAAGTTATAAAAGATTAATGCCGATTTTATCATGAAGCTATGTTTGTAAGGGGCCTTAGATCAAAGATAAAGATTTATTTTCAATTAATTTTTACTTATTAGTGAGGAATTAAGTCAGCTCCCAGGGGTGAACATGCCTTATCCCCTTGTAATCTGAAAATTTCACTTCATCAAGCGATATAACTATCTTTTCATGATTATCTTTTATCCGGAGCAAATTTCCAAATTCCCTTTCAATCACTTCCGGGGAGCTTAAAAGGTAGCAGACCTGGACGTAGAGGGTTTTTTCCGGTCTTTTTGCCACAAAATCTATTTCGAAATTGTTCATAACACCAACATTTACCATATACCCCAGTCTTCTGAGCTGATTGAAAACATAATTTTCGAGGTTGTATCCTATATCGGATGGAGAAAATCCAAACAAATAATTCTTAAATGCCAGGTCATTCAGGTAATACTTACATTCGCCTCCAAGTATCTGTTTCCCTCTCAGATTAAATCGATCAGCCTTGTGCATGATGAAAGTATCGGTTATATATCCTGAATAGGAAGAAAGTGTCTCATAGTTGGTTTTCTTTTGCCTGCTTTTAAAATATTTGATAATACTGCTTATTGAAGTAAGATTACCAATGTTGACAACCATAAATTTGAAGACATCTTCAAGCAGAGTCGGATCTTTAATATTATGGCGTTCAACAATATCTCTTAAAATGATGGTATTCTTCAAACTATCAACATAATACCTCTGACTTTCATCATTACTGATATTAAATAATTCAGGCAAGCCTCCCGTTTTGATATAGTTAATGAAGCTTTCCCTTGTAGATTTTTGTCTGGAAAAATCAGCTTTTTCAAAATAACTAAAGGGAAAAATTTCAAATTCCACATACCGGCCGGACAGCAGAGTGGCAAGTTCTCCCGATAAAAGTCTCGAATTGGATCCAGTTAAGAATAGTTCATATTCCCGGGTAAAATCCTGAGAATAGGAGTTGACAAAAGACTCCCATTTTTCTATGTTCTGGACCTCATCAAGAAAGATGTATATCTTCCCGGAAGGTTTAATAGTATCAATATAGAATTTAAAAAGTGCTTCCAGGTCATAAGCTGATTTAATATCGTCAAAGGCTGAATATTCCTTGTTCACATAAAAAATATTACCCGGTCTGACCTTTTTTTGTGTGATCAAAAGATCTATCAGTTGACGCAATACATAACTTTTTCCGCTCCGGCGCTGTCCAACAAGTACTTTAATAAGCTTATTACCGGTTAATCCGGATATCCACTCCAGATAATATGTCCTTATAAAACCCGTATTCAGATTTTTCCCATCCCAGAAATTGTATCTTCTTATTTTCTCAAAAATGTTATTCATTTTTTCAAGCTGATTTGAATAATTATTATTTTTTTAATATTATTCAAATATATTTGAATTTATTTAATTACGCAATCTTCGGATGATAAATTAACATAAACAGAAATAATGTATGTATTCTCAGCAAGCCGGTTATCCGTTAGAGCCTTATCATTATTAAACAGGCCAATCCTGAAATTATAAGCAAGGAACTCGAAATTAATAAGGCTATTTTGTCAATATTTATTCTTTAATTTAGTCTGTCAACAAATATAAATTATCTCATTGACCCGGAATTTAAATACCGATCACCGTTTTTATGAAAACCCTGTCAGATAATTGTACCCTCTTTGACAATAACACCCGGGTTTAACTTACATTATTCATTTGGACATACCCCAAAATCTCAGGTACGGAATTCTATTTTGACCATTAGTTCTAT
>CAYPHL010000056.1:0-28894 GCA_964410385.1 uncultured Rikenellaceae bacterium | reverse complement strand
TTTTGAATATGTTCCTTCAACCGGATCAGGATATACAAGTTCCAGATAAAATGCCCTGAATCCTGTATCCGGGTGATCAACCTTAACATTTATTGAGCCATAATTTGCATATTCGACATCTTTTTCAATGAATTGATTGTCCCTGAAATCCCGGTCAGGTGAATCGCATATCCAGAGATTGACCTCTTTAAGTTCAGGGGATGCTTTGACTGTCAGATCAGTTTTATCAGCATCTGATGTTACCTGCCACTCACATTCCGGTTGATCCTTTTTGTTGACGGCAAGATTAAAGAAAGCACTTAAAGCTTTCATCACATTTACTCCGTCACCCAGACCGTGACCCACGTTAGGCTCATAATGGATATAATTCTCACCGGGGATATCATAGAAATATTTCTTAACTGCATCCACAGGCCAGTATTCATCATTTGTTCCTATGATTATCAGTTTAGGCATTGTAAGTGTAGCCCGGTAGGAGTAAGGATCGATCATTGTTGCAATATCTTTTCCTTCCTGGCTTCCCAGGTCCTGGGCAATCCCCAGTTTAACGTAATCTTCTATCTGTTCGCTGTAGTCACCCCAGACCTCTTTCTGATAAGGGATATTGACGGGCATATTAAGAACATCTATCACCATAGGTGCAATGGCTATCACCCTATTGTCCTGCGAGCCTGTCAGCCAGGTGGTCCACCCTCTTTTTGAAGCTCCTGAAACTACAAATCCTGAAATTTTCCGGTTAAACTTCTGTTCAGAATATTCCTGAACTGCATCCATGGCTTTTATAGCGCTTTTTGTCATCGGGAAGAGGAGAGGCCAGGTAAAATCCCTGTCATTTTTAAAGTTATGCAGGGTAAATGAGATCAGCGCATCTTCAGTGAGATCATTATAAAGAGGCTGATTCGGTACCTGTGAAATAATTGCGACAACAGCATTGTTTTTTGCAGCCACCATCATAAGCATTTTAAAGATATCATTATCCTTTCCCTGCCAGTTTGGTTCTCCGTCCCTGTTGCTCCCACCGGTAATGAAAAGCATTGCTCCCTCTGAATCAGCTGTTCCGGGTGAGATGACCGTAAGCTGGTGCTGCCAGACATGCTCCCTCCATTTCTGTGATGTCAGCTTCAGAACTGCCACCTCGAGTCCGTCTGATTTGAATTCTTCCCTTATTTCCCATGAATAGGTCTTATCATTGTTGTTGATATAGCTTTCAAGTGCGTTTTCAGGTGTTAGCGGATTTTTCTCACCGGCACATGCAGTCAATACCATTGTTAGAACTGACAGGAAAATAAATTTTGTTTTCATATTTAAGTATTTTATGTGATAACTAATAAATTACAAGATTCCGGATTGTATCAGTATTATCTGATTACAAATCCCTGCAGGAATCCCTTTAAAAAATTGTAATTTGGTAAACAAATTTACAATAAGTTTAACTAAATGCTTACTAAATCTATGTCACTTACATTAAAAGGTACAAGAACAGAGCAGAACCTGCTGAAATCATTTGCAGGTGAATCACAGGCAAGGAATCGATATGAATTTTTTGCAAGTGTTGCCAGGAAAGAAGGATTCGAGCAGATCGCAAACATTTTTCAGGAAACTGCGTTGCAGGAGAAGGAGCATGCCAAAAGGTTTTTCCAGTTCCTTGAAGGCGGAATGGTTGAGATAACAGCTTCTTATCCTGCCGGTAAGATCGGAACCACAAAAGAGAATCTGAAAGCTGCCGCTGAAGGGGAACATGAGGAATGGAGTGATCTGTATCCTCATTTTGCCGAGGTGGCAAAGGCTGAAGGATTTCCTGAAATAGCGACTGCTTACAAGATGATAGCTAAAGTTGAGGCGGAACATGAACGCAGGTATCTGAAACTTCTTCAGAATGTATCAGAAGATAAAGTATTCATGAAGGACGGTAAGGTATGGTGGAAATGCATAAACTGCGGATACATATATGAATCTGCCAAAGCATATGAAACATGTCCGGCATGTCTTCATCCGAAATCATTCATGCAGTTGCTGGAGCAGAATTACTGATCCTCTTTAAAAATATAAAGATGAAAAAATCAATTATTTACTATGTACTGGCGGTTGTTTCGGCTGTCATAGCTGTAATTATTTTTCTGAAGAGCTTTGACTGGAAATCTCTTCTTATCCTTCTGTTCGGCATTGCGGCAGCTCTATTATTCAGGCAGGGGCTGGCAGAGTCGAACAAGAAGGAGTAATCCCGGAACTATCTTTGTTCAAGGGGGATATAATTCCTGCGCCCATAGACATTTTTAAATGCAGGTCTGATAATTCTTTTTGCAGAAAAGGTAAGTTCTTCAATTCTGTGAGCGCACCAACCTGATATTCTTGCCATTGCAAAAAGCGGAGTATACAATTCCTTTGGTATCCCGATGCAGGAATAGACGAAGCCCGAATAGAAGTCGACATTTATACAGACGACTTTTGCTGACTGCTCGCCCTTGAATCGACGGAATACTTCAGGGGTAAGCTTTTCTACAAGGGAGTAAAGCTCGAATTCATCTGTTTTTCCTGCTTCAACAGCGAGTTCCCGGGCTTTTTCTTTGAGAAGTATTGCCCGCGGATCAGAGATTGTATAAACAGCATGCCCGATACCATAAATGATACCTGTATTATCATTTGCTTCTTTTTTCAGGATCTTAAGCAGGTAATTTGCAACTTCGGCTTCATCTTTCCAGTTCTTTACATTGTGTTTGATATCCTCCATCATTCCGAGGACCTTGAGATTTGCCCCGCCATGTAAAGGACCTTTTAATGAGCCTATAGCAGAAGTTACTGCAGAGTAAATATCTGTTTCTGTTGAACTTGTCACACGCATTGTAAAGGTCGAGTTATTTCCTCCTCCATGTTCGGCATGAAGGACAAGCGAAAGATCTACAAGATCAGCCTGAAGCTTTGTATAGGAGCCTTCGCCCTTAATGAGGTGAAGGAAATTTTCAGCAGTGGATAAATTTGGTCTGGGATGACGGATAGATAATGTTTTCCCGTGATAGAGATGACGCAGGGCCTGATATGAATATGCAATAATCGAAGGGAATTTTGCTATCAGGTTAAGCGACTGCTTAATCATATTATCGAGAGAAATATCATCTGCCCGGTCATCAAGTGTATATAGTCCAAGAACCGACCTGGCAAGCATATTAAGAACATCCTTACCCTTCATAGAGAGGATCATATCTTTTGTAAACTGATCCGGCAGACCTCTCATCGAGGCCATAAGGGAAGAGAATTTCTCTATCTCTTCACGTGATGGCAGGTGTCCGGTCAGAAGAAGATAAACAGTTTCGTCAAATCCATGTCTGTTCTCCTTCTGGAATCCATGTGTGATAGCTTCAATATCAATTCCCCTGTAGAGTAATATTCCCGGAACTGCGACCACTTTCCCGTTCTCTTTTTCATAACCGACAACATCACCAATATTTGTCAGTCCTACAAGTACTCCTGTACGGTCATTGTTCCTCAGGCCTCTTTTTACATCATATTTCTCAAAAAGTTCGTTTTCGATGCGGCACGATTCTCTTACGGAGTCCTCAAGCTTTGAAAAGAATTTCCTGTCTTCCATAATAATTATTTATTTAATCAGTCTGAATGTGATTAATTATCGCATCTGCAAATTCAGATGTTTTAAGTAATATAGCATTATCCATTAACCTGTGAAAATCGTATGTTACCTTCTTATCAAGAATAGTTTTTTCAAGGCTTTTATATATCAGGGATGCAACTTCATTCCATCCCAGGTATTCAAACATCAGGGCTCCCGAAAGAATTACCGATCCGGGATTGACTTTATCCTGTCCGGCATATCTTGGTGCAGTGCCATGGGTGGCTTCGAATATCGCATGACCTGTGTCAAAATTGATATTTGCACCGGGAGCAATACCTATTCCTCCAACTATAGCTGCCAGGGCATCTGAGATATAGTCGCCGTTAAGGTTAAGTGTTGCTATCACTGAGTAATCGGCAGGACGTGTAAGTATTTGCTGAAGGAAAGCGTCTGCGATCACATCCTTGATTATAAGCTTTCCCTGTGAAACAGCAACAGATTGTGATTCCTCAGCTGCTTTTTCTCCCTGAATACCTGTAATTTTTTTGTATTGATCCCATGTGAAGACTTTATCCGCGAATTCCCTTTCTGCCAGAGCATATCCCCATTTCATAAACGAACCTTCAGTGAATTTCATTATATTTCCCTTGTGGACAAGGGTCACTGAAGGGAGCCTTTTTTCAAGGGCGAATTTAATAGCCTGTCTTACAAGCCTTTCCGTACCTTCAACAGATACGGGTTTGATACCTATTGAAGAGGTGCCGGGGAATCTTATTTTTTTTATTCCCATCTCCCTGATAAGGAAATCCTTTAGTTTTTCAGTATCCCGATTGCCATGCATATATTCTATTCCGGCATAAATATCCTCTGTATTTTCGCGGAAGATATGCATATTTACCAGTCCGGGCTTTTTGACAGGGCTGGGCACTCCTTCAAAATACCTGACCGGACGGTAGCATGTATAAAGATCCAGCTCCTGGCGGAGTGCAACATTCAGGGACCTCATTCCCTCACCGACAGGTGTAGTCAGTGGACCTTTTATACCGACAAAATTGTCCCGGAATGTATCAAGGGTTTCCTGAGGTAACCAGTTCCCGGTGAGGTTAAAAGCTTTTTCACCGGCAAGAACCTCTTTCCAGATGATCTTTTTCTTTCCCCTGAAAACTTTTTCAACTGAAGCATCAAAAATTCTGGCAGACGCATTCCAGATATCCGGACCCGTTCCATCCCCGATAATATAAGGTATTACAGGAAAGTCAGGAACATCATGCTTCCCATTTACAAATCTTATCTTTTCCCCGGTTGTCATATTTTTAATATTTTTCAATGCTGTCTCCCTCCCCTCAACTCACTCTCCCCTCATCTACCTCTCCCCTCATCTCCCCCTCTCTTCCTTATGAGGTTCAGCGCACTTCCTGCCCTGAACCATTCTATCTGTGATTCATTATAGGAATGGTTGACCTGTATTGATTCCCACAGGCCATCATTATGATGAAGTATCATTGTAAGCGGCCTGCCTGGAGCAAATTCTTTCAGTCCGTTTATATCAATTTTATCACTTTCCCTTATTTTATAATAATCATCTTTTTCTGCAAAAGTAAGGGTCAGAATACCTTGTTTCTTGAGGTTTGATTCATGGATCCTGGCAAAGGATTTTACTATAACGGCTTTAATATTAAGGAATCTGGGTTCCATTGCAGCATGTTCGCGGGATGAACCCTCTCCGAAATTCTCCTCGCCTGCAACTACTGTTCCGATACCTCTTTTCTTATATGCTGTTGCAACGACATGGACCGGTTCGTATTTGCCATTAAGCTGGTTCAGTATGCAATCTGTTTTGTCATTGAAGGCATTGACTGCTCCGTTCATATAATTTTGTGAGATATTTTCCAGGTGTCCGCGGTATTTAAGCCATTTACCTGCCATGGATATATGGTCGGTAGTACATTTGCCTTTTGCTTTAATAAGCAGAGGCAGACCGGTCATATCCCGGCCGTCCCATTGTCTGAAGGGACTAAGTAATTGAAGTCTTTCCGACCTGGGATTGATCAGGATCTTTGCTTCAGGCTTCTTTCTTGCATGTTTTTTGGATTCCTCGTTCAGTCTTCCAAAACCGTCAGGAGGCAGGTAGTGCCCTCTCGGTTCAGGAAGGTTTACCGGCCGGCCTTCGGAATTAATCAGTGAATCAGTGAGAGGGTTGAAGGTAAGACTACCGGCGATTGTCAGAGCTGTGACAATCTCAGGCGATGCAACAAAAGCATGGGTATTGGGATTTCCGTCCGTCCGTCTGGAAAAATTACGGTTAAATGAATGGATAACTGTATTGACCTGGCCGTCTTCCATGTCTTTTCTGTCCCACTGGCCGATACACGGGCCACATGCATTGGCAAAAATTTCACCGCCAAATTCCCTGAACAGCGGCAGGAGACCATCTCTCTCCGTTATCTTACGGATAAGTTCTGATCCCGGTGTTATTTTTAATACGGCTTTGGATATTATTTTTTCCCTGAGCGCATTCTTAACTACCGATGCAGCCCTTGAAATATCTTCATAGGAAGAATTTGTACATGATCCGATAAGTCCTGCTGAAATTTCAACCGGCCATTTATTTTTTTCAGCAGCTTCTTTCATCATCGATATTGGTGTTGCCACATCGGGAGAAAACGGACCATTGATATATGGCTCCAGTTCTGAAAGATTTATTTCCAGATAATTATCGAAATATTTCTGCGGGTCGCCATATACCTCAGGATCTCCTGTTAGATGCATTTTTATAGAAGCGGCCATTTCTGCAATGTCCTGCCGTCCGGTGGCTGAAAGGTACTCTTCCATTTGTTTGTCATACCCAAAGACCGAGCATGTAGCTCCGGTTTCAGCGCCCATATTACAGATGGTCGCTTTGCCTGTTGCTGAAAGTGTCTCAGCTCCTTCACCAAAGTATTCAATCACAGATCCTGTTCCGCCTTTCACCGAGAGCATTCCTGTGATTTTCAGGATAACATCTTTTGGTGAGACCCATCCGCTTAGTTTACCTTTAAGATGTATACCGATTATCTTGGGGAATTTAAGTTCCCATGGAAGTCCCGCCATTACATCCACTGCATCAGCGCCGCCAACACCAACTGCTACCATTCCCATGCCACCTGCAGTGGGGGTGTGAGAATCTGTTCCTACCATCAGTCCTCCCGGATAAGCATAATTTTCGAGCACGATCTGATGAATAATGCCGGATCCTGGCTCCCAGAAATCAATATCATACATTGAGCTTACAGATCTCAGGAAATCATATACTTCTCTGTTATTCTCATTGGCTTTCCTGAGATCGTTTTCCGCCCCGTGGGATGCAGTAATCAGGTGATCACAATGTATTGATGAGGGAACTGCGGAATTAATCCTTCCTGCCATCATGAACTGAAGCATTGCCATCTGGGCTGTTGCATCCTGCATGGCAACCCTTCCCGGTGAAAATTCAGCATAATCAATTCCCCTGATGTATGAAGTCGTTTTGCTTCTATCGGAAAGGTGACTGTAAAGGATCTTTTCGGTGAGTGTCAACGGCCGTTTCATTATCTCCCTTGTCCTGAGTATCCGCGTAGGGAGATCATCATAGTATTTTTTTATTCTTTCATGATCAGGATTCATAATTTAACCTCCGTTTGGTATTTATTTTCGTCAGGGTCTTGTCTGCCCGTCTCCTTCGATAACCCATTTTGTTGTGGTAAGTGCCTCCAGGGCCATCGGCCCTCTTGCATGCATTTTTTGTGTGGAGATCCCGATCTCCGCACCAAGTCCGAACTCGGCACCGTCGGTAAATGCTGTTGAAGTATTAACATATACTGCAGCGGCATCGGTAACCTTGCAGAAATATTCCTGCCTTTTTCTGTCTTCGGTGATGATAGCTTCACTGTGCCTGGAACTGTAACGATCAATATGTTCCAGTGCCTCTGTAAATGATGATACTGTTTTTACGGCCATTTTATAATCAAGAAATTCCGTGCCATAGGAATTGCTGTCGGCTTTCCTGAGGAGTTCCCCGGGATATTTACCGCCCAATGCTTTTTGTGCTTTTTCATCCGCATAGATTATTACCTTTGAATTACTGCATAATCCTGCAATATAACCAAGATCATCAAGCCGGCTCTCGTGAATGATCAGACAGTCGAGAGCATTGCATACACTCACCCTGCGTGTTTTTGCATTGTTTATTACTGCTCTTCCTTTTTCGCTGTCGCCATATTCGTCAAAATATGTATGACAGATCCCTGCTCCGGTCTCGATAACCGGAACAGTTGAATTCTGGCGGACATGGTCTATCAGATTCTGGCTTCCCCGGGGGATTATAAGATCGACATAACCACGTGCATTAAGGAGCTGTGAAGCCTCTTCCCTTCCTGCAGGTAAAAGAGAAATCACATTTTCATTAACACCGCACTCTTTCAACGTATCCTTTATTAATCTTACAATTGCCGTATTTGAATTGAAGGCATCGCTTCCACCTTTAAGGATACAGGCATTACCCGATTTAATGCATAGTGAAAAAACATCAAACGTTACATTCGGCCTTGCTTCATAAATAATTCCAATCACACCAAACGGGACAGCTATTTTCTTTATCCTGAGGCCATTGGGTTTATTATATTCATAGCTTATCCTGCCTACAGGGGATTCCAGCCCGGCAACATTCCGTATATCAGATGCAATGTTTTTTAACCGCGATGATGTAAGCTGAAGCCTGTCGTATCTCGGATCAGCTTTATCCATAAGGGCAAGATCCTTCTCATTCCCTGCAAGTATCCGGGGGATGTTTTCCTCAGTCCTGTCTGCAAGTGCAAGGAGAACCCGGTTAATGGTCTCAATACCATGATTGTTAAGTTCACGGCTTGCTTTGAGTGCAGATTCAAATATTGGAATACAGTCCATTCTTATTGAAATAATTTTATAAATTATACTTTACAGAGGGGGGGAGCGGGAGAAGAGGAGATGAGGTGATTATTTCCCTCTCACCTCATCACCCTCTCACCTCATCACCCTCTCACCTCATCACCCCCTCACCTCATCACCCCCTCACCTCATCACCCCCTCCTTCTTACACCGTCTCTCATCCTTTCTCATTTATCAATAAATAATCATAGTGAACAAGCGGCTTTTTTATTTTTTCGCCACGATAAAGCTCGGCTTTTTCAGAGTCAAATTGTGATTTTCCAAGCCCGATCTGTTTTCCCTTTTCGTCAAATATTCTTATTATGTCTCCCTTCTTGAAGAATCCTTCAACCTTTGATACCCCGATCATAAGCAGGCTGGTCGCTCTGTCACCAAGCAATGCCTCTTTTGCGCCCTTGTTAATATACACAATACCTCTGGCAAATGTATCGGAATGTGAGAGCCATTTTTTAACACCTGTCTTCTTTTTTTCCGCGGCGATAAATCTTGTACAGGGAACATCTTTTTCACGGACGATGTCGGTTATTATCGAATCACGTGTTCCATTGGCTATATAAACATCTATCCCTTCAGATGCAATATCCCTCGCAATTGAGCATTTTGTTAGCATTCCTCCCCGGCCGAATCCGGATTTGGTTGTTGTTATATAGCTGGTGATCTCATCAAAATTGCCGTTTACCTCCCTTATCAGTTCAGAATCTTCGCTTCCGGGGATACCTGTATAAATACCATCAACATTTGAAAGGATGACGAGTGAGGTACAATCCATCATTGAAGATATCATTCCGGATAATTCATCATTATCGGTGAACATAAGCTCAGTAATTGCTATAGTGTCATTTTCATTGACTACGGGCAAAACTCTATTATCGAGCATTGCAGTTATACAGTTCTTCATGTTAAGATAATGAAGCCTGTCTCTGAAACTGTCTTTGGTAGCAAGAAGCTGGCCTGCCTGTATACCATATTTGCCAAACAGGAACTGATAGGTCCCCATCAGTTTAACCTGTCCTATCGCAGCCCATATCTGCCGTGCGGAGATTATACTGGTTTTCTTTGAAGGAGTCATTTCATTTCGTCCGGCAGCTACCGCTCCCGATGTGATAAGGATGACCTCGATACCCTGCTTATAAAGAACGGCAATCTCTTCAACAAGACGCAGCATCCTTCCGGTATTCAGAGATCCGTCGCTCTTAGCTATAACATTACTTCCTATCTTTATAGCCAGCCTGCTGAATTTTGGACTTATGTTTTTCAATTTTCTAATAATAAAGCCTGTATCAGAATAAAATGTTGCAAAATTAACAGTTATTATTAGTATTTTACACGAAAACCATATTTTTTAAATGTTTTTAAAACCTAATAACTTCCGGAACGAAAATTTTATTAAAAATCATGAAATCATTTGTTTTATCAGTATTTACATCTGTCCTGCTTATCACCTCCTGTAGTAAGGAAGATGCTAATACTGAGATCATTCAGATCCAATCCGTATATCCGGTCCTGAAATCAAAGGATTTTATTAATATTTTACAATTACAGGTCATTATTAATGACACTCTGCAGATAACAAATATCCGGAAGCTGTTGTTCAGTACAGGTGGAACAACAAACATTGCCGATATTGAATCAGCAAACCTCTTTTATACAGGTGACAAGGATGAATTTATAAATGAGAAGTCGGTACTCTTTTCGGAGACTTCTGAAATATCCAATGAAGGCCCGGATAACGGTAATACCCGGCCTGAAAAATACCAGCTTTCCCTGGATGAAGGAAGAGGAAACGGGTATTCATGTCTGACTGGAGTTGACAATGATCATATTGGTATTTAATATGAGGGGAACCAGGCAAATCTTGTATTCCAGAAAATACCGGTAAAAGATATATTAAAGGATCTTAAATATTAACAAAATATTATATCATCAATTATGGTAAGGATCTTCAGTATGCTGATTATCCTGCTGATACTGGCAGGCTGTACAGGCAAAATAGTTCAGGAAGCTGAGCAATCCGCTTATGAAAAACTCAGGGAAGGATTCATTAATCCTCCGCCCGGTGCACATCCAAAGGTTTACTGGTGGTGGCTTAACGGATATACTGACACGGCAAGGTTACTGACAGAAATGCGGGAAATGAAAAAAGCCGGTATTTCCGGTTTCGATATTTTTGAGATAGGAGTCCCTAAAGAAGATATAATGGTCGGTGCCGGTCCTGCATTTTTGAGTGACGAATCCCTGGCTTCAATAAAAACAGTGATTGAGGAAGCTGGCAAACTTGGAATGAATGCAGGACTCAATATGGCCAGCAGCTGGAATGCAGGCGGAAGCTGGATAAGACCTGAACATGCAGCAAAATCAATCTATTTTTCGAAAATTGAATATAAGGGGGAAGGCTCTGAGAACAAGCTTCCTTTCCCTGGAATATCAGAAAGAGACAGCAGGGGCAGGATCAGATTATTAAGTCCTGACAGGGATGGTAAACCGGCATGGTACAGGGAGATTGCCGTGATAGCTGTGCCATCAGATGTGGAAGCAGGCAGGATTGATACAGGCCAAATCATCAACCTTTCATCCCGTTTCGATCCTTTTACCGAAGAGCTTGACTGGAAACCGGCAGAGGGGAAATGGAATATCTACAGGTTTGTCTGTTCAAATTCTGGCGAACAGCTGATGTTACCCAGCAGGAACTCAGCCGGACCAATAATCGATCACTTCGATTCAACAGCCACAGCTGCCCATTTTAATCATGTCATCGGAAGATTAAGGACTATAATTCCGGATCTGAAGAATTCAGCACTTAAGAGCCTTTATCTTGCCAGTTACGAGGCTACAGCATCAGTATGGACTCCGTCTCTTCCTGATGAGTTCAGGAAAATTAACGGATATGACCTCCATAAGTTTCTTCCCCTGTTAGATGATCCGGCACTCTTTCCGGACGAAAAAGGAAAGAGGTTCATGACCGATTTCCGGCGCACATTATCTGAACTGATGATAAGCAATTTTTATAAGAAGGCACGTGAAATTGCGAATATTAACGGCCTTATGATAAACAGTGAAGCAGGAGGACCGGGATTCCCTCTGCATAATGTTCCCGTTGAGCCCCTTAAATCACTGGGAGCGCTAGATCTTCCCAGGGGTGAATTCTGGATTAACCATAACAGGCTGAATGCAGACGGAATAGATATTCTGAGAGTAGTAAAGGAGGTATCGGCAGCGTCTCACATTTACAGACGTGGTATTGTTGAGGAAGAATCATTTACTTCATTCCAGCACTGGCAGGAAGCTCCGGGCGATATAAAACAAGCCGGCGACCGTGCATTCTGCGAGGGAATGAACAGATATGTTATTCATGGATTCAGTCATAATCCTCCCGGGACAGGGTTCCCGGGATATGTGTACCACGCCGGAACACATTTCAATGATAAAAGAGTCTGGTGGCCGATGGTCAGACCTTTTAACGAATATCTTGCAAGGATATCATGTATAGCCCAACAAACAGAATTCCAGGCAGATGTCCTTTATTATTACGGCGATGCAATCCCTAATTACACAGGTCATAAGAACAGCAGGTTCATAGCCGGACCCGGATATGACTACGAAGTTATTAATACAGAAAAACTGCTGCAGCTCGAAACGGAAAACAGGGAACTTGTCCTGCCCGGAGGTTCCCGGTTTAAACTTCTCTTCCTTGAGGATGAGGGTGAAATTAATGCTGAGGTTCTGGTGAAACTGAAGGAATTGTCCGGTCAGGGTGCATTAATCCTGGGCGAAATGCCTTCGAAGGTAACCAGAACAGAAAGTAAGAGTGATACATCTGAATATCTGGAGTTGATTGAAAAAATATGGAAGAGCTTTGATGAAAACAGCAATGGAGCTGAACTACCAAAATCAGGGATCATTTCAGGAATATCGCCGTTTCAGGCCCTCCGGATGAATGGCAATGGCCCGGATTTTAAATATTTCGATAATGATTTGTTCCTGCTGGATTACATTCATTATTCAGATAGTAATTTGCATTTTTATTTTGTGAGAAATACAACCGACAGATGGATATCGAGAAATTGCAGCTTCAGGCTGAAAAGCGGAATTCCTGAGATATGGGATCCTGTTACCGGTGATATATCTCCGGTTTTGATCTTTGATCAGGAAACGGATTACATGAGCATGCCTCTCAGCTTTCCTCCTTACGGATCATATTTTGTTGTATTCAGGGAAGGTGAACCTTTAAAGCATTATAAAACAATATCAGGCAACGATACAATTCCTCCTGCTGTCTGTTACGGCAACGGCCGGCTTATTATACTTGACAATGGCACTTTTATCCTCCCTGCGGAGAACGGAAATAGAAAAATCAATAACAGTATTAAGATTCAGTATATCGATGGAGCGTGGGAGCTTTTTTTTACAGAAGGGCAGGATGCTCCGGCCAGGATAATTTTTCCTGAGCTTATCTCATGGACAGATCATGAAAATCAGGCAGTCAAATACTTCTCCGGAGTTGTAAAATATCAGAAAACTTTCCAGTATGATATTAATTCACATTATGGCAAGGGGTGGAAGGTATTTCTTGATCTCGGAGACCTTTCAAAGATTGCGGAAGTAAGGCTCAATGACAAAACTCTTGGTGTTGCCTGGACAAAGCCATTCAGGTTTGACGTGACTGACATCCTTAAGAATGGCGACAATACACTTACAGTTGAAGTAGCCAATACCTGGTCAAACCGGCTTAAGGGAGACGCTATTACGGGACAAATTCATACCAACACTAACATCAGGACCACAAATATTGCGGGATTGAACAAGATCCAGGTTCCATGGGCTGATGTTCCGCTTATCAGATCGGGATTATTCGGTCCGGTTACGTTGATGACAGTGCGTGAGATCGAGGCACCTTATTAGCAGAAAGGCTGAGGTCAAGGTTGAGGTTGCTTTGCCAACTGCCACCTGCCAACCGTCGACTTTCCTATTGCCAACTGCCAACTGTCAACTTTTAAGGTTAAGGTTGAGGCTGAGGTTAAGACTGAAGGGGAAACGCCATTAAAAAGTCAATGAAAGTTATAGAATACGATATGTCTCAACGAAAAAATCAATAATTTTAAAACCGGTTCAGAAATCTATCGAAATAACTCTATAAGTCTTACTTAACAATTTGGTCTATGAAAAAACTTCTACCCTTTATCATTCTATTTTATGTATCTCAGACAAATGCGCAGAGTTATCTTGTGAACTTCACGGGTACAGGAGAAGCATCTGTAGTCAATGAAGTAAAAATTCAAAACCTTACAACAGGAGATACGCGCACTCTGTCCGGTACAGATATTTTACGTCTTAACTTACCTACCGGAATAAATGATCTTGGTGTTGATCGATCATCGAAGATTAAATTCTTTCCGAACCCTATGAATGAATACTCGATACTGGGAATAAATGCGCCATCCGGTGGGGAAGCTGTTATTTCTGTTTATGATATCTCCGGTAAGGCAATTTATCAGAAGGATTTCTATGTTGAAGCGCAGGAGCAGGAATTTATGGTTTCGGGATTAAACAAAGGTTTATATTTTATAAATATTAAGGGGAAAGGCTATTCTCTCTCAGGAAAACTGTTAAGCAACGGGAACAGGAATTGCAACATATGGATTAGCAATATCAGCAATACGGGAAATTCAGATTATACAGGCACTAAAAGGTATGATACAAAGGCGGAGCAGGTTACTGTCGATATGCCATATAATACCGGGCAGTACTTAAAATTCATCGGTGTCTCGGGTGAATTCAGTACTGTTGTCACATCGACCTTTACTGCCGATAAACAGATCAGTTTCAGATTTATCAGGTGCAAGGATGGTGATAATATCAATTATCCGGTAGTTGAGATCGGGTCACAGGTATGGATGGCATCAAATCTCAGGACCACAAAATACAGTAATGGTGATCCAATTGGTACAACTACACCTCAAACCCTTAATATTTCAGCTGAAACGAATCCTAAGTATGAATGGATCTATTACGGCTATCAGTTAGTAATTGATCCTGTAATATATGGGAGATTGTATACCTGGCATGCAGCAACCGATTCCCGCAATGTATGTCCGGCAGGCTGGCATTTGCCCTCCCGGGTAGAATGGAACACATTAATTGCTGCTCAGGGAGGAGCCACTGTTGCCGGAGGGAAACTGAAGGAAACTGGTCTCACTCACTGGGCATCTCCAAATGAAGGGGCAACAAATATTTCAGGATTTACCGGAATTCCAACGGGTAGCAGGGCTCCAACAGGTGCCTGTAACAGTTACACAACAGTAAGCTATCTTTGGTCTTCTACCGAAAGAGATAATACATATGCATGGTACTGTGCGGTTGGCTATAATTATGCAGGAGCTTATACTGATGTTAATACCGGAAAGAATGTAGGATCAGGTATTCGCTGTGTGAAAGATCAGTAAATGATAAGAAGAATATTTATTAAACAGTTAACGGCTGGTTCGGCAGCCCTTGTCCTGTCCCAAAGTTCATGGTCATTTATAAATTCCCGTGATCACACATCATCGGATAAAGATTTATATGGATTGTTTAAGAACCCCGGTCTGAATTTTCATCCTTTCGTTCGCTGGTGGTGGAACGGTAATAAAGTTGATGCCGGTGAACTTATTCGTGAACTCAGATTATTAAAAGAAGCGGGGATAGGAGGCGTAGAAATTAATCCAATAGAATTTCCGACCAGGTTTGAAGGCGATGATCTCGGTAAGCCTTCACTGAAATGGTTGAGCGATGAATGGACCGGAATGCTCAGGATCGTATTTGAAGAAGCAAAATCCCTGGGGATGACCTGTGATCTTATAGTTGGTTCCGGGTGGCCTTTTGGTGCGGAATATCTGGAAGGAGAGGAACGAAGCCAGATAGTGGTCATTGCTGTAAAGAAGCTTACGGGACCTGTTGATTATGAGATATCTGAATTTGAGATATTTAAAGAAGCTGATCCTGCTGTAAGCTCATCCTTCCCGGGAAGGACAATGGAGCTTTTATCACTTTACCTTGTCCCGGATCCGCTTGAAGGTATGGATCTGGTCGTCGATCTTGCTGAAAAAAAAGTAAACGGTTCTTTCAGGATTTCAGTTCCCGAAGGTAAGCATGCCCTTTACGGACTGGTTAAGATACACGGATTCATGGAGGTGATTAACGGAGCCCCGGGGGCTACCGGTCCGGTATTAAATCACTATAGCTCTGAGGCAGTCAGAAGGTATCTGAAAAAAATGTCGGATACAATTGAAAATAAAATTGGTCCGCTTTCAGGCCATATCAGGGCTCTGTTTACAGACAGCATGGAGCTTGAAGGCGCCAACTGGTCGGCAGATATGTTGGAGGAATTCAGAAAGAGAAGAGGATATGATATCTTTCCGTACCTGCCGTTCGTGCTTTTTAAAACCGGAGCAATGGGAAATATTACTGATCTTAAATATGGCGTGAATATTTCTCAGGAACTTGAAAATATGATCCGGAGAATGAGGTATGATTTTGAGATTACAAAAGCAGAACTTCTCGAAGAACGGTTCATAAAGACATTCACCGGATGGTGCAGGGAGCTTAATGTGAAATCCCGTGCACAGGCTTATGGCAGGAGTTTCTTCCCACTCGAAAGCAGCTTTCATTACGACATACCCGAATGTGAGTCCTGGACAATGAACTGGCTGAAGCATAAGGTGGGAGAGGAGATGCCCGAAGAAGATTACCGGAGGGGAAGAGCATATACAATGATCAATAAATATGTTTCCTCTGCAGCAAATCTTTCAGGTAAGCGGCTTGTAAGCTGCGAAGAAATGACGGATACTTATACTGTTTTCAATACCTCACTTGAAAATCTTAAAATCGGCGGTGATCAGAGTGCAGTATCCGGAGTGACACATTCGGTCTTCCACGGATTCAATTATTCTCCTCCTGAGGCTCCTTACCCGGGATGGATAAGATATGGAGCATATTACAATGAAAAAAATACCTGGTGGCCCTGGTTTCACCTGTATAATGAATACAAAGCCCGGATGTCAGCCCTCCTTCAGAACGTCACAATGTTCACCGATATTGCCATCCTGCCTCCCAATGATGATATGTGGAGCCTCATCGGATCACAGATGGAACCCTTCCCTTCTGTTACCCATATCGACTGGTTCACTCTTGTATGGGAGGCAATAAATAAAAATGGAAACGGTTGCGACTATGTTTCACAAAAAATTATCCGTGATTCACAGATCACAAAAGGATTTCTTCAATCCGGAAGCAGAAAATATCATACTCTTTTTCTTGTTAACATCGAAACCATTGATCCTGCTGCAGCCGGCAAACTGCTTGAATTTGTCAGATCAGGAGGCAGGATATTCTGTATTGAGACAATCCCGTTCAAATCACCCGGATGGCAAGATCATGAAATACGGGATAATGAGGTTAATGATATTATTGGTGAGCTGAAAAAATATACCGGAGGTTTTATTCACCTAAAGAAACCAGAAAAGGATTTCATAAACTGGTACAGGAATATTCAGTCACAGTATAACATAACTCCTTATCTAAAAATTGACAAGCCTGATCCCTGGGTGATGCAGAACCGCTACACTTCGGATGACGGTTCTGAGGTTGTTTATATGATTAATTCCCATCTGCATAATTCCTGGCGATCAAAAATCACATTTTCAAAAGTACTTTCCGCCGGAAAATTTTGCTGGATCTGGGATCCTGAGTCAGGAAAAAGATTCCGTATATCTCTTTCACGCGATGGTAGTCTAGATGTGACCCTCGGACCTGCAGAATCAAGGTTGTTCGTTTTTGATAAGAACAGGAACGGTGAAGAATGGAATCCTGTACCCGTCAGCGGTACTTCTGAGTTAAGAATTGATAATGGCTGGAATGCTGAATTTATTCATTGCCGTAACGGATCAGCCGTTAACGTTTACATCGACACACTCAAAGATCTGAAAGATATTCCTGATTGTGTGAATTTTGCAGGGATTGTTATTTATCGTAACAAAGTTATAATCGATGACCCTGCAAATTTGTATATTAATCTCGGGAAGGTATGGGGTGTTTCGGAACTCAGAGTTAACGGCTGCTATCGCGGTGCGAAATGGTATGGCCGGAGGATCTTCAATATTGGTACATACCTGAGACCGGGATTGAATGAAATCGAAATTTCAGTTGCAACATCAATGGGGAATTACATGAAATCGCTTACAGATAATCCCATTGCACAATATTGGACGAATGAAAAAAATAAGATACAGCCGGTTCAATCGATGGGGCTTATCGGGCCGGTTACGATTTATTAACGGCGCAGGGGCGAAGCGGCGGGAGGGCTCAGAGCTCAGAGCTCAGGGCAGGAAGTATCGATAAACAGAATCCCCTCCTGGGAGGGGTTTGGGGTGGGTTAGCTAAGAATAATTTAAATCTTATCAATATGAAAATTTTCAGATTATTACCGTTATTCGCAATTTTTGTTCTGACATCGACATTGTTCGCGAAAGATTTTAATGCATCAATGTTTGGGGTGAAATCTAATGGCACCACATTGAATACCAATTCAATACAAAAGGGAATTGATTACATAAGCGCGAATGGAGGCGGTACACTGGTTTTTTATGTGGGAAGGTATCTGACCGGCACAATTTATCTGAAATCAAATGTGACAATCCGGCTCGAAGAAGGGGCCATCCTTGTCGGATCACTGAATCCGCTGGATTATGAAATGAGCCATAACTGGACTGCTCTGATTTTTGCTGTCGACCAGAAGAACATCGGGATCACCGGCAAGGGGGTGATTGACGGAAGGGGATTTCAGGTTGCAGGTAATCTTGTTGATCTGATACACAAGGGAGTTATAAGCGATCCTTTGCGTTATGACCGCCCGAGAGAGACCATCCGTCCGCAAAACATATATTTCAGGGGATGCAGCAATATTCTTATCCAGGGAATCCTCCTGAAAGATCCGGGAAGCTGGAATCAGCAGTATGACCAGTGCAGGAATGTAATCATTGACGGCATTACTGTTGACAGTAAATCATACTGGAACAATGATGGGGTGGATATCGTCGACTGTGACAGTGTAAAGGTCATGAACTCATATATTGATTCGGCCGATGACGGGATATGTCTGAAATCACATTCTCCGGATTTTGTGTGCCAGAACGTCTATATACATAATAACACCGTGCGTACAAGCGCCAATGGTATAAAATTCGGCACGGCTTCTTACGGCGGATTCAGGAATATTAAGATCATTAACAATCTTGTATTTGATACGTACCGGTCTGCTGTCACTTTTGCTGCCGTAGATGGTGGATTTGTTGAAAATGTTATCGTGGACAGCCTGAGATCAATAAACACCGGTAATGTGATTTTCCTCAGGATTGGTGAGCGCAGGGAAGGGAAAAAAGGAAGGATGAATAATATTTCGATATCAAATGTATATGCAGAGGTTCCGTCGACCAAACCTGATGCAGGTTATAATTATGAAGGGCCTGTTGAGGATCTGCCAAGGAATATTTCCCCGTCATCCATTGTCGGAATGCCCGATGCATTTATTGAAAATGTTACTTTAAAGAATATCGAGATCCGTCATCCTGGCGGAGGTAATCCCCTCTATGCGAAAGTCGGGCTGGATGAGCTTGACAAAGTGCCGGAGCTTGGAGCAAATTATCCGGAGTTTTCAATGTTCAAAGAGCTGCCTGCCTGGGGTTTTTATATCCGTCATGCAAAGCAGATAAGGCTTGAAAATATAGCCCTTTCGTGCACTAAAAAAGATTACCGGACAGCTTTAGTACTTGATGATGTCAGCAAAATCGAAATTTCAGGATTAAAAGTTACTGAGCCCGGGCTCAGAAAAAATCCGGTTTATTCATACCTGTCGACAGATGTTGTAATAAACAGGTAATACGGATTATCTGAAACGAAATCTCTGATCTTGCGGCAGGGTCAGCCAATAGAACTGAAGCGGTCAAATTTATTCCTCTGAAAGCAACATGAAATTAAAGTCTTTTCTTTTACTTTGCATAAAGATTCTGATCAGTCAGCCATAATACTATGAATAATGAGTCCGTTATTAGCAACTACAAAATCCGAAACCTGGAACAATGCAGTCAGGAAGACAAAGAAGTTTTTCAGATGGATAATTACCCTTCTGGTGATTATTTTGGCTGTTTTTATTTATATGAAATATTTCTATACCTATAGTGAAGGTTACAGAGCCGGTTTATTACAAAAATTCTCCAGAAAGGGTGTTGCTTTCAAAACCTATGAAGGGGAAATGATACTCAGCAGTGTCGTTTCCGACAAGCAGGTAGCTATTGCTTCGGAAAAATTCTTCTTTACTATGGTAAATGACAAACTGATCAGGCAATTTGATACCCTTCAGGGTCAGAATGTAATTGTCCATTATATCCAGAAGGGTGGCACAGTTTTCTGGAGAGGGGATTCAAAATACCTCGTCGACAGCGTTCAGGTCCGAAATTAATCAACTGAACCTGATGGCAGTTGAAGATAACCCGATTTAAAAACATAAAATCAGCTGAAGCTGACTGATATTAATTCAATTATCAGATTACCTTCTTTAATATTCCCATGACGCCGCGGATGAATGTGGCGCTGGTAAGAACCTTTACTACAGGGCTGACACCGGAGCGTCTTCTGGTAGTTGTCCTACCTGGGTTTCGTGAAGTTCTTCTTCCCCAATCTCCCCCTCTCCCTTTCTCCCACTCTTTCCTGGCAGCTTCTTCTGCTTCCTCTTTTTTAATTGACTCTACTTTTTTACCTAAAATCTCGTAAGCACTTTCCCGGTCTATTATCTGACTGTACTTACGGACAAGGTCAGATGCCCTGTTTATTGATGAGAGCTCTTCTGGAGTAAGTATGTCCATACGGCTCATCGGGGCTCTTACCATAGTAGCTGCAAGCGGTGTCGGTATTCCTTTTTCATTCAGGGCCGTAACAAGTGCTTCTCCGGTTCCTAAACTGGTCAATACTTCATCTGTCTTATAGTAATCTGATAATGGGAAATTTTCAGCTGTGAGTTTGATTGCCTGCCTGTCAATAGCAGTGAAAGCTCTCAGGGCATGCTGAACTTTCAGTCCGAGCTGGGCAAGAACTTCGTTGGGTACATCCATCGGATTCTGGGTAACGAAAAAGACGCCAATACCCTTCGACCTGATAAGTTTTACAATAGTTTCAATTTCATTCAAAAGAGCTTTGCTGGCCTGGTTGAAGATAAGATGTGCTTCATCGATGAAAATAACCAGCTCTGGTTTATCCAGGTCGCCTCTTTCAGGCATTGTGTCATATACCTCTGCAAGAAGGCAAAGCATAAAAGTGGAAAACAGTTTAGGCTTATCCTGAATATCTGTAAGCCTCACAATATTTACATAACCATTTCCATTTTTATCTTTCCTCATGAGGTCCTTAATATCAAATGACATTTCACCAAAAAAGAGATCAGCATTCTGCTGTTCAAGTTCCATCAGCTTTCTGATGATAATGCCTGTTGAAGCGGGAGACACTTTCCCGTATTCACTTTCAAATTGTTCTTTACCTTCTTCTGTTATGAACTGTACTACCTTTTTCATATCTTTCAGATCGAGAAGCGGGATTTTCTGATCGTCACAGTATTTAAAAATAACAGAGAGTACACTACCCTGGGTTTCGTTAAGATCGAGGATCCTTGCCAGCAGCACCGGACCAAATTCTGAGATTGTAGCTCTCAATCTCACACCGTCCTGAGCTGAAATGGAGAGGAGTTCTACCGGACAGCCCTTTGCCGAGTAGGGGACGCCTATCTTTGCATGTCTTTCCGTAATGAAAGGTTTTTCTTCTCCGGGTATTGCAATACCGCTGAGATCGCCTTTTACATCCATCAGCAACACAGGGACGCCTTTTTCAGAAAGCTGTTCCGAAATAACCTGAAGGGTTTTGGTCTTTCCGGTCCCGGTCGCACCGGCAATCAATCCATGCCTGTTCATCGTCTTTAACGGCACTCTTACATGCACTCCTGGTAATGCTTCTCCTTCCAGCATGGCTCCTCCAAGCAATATACTGTCGCCTTTGCAGGCATATCCGTTATTGATATGAGCTGAAAAATCTTCTTTCTTTCCCATAATTCTGTTCTTTTTGACTTATCTGTATGAAATGCGCAATTTAACAGATTATTTTTTACCCCGGAAATATGTACCGGGAAAAATCTGGTCGGCAAAACATCTGGCATTATGATTCACCAGGGAAAATGCCGGTGATCGCAAAAAGATTAAAGTGAATAAATATGTGGTAATAATTCATAATTAATAAAATATATCAGAAAATTGTCCTTATATTTGTGTCAGCCTGTAAGATGATGGGTATTGATCAGCTACTGAATAATTTATACCAAAATAGCAATTCGTTTATAAACCTTAATTATTTTAGAAATGGCAAAATTCGAAGTTTATCAGAGCGGTAAAAAAAATGAATTCCGTTTTCGTCTGAAAGCTGATAACGGACAGATTATTCTGAGCAGTGAAGGTTATTCAACCAAAGCTGCATGTTTAAATGGTATTTCATCAGTCAAGAAGAATGCAAAAGATCCGAAAAGGATCGTCAAAACTCAAACCCCTGGAAATATGTTCCGGTTTGCCGTTGTTGCAGCAAATAAAGAGATTATTGGAACAAGCCAGAATTATAAAAGTGAAAGCGGACGCAACAATGGCGTCGATTCGGTGATGAGAAATGCTGTAAAAGCCGAAATCAAAGAGGTTGAAAAATAGTTCACCTCTTCCTGTTATTTAATACTGATTCAGCCATGCACCGCATGGCTGGATTATTTTATCAGTATGGGCTAACTAAATTATTATAAAAAATGAAAAGGGAAATCTTTAGTAGTTTGCTACTTGTGTTATTTGCCGGAACTGTGTTATCGGGGCAGGTAACCGAAGGAGAAAAAAGTCTTCGGGCCCAGTCTGCCGATACCACACTGGGGTGGAAAAAAGGAGGTATTGTTTCAGTAAATTTAGCTCAGACTTCGCTGACGAACTGGGCTGCCGGCGGACAGAAGTCGGTCGCTATAAACGGTATTTTCAGCCGTTTTGCCAATCTGAAAAGTGATAGATTTACCTGGGATAATTCTCTCGATGTTGGATATGGCCTTCTGAAGCAGGGGGAACAGGGATACAGAAAAACTGATGATAAAATCGACCTTCTTTCAAAATACGGCCGTCAGGCATTTAAGAATGTATATTATGCTGCCCTGGTAAATTTTAAAACCCAGATGCAGCCGGGATATAAATATGACGGGGAAGAAAAAACAAAAATATCAAACCTCTTTGCTCCTGCATATCTTCTGGCAGCTCTGGGGCTTGATTACAAACCGAATGCATACTTCAGCGCTTTTATTGCTCCGTTAACTGCCAAGTTCACTTTTGTGACAGATGATGACCTGTCACAAATCGGAGCCTTCGGAGTTACACCTGGTGAAAAATCAAGAGGTGAAATAGGAGGATACCTGAGAGCTATTTACTCAAAGGCAGATTTCCAGAATGAATTTATGAAGAATGTATCATTTACCACAAAACTCGACCTTTTCTCAAATTATGCAAATAATCCCCAGAATATTGATGTCAGCTGGGAAACATTGATCGGACTAAAAGTGAATAAATATATTTCCGTAAGCTTCAATACTCACCTTCTTTATGATGATGATGTTAAGATCCAGGTACCAGATGAGGAGACATCGGTCGGATCGCTTGTTCAGTTCAAGGAAATATTTGGTGTTGGGTTCTCTTATAAATTTTAATTAATAACTAAAAACCTGAAATTATGAAAATTGTTGATGAATTTAAGGCATTCGCCATGAAAGGAAATATGATCGACATGGCTGTCGGTATCATCATTGGCGGCGCTTTCGGCAAGATCGTTTCTTCAATTGTGAATGACATTCTCATGCCTCCGTTAGGATTACTGCTTGGTGGCGTCAATTTCACCGATCTTAAACTTGTTATGAAGGCAGCCACTGATACTGCTCCGGCTGTTACCTGGAATTATGGAAGCTTTATCCAGGCACTGGTCGATTTCCTGATCATTGCTTTCGCGATCTTTATGATGATTAAAGCGATTAATTCAATGAAGAAGAAGGAAGAAGCTGCTCCGGCACCTCCTCCTGCACCTTCGAAAGAAGAAACTCTTCTTTCGGAAATCCGTGACCTGCTGAAAAAATAATAAATTGAATATAATTCTTATAGGGGCGTTGCGTGCAGCGCCCCTATCGCGTTATGGACAAATATAAAACAGATTATGAATACCGGTGATGGTTCTTCCGGGTTAATTCTTAAATGATGGACTCTGTTATCAGAACTGAATTTATTTCAAAACATTATGGGAAGCTTAAAGCAGTAGATAAAGTTTCCATAAAAGTTGGTAAAGGTGAAATATACGGTTTTCTGGGGCTAAATGGTGCCGGGAAAACAACAATGATAAGGATGATTCTGGGCCTTATCCGGCCGTCAACCGGTGAGGCATACCTAAATGGGGAACCAATAAATCCGGATAATTCCGGAATGTGGAAAAATGTCGGTTATCTTGTTGAGGTTCCATATTCCTGGCCCGATCTGACTGTGAGAGAGAACCTGGATATAATAAGAAAACTGAGGCTGATAAGCGATGCCGGTTCTGTGGGAAAGATAATTAAGCTTCTAAAGCTTGAGCCATATTCCGGTGTAAAAGCGAGAAATCTGTCATTAGGAAATGCTCAACGACTGGGACTGGCTAAAGCATTGATACATAACCCCGCAATTCTGATACTTGACGAACCGGCAAACGGACTTGATCCGGCCGGGATTGTTGAAATAAGGGAGATGCTGACAGATCTTGCTGTCAACAGAGGGGTAACAATTCTAATTTCAAGCCATATTCTTGGTGAAATATCCAGGTTTGCTACACGTATCGGGATAATTCATGACGGGATACTCCTTCATGAGTCATCTGTTGATGAAATGGAGGCCATGAGAAAGAAATGCCTCCAGGTTAATACTGGTGATATAACAGGGGCTCAGAATATTCTTAAGAAAAAGGGATATGATGCAGTTTTTAATTCTGAAGGGATACTGGAGATCACAGGTAAAAACGTAATTGAAAGTCCCGGCGAAATAGCAGTACTTCTTGTAAACTCCGGCTTCCCGCCATCTATGCTTAAAGTGGAGGAGGAAGATCTTGAGACTTTTTTCCTCCGGATGATCAGAATGAAAGGAGGTGAAAAATGACAGATCTTCTTGTTGCCCTGAATACTGAACTGATCAAAGCTTTAAAATCAAGGATGCTGTGGGCTACTATAGTCTTTTTTTCTTTTATTGCCGTTATGCTTGCATTCCTGATGCTTGTTGCCAGACATCCGGAAATTTCAGGAAAATCTGAAGTACTTGATATGAAGGCTTCACTCATAAGCAAGGCTGACTGGGCTGCTTACTTTGGGCTCTTGCTTCAGATGGTGCTGACGGTAGGCTTTTTAGGACCGGCTATAGTAACAATATGGGTCTTCGGCAGAGAATACTCTGACCGGGTAATCAAAGACCTTCTGGCTCTGCCGGTATCGAGATTATATATTGTTTTTGCAAAATTTATAGTTATTTTTTTATGGAGTTTCTTACTTCTATTCCTGTTATATGCTATAGGTTTAATTTCCGGACTGCTTATTAATCTCGGGGGATGGAGCAAAGGGTTGTTTTTACAGAAAACCCTGGTTTATTTTATGTGTTCTTTTCTGACAATTCTGCTCTTCCCTGTAATTGCGCTTTTAACATGCATGAGCAGGGGATACCTTCTGCCTGTTGGCATCGCTATCCTGATACTGATATTGACCCAGTTTGCTTTTATTGGACTTCCTGGAATAACCCCTTATTTCCCATGGGCTGTTCCGGGGCTGTATAGTGGTATTGCCGGACCGGCCTCTCCACATCCACGGGTATTGAGCTATATAATAATAGTCCTGACTTCCCTGACCGGTAGTGCCGGTACTGCCCTATGGTGGAGATATGCCGATCATCACTAACCTTACCTGCATAATTGATTAATCATGAAGTTTATATGGTAAGTAGATTTTAATGTAACTACGTATTATAATACGGCTTTTAATACGTATTATAATACGTAGTTATTTTTTACCACCTCCATATTGAATCCTTTACCGGGTAAAAAAATTATAAATATTTCAAAAAAAATTTGGAAGTTAATGTTATTTATATCTAACTTTGTGTTAGAATAAAATAACTAATTGTTAGAATTAAATAACCAAATTTTGATGAAATGAAAAAATCAGTTATCATTTTTACGGTTGCGGCACTAGTGCTTTTTGCAGCGGTCCTCTGGATGCTCTCATCGTCCGGAGGTTTCAAAACAAATGAACCTGGGAGCTTTATAATAATTGTTCTCCTGATTACATTTGCTGTGTTTATCGGATATAAAAGGTTAGCCAGTGCAAGACGAGGTGAACCTGCAGAAGATGAACTTTCAAAAAAAGTAATGCAGAAATCTGCGGCACTCTCATATTACATTTCAATTTACATGTGGCTGGCAATAGGGTATTTTTCAGAAAGGCTTGATTATGAGACTCACACTATTATTGGTGCCGGGATTATCGGAATGGCAATAACATTTGCAGTCTGCTGGTTGATTTTCAACATCGGGGGGATAAAAAATGAATAACAGGATAAAAGAGTACCGGGCTAAATATAATCTTACCCAGGAGGATCTCGCAAAGAAGGTGAATGTGAGAAGGGAGACAATTGTGTTTCTGGAGAAAAACAAATATAATCCATCCCTGAAGCTTGCCCATGATATTGCCACGGTATTTGATACAAAAATCGAAGAAATCTTCATTTTTGATTAGATAGTCCCCAGGTATTATTATTTTTATTTCGGGTCCTGACAAGTGTTAAGTAAACAAAAAAATTCATAATCCCGAAATGAAGAAAATAATCCTATTTGTCCTTACTGTACTGCTTTTTCAGTACTGTAGCAAAGATCCTTCTGCCAGATTTGAAGCAGGGGAACTTAAAGTCAATAACCTTAACAATCCGGAGGGAACAAATAATAATCCCGTTTTCAGCTGGATAGCTACATCTTCAGAAAATGGGGCCTTGCAAACAGCTTATCAGATAATTCTTGATACTGGTGAGGCTAACCTGAGATCTGAAAATAATTGTCTGTGGAATTCCGGCAAAATATTGTCGGATAAGTCATTCAACATTAAATATTCCGGGGAAGATCTTAAACCTTCTGTAAAATACTTCTGGAAGGTAAGAATATGGGATAATAATGATAAAATATCTTCATGGAGTAAAACAGGCTTTTTTATTACAGGTCTTTTTAACGGAGAGGACTGGAATAATGCCAGATGGATAGGTTATGAGGAGATCCCTGATTCATTACTCCTTGTGCCCGGTATTCACGGAGGTACCGGGATAAAAGGTGATATTGCCAGGAAGAGGACTGTGATCCCATATTTCAGGACTGAGGTTGTTCTTGATAAGAAAATTGATGAAGCATATGCCTTTATAAGCGGACTGGGGCATTATGAATTGTATATAAATGGCAAAAGGATAGGAGACCGCTTCCTTTCTCCCGGCTGGACTGATTATGACAAAACATGTTATTACAACACCTATGATGTAACAGATGTGCTTGAAAAAGGGAATAATTCATTTGGGGCAATAACAGGTAACGGATTTTACAATATAAACAGGGAGAGGTATTACAAACTTGTAATTGCTTACGGCGCTCCAAAAATAAAAATGATGGTCAGGATCAGGTATACCGACGGTTCCGGGGAGATCGTTATAACGGATCAGTCGTGGAAGACTTCTCCGTCTCCGGTTACCTTTTCGAGTATTTTCGGAGGGGAAGATTATGATGCAGGTCTTGAGCAGCCTGGATGGGACAGACCGGGATTTAATGACAGCAAATGGGTAAATGCACTTCTGGTACGGGAGCCAACGGGCGAACTGAAACCGGAAACGGATCACCCGGTCAGGATCATGGAGACATTTGAACCTGTAAGTATATCTAATCCGGCTCAGGGTATTTATATATATGATTTCGGGCAGAATGCATCGGGAATTATCAGTTTGAAAACTAAAGGTGGTAAGGGCAGGGAGATAAGACTGCACCCTTCCGAACTGATTGGTCCGGATTCACTTGTTACCCAGAAGGCATCAGGGTATCCGTATTATTTTTCCTATATTCCCGGAACTGAGGGAGAGGAAAGCTGGAAGCCACGATTTACCTATTATGGGTTCAGATTTGTTCAGGTGGAAGGAGCAGTCCCTTCCGGAATTCCAAATCCGGATGGTCTTCCGGTAATTACAGGTTTGCAGATGCTCCATACGAGGAATTCCTCACCAGTTGCCGGGACTTTCAAATGTTCCAGTGAGCTTTTCAATTCGATTTATGATCTTATTGGCTGGGCGATAAGGAGCAATCTGGCAAGTGTGGCTACCGACTGTCCCCACCGCGAAAAGCTTGGCTGGCTTGAACAGACACATCTTATGGGTAATTCAATAAAATATGTCTATGACATCCACAATCTTTTTAATAAGATGATCGATGATATGATTGAAGCCCAGCTCGATAATGGTCTGGTACCGGATATTGCACCAGAATTTGTCGAGTTTACGGGAGGATTCCGGGATTCGCCCGAATGGAGCAGCGCATGTATAATCCTCCCCTGGGATCTGTATGAATGGTATGGCGATATGGAGGCCGTCAGGAAGGCTTATCCGATGATGAAAAAATACCTAGGCTATCTCGGAATGCTTTCACAGGACGGAATTCTTGTTCACGGTCTGGGCGACTGGTACGATCTGGGACCTGCATTTCCCGGTGTTGCACAGCTCACTCCGAAAGCTGTGACAGCCACATCGATATATTATTATGATGCAAAATTACTTGCTGAGATGGCTTCGCTTATCGGCGAAGAAAGTGATGCTGCAAATTACAGGGAGCTTGCAGAACAAATACGGACATCCTTCAATAAAGAATTCTTTAATCCTGAGACAAATGTCTATTCTACCGGAAGCCAGACAGCCTATTCAATGCCCCTGTTCTTTGGTATGGTTGATGACTCAGTTAAAAGTGAAGTTGTAAAGAACCTTGTAGAATCAATTAATGCTGGAAATAAAGCCCTTACGGCAGGCGATGTCGGATACCGGTATCTGTTAAGAGTACTAGAGCAGGAGGGTCATTCACAACTTATTTTTGAAATGAACTCGAAAACCGATGTCCCCGGATATGGTTTTCAGATGTCGAAGGGAGCAACAGCCCTTACCGAATCATGGGCAGGTCTGGTTGAGGTATCAAATAACCATATGATGCTCGGCCATCTCATGGAATGGCTTTTCAGCGGAC
>CAYPHL010000055.1:11410-29023 GCA_964410385.1 uncultured Rikenellaceae bacterium | reverse complement strand
ATTTTCGTTAAGTTTGAATTTTAACTATGTGGTCAACCTATGTTAGGACAAGACAGGTGAGAGGGGGTGATGAGGAGAGGGGGTGATGAGGAGAGGGGGTGATGAGGAGAGATCTACGTATTATAATATGTTTTAAAATACGTATTTAAATACGTAGAAAATGGAGAGGTTGGAAACGGGGAGAGGAGGTTAAAACAAGGCTGGATTGTGTATGGTTGCAAGATGAAAACAAGAATTAATATATGAAAACGAAAGCAGTAAGGATTTACGGTAAAAAAGATCTCAGGCTGGAAGAATTTGAATTGCCGGCCTTAAAGGACGATGAGATACTGGCTCAGGTCATTTCAGACAGTATCTGCATGTCGTCGCATAAAGCTGCACTGCAGGGAGCTGAACATAAACGCGTTCCGGATGACATCCACATCAATCCGACAATGATAGGTCATGAATTTGCAGGAATTATTCTTGAAGTTGGAAAAAAGTGGCAGAGTAAATTCTCAAAGGGGCAGAAATTTTCAATTCAGCCAGCCATGAGCCATACCGGCACGCTTAATGCACCGGGTTATTCTTTCCGTTATATAGGTGGTGATGCAACTCACATCATCATCCCGGATATTGTTATGGAAGCTGACTGTCTTCTTCCTTATGACGGTGAAGCATTCTTCCCTGCCTCCCTTTCGGAGCCGATGTCATGTATCGTCGGGGCCTTTCATGCATTCTACCATGTACGCCCTGGTACATATAATCATGAAATGGGGATCAGGAAAGGCGGGAAGATGGCTATCCTTGCCGGTGTAGGCCCGATGGGGCTTGGCGCAATTGACTATGCACTTCACCAGGAAAGAAAGCCTTCGCTGCTCGTGGTAACCGATATAGATGATTCCCGTCTGGCCAGAGCTGCCTGTCTGTTCACTCCGGAACATGCCAGGGAACAGGGCGTTAAGCTGATCTATGTAAATACTGCGAAAACAGAAAATCCTGCCGGTCATCTCAGGGATCTTTCAGGGGGTACAGGATTTGATGATGTAATAGTCTTTGCGCCCGTCAGACAGGTAGTTGAACAGGGAGATGCAATACTTGGCTTTGACGGTTGCCTTAACTTCTTTGCAGGACCTACAAATCCGGATTTTAAGGCAGAATTCAATTTTTACAATGTCCATTATGCCTTCACACATATAGTCGGGACTTCAGGAGGTAATACCGACGATATGCGCGAATCACTGAAACTGATGGGAGAAGGTAAGATAAATCCTGCCATAATGATAACACATATCGGGGGGCTTGATGCTGTCATTGATACAACACTTAATCTCCCCTCCATCCCGGGTGGAAAAAAACTTATCTACACAAATATTTCAATGCCTCTTGTATCTCTTTACAAACTGGGAGAAAAAGGAGAACAGGAAAATAATAATTTATATAAGGAATTGCACAGGATCGTATCAGGTAACGATTTCATCTGGTCACATGAAGCAGAAAAATACCTTCTGGCAAATGCCAAACCTGTATAACCGCAAAGGACGCTGAGAATGCGCAGAGTACGCAAAGCCAGCAATCTGAATTATAGCCCTTTGCGCCCTTTGCGCAACACTTTGCGCTCTCTGCGGTTAATATATTATTTTATTTCAGATAAATACCTGTCGGCAAAATCATCTGAGATATAATTCTCATAACTCATACATACATCTGAAGCAAAGCCGACACCGGTCGAGACGATCCTTTCCCACTTCTCCTCTCCCATTTTATTTAGCTCATCCCTTGTAATACCATTTTTATATATCGCTGCAATCATGCCTGCATTAAAGTTATCTCCGGCCCCTATAGTACTGACCGGAGTAATTTTCTTTACCGGGAAACTGCCTGTAAAAGAGGGTGTCCTTACATAAACTCCATCTGAACTGGCAGTATATACCATACAGTCACAATATTTTCTGACAACTTCCCATGCGGTGTCAGGAGAACCGGTCCCGAAAATATTTTTAAAATCTTCATCAGAACCTCTGATTATTACTGCCATCTTCATATTTTCGACTATAAGCGGTCTGAGTTCATCAAGCTCAGAAGCATGAGCTTTCCTGAAATTGGGATCATATAAAACGATCCCTCCTTTTTCTTTAGCCGTGCTTATGAATTGAACAAACCTGGAACGGATTTCCCGGGTGATCGCATAAATTGACCCGCATAAAATAATATCATCGGTGTTTATTAAAGGGAAAGCCATCTCCAGCCTGCGTTCAGGATAGTTTTTATAGAAGGTATAGCTTGCATCATTCTTTTCATTGAGCATTGCTATTGCCAGAGCTGTTTTTCCATCCGTGTACCGGTCGACAGATCCGGTATTCACCCCATTCTCCTTAAGGAATGTATCTATCAGATTACCAATATCATCCCCGGCATATTCACTTATTAGCGATACAGGCATTCCGATACGGCCAAGCGATACTGTACTGTTCAGCATTGCACCACCCGGTTTTCCGGCCTGCGGCTGTCCTTCTTTGAAAATAATATCGTACAGTGTTTCCCCTATTGCATAAATCTGTCTCATGTTATGGTTTTTCAATTCAAAGAATAAGATCATTATATTTGTACCTACTAATATAAAAATTATTTGAATGAAGGCAATGATGCTTACCGGAATAAGAGAGATGAAAATGATGAATGTTCCTGATCCTTTAATTGCCGGGCCGGATGAGGTTAAGATAAAAATGGTTGCACTGGGGATATGTGGATCTGACATTCATTATTATACACAGGGCAGGATCGGTTCGCAGGAAGTAAAGTTTCCTTTTACTGTGGGCCATGAAGGAGCCGGAATTGTGGCTGAAACAGGTACCGGGGTAAAAACCGTTAAGCCGGGTGACATGGTCGCCATAGAACCTTCACTTCCCTGCGGGCAATGCGACCAGTGTCTCTCAGGAAGATCACACACCTGCCGAAGGATAAGATTCCTTGGTTGTCCGGGTCAGGCTGAAGGAGCCTTATCAGAATATATTGTCATGCCTGAGGAAAATTGCCTTCCTCTGCCCGGGAATCTGAATGCCGATCACGGATCAATATCTGAACCTCTGGCAATTGGAATATATTCCGTAAAAAAATCCGGGGGTGTAAAAGGATTAAAAGTAGGGATACTTGGTTTCGGACCGATTGGAATGAGTGTGATGCTTGCAGCCAGAGCAGACGGAGCAGAAAAGATTTATGTAACTGATAAGATCAGTGAACGTCTGGCAATTGCAATGAAGGAGAAGGCAGATTATACCGGTAATCCGCTGACTGAAAATATTGTCGGGGAAATAAGGGATCATGAATCCCTGGGTTTGGATGTTGTTTTTGAATGCTGTGGTCAGCAGGAAGCCCTCGATCAGTCAGTTGATCTGTTAAAGCCCGGAGGGAAAATAATTATAGCCGGGATACCCGAATTCGATAACTGGTCACTTAATGTCGAAAATACAAGAAGACGGGAATTGATGATCCAGTTCATCAGAAGGCAGGTCTCATGCACTGAGCCTGCCATTGAAAAGATGCAATCCGGTCAGATAGATGTCAGCAATATGGTAACACACCGCTTCCCGTTCTCACAAACCAAAGAAGCATTTGATCTTGTGGCATCCTATGGTGATGGTGTTATGAAAGCTATGATAGACTTTTAATCCAGAAGAGCCTTATATCTCAGCAAAGCTTCAATAAAGTAATAATCTGCATATGTAAGCGGGACATCAACTTCGCTGTTTCCCGGGATATTTCCCACACTATGTTTAAGAATGAAATTGCCGTTCTCACCTGTTTTAGCCCTGTATGCCGGAGATGCCAGCGCCCTTATCTGTATTTCGGCGATGCCAAGATATTTTGAAGATGCCGGTTCTTCGACCATCCCGCTGAGCTCGATCAGAGCCGATGCCATAATTGCACCTGCAGAAGCATCTCTCTTTGCATCAGGAATATCCGGAGCATTAAAATCCCAGTACGGTATCTTGTCTTCAGGCAAATTGGGATGGTTTATAAGGAATTCAGCAATCTTAACTGCATGGTCAAGATATCTTTGCAAACCTGTCTCCCTGAACATTACAACATAGCCATAAAGCCCCCAGACCTGACCTCTTGACCATGCGGAATCATCTGCATAGCCCTGAGCCGTCTCCTTCTTCTCAACCTTTCCTGTTAAAGTGTCATATGAAACAACGTGCCATGACCTGAAATCAGGCCGGTAGTGATTCTTCATTGTTGTATCTGAATGATTCACACAGATCCTGTAATATGTGGAATCACCTGATACCTTAAATGCCCACATCAGAAATTCCAGATTCATCATATTATCAATAATTACCGGACATTGCCATCCCCTCCTGCTGTTCCAGCTCTGAATGCAACCAATATTCGGATGATATCTTGTGATAAGTGACTGTGCTCCTGTCAGAAGAACATCCCTGTAACTTTCATTGCTAGTAAGCCTCAATCCGTTACCAAAACTGCAGTATAGCATAAAGCCGAGATCATGTGTGCCTGTATTGTCTTTCTCCTTTTCAATCCTTGAAGTCATCGCTTCTGCAGCCTCCCGGAACTTTACATCCTTTGAGTATTCATACAGGTACCAGAGACTCCCGGGGAAAAAGCCGCTCGTCCACCAGTTTGATTTTGCAGTCACCAGAGCACCGGTTGTATCAAGTGTCCTCGGAAGCAGATCGGGCTTCTCTTTCATGACATCATACATAAGAGAATATTGTTTCATCGAGAAAGCAAGTGACTCGTCAATGACCTTATCAATTGTTTTGGGTTTATTACACGATGTAACTATAATAAGAACTACTGAAATAAGAAGAATGGTTTTTTTCATTACGCTGGTTTTTATTGTATTTTGGGATTAACTTGATCAGATAATTATAATCAATAATGTTTCTGCCTGAGAACCACGGGACTTCATCAGGAATTAAACGATGGGTCCCCAAAGCGATTTCTTTTATAATTCAAATATATTACATTCGGTTCAAATTTGGCTATCTTTAACCCTGATAAAACATAAATTTACTCCTGAAATGGCAGTAATAAAAGAAAAAAACACCTTACCTGAAAGGTTGTCTCCTGTTTTTGAAAGGCGAATCGCTTATCTGGATAATCTTATGACTGTAGTATGTGATTTCACCAACGGACCTGCGTCTGAGCCTGACAAGCCTCACAGCCATCCGCATGAACAGATCACTTACGTCGCCGAAGGAGAACTTTATCTGTTTCTCGGTGATGAAAAACATCATCTTACCACCGGCGATATCTTTACGGTTCCGCCGGGAATACCACACTGCATCCAGACAATCAGCCCTCATGTCAGGCTGATTGACTCTTTCAGCCCGATAAGAAAGGACTTCCTTCAGTAATCCGTAGCCCTTCAGGCTCAATTTTCAGTTATGGTATTATATGTTAAAATTTATTAAATGTGGCTGACCATTTTCAAAAGAAACTGAAAACATAATGATTAATCCTATATTTTAGTCAGTATATAATATTACAGATTATCTTAATTACTAAATATAATACAATAAGAGTAAGGAAAATGAATACCCGAATTAAGTTTGATCCCGGTAAGTTAAAGGGTAAACCGGCAGAATTCAGAGATAAGCTTAAAAATCTAAAATTATATCCAAATATCTTTTTTATTGTCACCGGCATAGTATCCTCGATATGGTTTCTTGTAAGAGTAATACCAAAACCGTCCAGAGCGGCATATCCCTGCATGAAAGTTGCCGCTCCGTTAATGTCTGGTTTCGTTCTTTACCTTTTATCAGTATTCGGTATTACAATTGCAGCACGGAAGACAGGATACAGGATTATTAATTCAAGATATATTGCCACCTTCCTGCTTGTAATGGGGGTTGTGGCACTGATGGCTGTAACACCATCACAAAACACCGGCGCTGTACAGCAGAAAGAACCTGTAAAAACCGGTCCCGATGACGGGCCTAATAAACCCATGGGAAAAGAAACAGGTATTTATCCCGGAAGGGTTGTCTGGATATGGGACCCGAAGGCCACAAATGAGAGTTGTACAAACAGCTTTGAATTATGCCGTCCTGAAAATACAAACCAGGGCGTTGTGAACAGGATGGTAGTGGACGGTATAAAGAAACTTGGCGGAAAATCAAATCTGTATGAGTCCTGGGATGATATTTTCAGGTCATTCAATAAAAAGAAGCACAATTCAGACAAAGGTTATACACAGGGAGAAAAGATATTCATCAAGATCAATCAGGGTACTGCAAATGCCAGGCTGAGGCCCAATGATATTGAAAACGGATTTTATATTCCCTCAAGAATGACTGAAAGTGAGCAGGCAAAAAAAGGACTGACGGGTACCTGCGAGACTTATCCCAATGTTACCCTTGAGATCCTCCGTGAACTGATTAATGTTTTGGGAATAGAACAGAAGAATATTGCAATTGGGGATCCTATAAGCCATATATTCGGACATAATTATGAAGTCTGGGCGACCGAGTTTCCCGATGTTGTTTATGTTGACAAGGCATCGGAGAAACATGGAAGGACGCTGATCAGGCCAACAAAAACAGATCTGATATTCTATTCGGATAAATCACAGTCAGATAAATTGTATGATATTATTGAGTCTGCCGATTACCTTATTAATATAGCAAATCTGAAACCCCACGGCCGGGCAGGTATTTCCCTGACTGCAAAGAACCATTTTGGTTCTCAGGCAAGACCTTCGGCAGCACATCTTCATTATTCTCTTATAGCTCCTGTCTCACTGGGCAATACATCAAACAGCGGCTATGGGAAGTACAGGGTGATGGTCGATATAATGGGAAGCCGTTACCTTGGCGGTAATACTCTGCTATTTGTTGTTGACGGATTGTACGGAGGAGGCTCAAACGAAACAAAGGTACCGGTAAAGTATTTCATGCCACCCTTTAACAATGACTGGTCAAATTCAATTTTCATGTCACTGGACCAGGTTGCCCTTGAATCCGTATGTTATGATTTTCTGAGGTCAGAATGGAACGGAACATACACACACAATTCAGCCAACAATGATTATGAATCCATACCCGATATCAAGGGAGTGGATGATTACCTTCATCAGGCTGCAGATCCTTCAGCATGGCCCAAAAATATAAGTTATGATCCCGACAAATCCGGGAAATCCCTCGGAAGCCTGGGGATACATGAACACTGGAATGATCCGGTTAGGAAACAGTACTCCCGTAATCTCGGATTATCCTACGGTATCGAGCTGGTTGCTGTTCCCGACACGCTTGTCAGATCTTTAAAACAGGCTTCTCCAGCAATATCTGCCGGAAATAAAAATATTGCCGGAGCCCCGGTTTCTGATAATAAAACGGCCGCGGCTACAGCATCGGGAAAAGCTGGCAGTGATGAGAAGGCAACCAATGATAAAGGATCGGCCGGGACAGGGAGTGTGAACTCTAAAGCTTTTGATGCGGGGTTCACAGCAAGGAATTTCCATTCTGTTGTGGTTGATGATGAAGATGTAAAATGGTTCCTTACGGATGCGGGAATTGCCAGTTATAATGGCAATAAGTGGCAGCAGCATACCAGGAACAGGAAAGTCCCTGCCAAAGGTCTGGAAGATATGGCTTTCGATATTTCATCTTATGGAAAGGAACTCTGGCTTGCTTCTCCACTTGGCGCTACCGTGGTCACCCTTCCGGTAGACGCAAGATCGGGTGCAACAACATATTATAAGGGTAATTCCAAAATATTGAGCGATACCGTGGTGGCAGTCGCAGTAGGGAAAGGAGCTCTCAGATGGTTCGGTACAAACAAGGGCGTTTCGGCATTCCTTGACAATAAATGGCTTACTTACTCATATCAGAGACAATATCCGGAATCTCTCTTCCAGGATTTCCCAATTACCGCTATGGCAACCACGCCGGGCGGAGATTCGCTTTATGTCGCAACGAAAGGAGCTGGAGTTGCAAGATTATTCAAGGATAATGTCGATGCCATATCAGGAGCATCAGAATATGCGATCTGGGGTCCGATAGAGATGCCTTCAGATAACATTTACAGCATCTGTATTACTCCCGACGGAACTCAATGGTTCGGTACTGACATGGGGATTGCCCGTCATAAAGGCAGCCAGACACTTGAAAACTGGACAATCTTCACAACCGAAAACGGGCTTGTCGACAATTTTGTTCAATGCATCGCATATGACAATGAGGGTTCATTATGGTTCGGAACAAAAGGCGGGATCTCAGTGCTTAAAGGAGAAGAATGGAAATCCTTTACAACCGAGAACGGACTGATAAGTAATAATATCCAGTGCATTACAGTCGATAAAAAAGGCATTATATGGTGCGGTACAGATAATGGGGTGGTATCTTTTAGAAATGGAAGTATAACGAACTTTAAATAGAATGCCTTTTATTAATAAAGTTTAAGATTTTATGGCTTATTAAGAAAACTTATTTTAAATTGTGTAATTAATTACAAACCTTAATAATAATGTTCAATTAACTAACTAAATTCTAAACCCTTATGAGAAAAATCGCAATCATGTCTGTACTCCTTTTACTTATGGGTGTACAGGTTGTTTTTGCACAGAGATCTGTGACAGGGACCGTTATCAGCTCCACTGATAACCTTCCTCTGCCGGGCGTATCTGTTGTTGTAAGAGGTACGACAACAGGGACTACCACTGGAGTTGACGGCAAATATGCCATTCAGGTCCCGAATAATCAGGCTGTGCTGATCTTTTCCTTTGTCGGTTTTGCCACACAGGAAATTATTGTAGGAGATCAGAGTACTCTTAATGTGACTCTTGCCGAGAGTATTACACAAATGGAAGAAGTTGTTGTTACAGCTCTCGGTATTAAACGACAGACTAAGGCATTAAGTTATTCTGCCGCTGAGGTCCGTGGTGATGATGTTCAGAAAGTCCCGGAAATTAACCTGATGAATACCCTTCAGGGGAAGATAGCCGGTGTTGATATAAACATTGCGGGGACCGGAGCAGCAGGGTCATCAAGAGTTACCATCAGGGGTAACACATCCATAAGCCGCGACAACAATCCTCTTTATGTTGTTGACGGAGTGCCCATCACAAGAGCATCTTCAAGCTATGGAGGAAGGGACCTCGGTGATGCACTTACCACAATTAATCCGAATGATATTGAGACAATGAGCATACTCAAGGGCGCTGCAGCAACCGCACTCTATGGCTCAAGGGCATCAAATGGTGTAATCCTCATTACAACAAAGAGCGGGACAGGCCAGAGAGGACTTGGGATCAGCTATAACGGATCATTCGGTTTTGAGAACCTGGTCGATCCTTACCGGAACCGCCAGACATTATATGGTAACTCAGGGATGAACGGCGATAACAGTGACACCTATCCTTCGACATGGAACCAGGAGGTTCACCGCCAGTGGGGACCAAGATATGACGGAAGAGACCTGGGTATAAATTTTAACGATAATCCGGACATACCCATGACCTTCGGTTTTCGCGAAAACCACTGGAAAGAATTCATGCGTACCGGTTCAACCGTTACAAATGATATATCCTTTACAGGTGGAGGCCAGAATCAGAGATTCAGGGCATCAATTTCGGATATGAGATATGTTTCACCTGTACCGAATTCGACAATGAACCGTCAGACGGCAAGTATTTCGATAAACAGCAAATTCGGCAAGAAAATCACTCTTGAAGCAAGAGCAAACTATTCAACCTCAAAAAGCAAGAACAGGCCATACCCGGCAAGGTATATCCAGATGCTTTCACTGATACCCAATTCATGGGATATAACATGGCTTAAAGGTGATACTGATAAATGGGGTGCAAAACCTGACGGCTGGATGCTTCCTTTCAGTACAAACGACTATTATCAGAACCCATACTGGTCAGCCTATCAGGATTCCCAGAACGATGAAAGGGACCGTATAACGGCCAATGCCAATCTGCGTTATGATATAACCGACTGGCTATTCCTGAATGGAAGGATCGGTACCGAGAAGGGAGTTCTTAAAGTGACCAATATTGATGCTTACGGATTTCTTCGCGGAAATGTGGCCGGTACAGGAGCCGTTACTGAATATACAACCAACGAGAACCAGCTTAATGCTGAATATTCTCTGAACTTAAATAAAGCGTTTGGCAGCTTCAATGTTATTGCGATGTTTGGAGGAAGTGCAACAAGAAGCGCTTATAACCGCGATGGCATAAGAGGAGATCAGCTGCTGATCCCGTTCTACCATGTAATCACAAATGCGGGGCAGCTTTATACAGATGTTTCGAACAGCAATTCCGGGATCAATTCACTATATGGAAGTGCCGAAGCATCATATAAAGACCTTGTATATCTGACCGTTACAGGCAGAAATGACTGGTTCTCCACCCTGGCACCCGAAAATAACAGCATCTTTTATCCCAGTGTCGGGATAAGTTATCTGCTCCATAATCAGATAAGCTTACCGGAATGGTGGTCATTCGCCAAAATTAGAGCCTCCTATGCAGAGGTTGGAGGTGGTTCAAGTGCTTATGCAACAAAGATAGGTTATAATTTCGATGCCACCGGATATATGAACACCCCTCTGGTTAGTCTGCCTAACGGAATTGCCAATCCCAATCTGCTTCCATATGAAACAAGTGAATGGGAAGTAGGAGCCGATTTCCGTTTCTTCCAGAACAGGATCGGTATCGATTATGCATATTATAGTAAGAAAACCACCAATGATATAGTAGGCGTTACGCTTCCACAATCTTCAGGCTACACAAGCGCAACAGTCAACCTTGGAGCCATCGCTAATAAAGGACATGAATTGATGTTAACCCTTATACCGATAACCGGGAAGGTCAACCTGGAATTTAATCTGGCATACTCTTATAACATGGGTGAGATCCTGGATCTTGGAGGTGTTTCTGAAGTAAGCGCAGGTAGTGTTGGCATCGGGGGAGGTATTGATGTCAAGCAGATAGTGGGTGAACGGCCTTATGCTATGTTTGGCTATACGCAGAAGAAAATTGACGGCAAACCCGTATGGGAAAGATGGACATTCAATTATGCCGGACAGGCACACCAGTCATGGCGCCCGGCACGTGATCCGCAGAAAACCCTTCTGGGTTACGGAACACATCCGAATTCGGCCAGCCTGACTACCACTCTGAAATGGAAGGGATTATCCGTCTCAGCTGTTATTGACGGCAAGTGGGGCGCTACTGTAGCATTCGAAGCAGAACAGGAAATGGTTGAAAGAGGAATGGCCACATCAACACTCCCGGGCAGAGATGGATCTCTCTTCCTTGAAGGAGTATATAATTCCGGCACTTCTTCCGAACCTGTATGGTCTGATGTCTCAACCGCACCAGGATATACAATTAATGCCAACCCGGCAAACAACCTGCCAAATCCGGTTACGGTTGCAGGAAACGAGATCCCCTATCACGTAAAACACTTTGAAAACTATTACAGGGAAGGATTTACAAAACGTGTCTGTGAAATGGTCGTTTTTGACGCTGATTATGCAAAATTCCGCCAGGTTACAATAGGTTACAACGTACCCAAAAACATTTATAAGAACTTACCTGTTCAGAACCTTAACGTATCAGTTGTCGGAAGAAACCTGTTCGACATTATTAACCATCTTCCTAACGGTGACCCTGCTACAGGAGGAGCAACAGGTATAAATAACCGTGCACTGCCTTCAACCAGGTCATTTACGCTAAACATCAATGCTAATTTCTAAAATGATATCCAATGAAAAGTAACATATTCTATAGATTTTTACTCGCCGTATTAATCCTGCTCGGCGGATATGCATGCGACACTGACAACCTGATTGACCTGGATGATCCCAAATATATGCTGACACCTGATAATTCCGATATGTCAATGCTGTTCACAAACATCCTTGTCAGCCATGGTCGTGGATCCACAGGCGGTAACCCTGCCAGACTCGAGGGAGGTTATTGTAAATATTATGCCACATATTCAAACCTCATGCTCTTCGGTGGTCTCTATCAATTCGACCAGGGATTGAATGACAGCCCCTGGGGAGTCTATACCGGAGCCCTTAAAATGTCAATTGCCCTTGAAGATTTTCTCGTGAAAAAGGAAGATCCCAACCAGGTTAACAACCTTGCCATGACCCGTATCATGAAAGTTGCTGTTATTCAAAGACTCACAGATTTCTACGGCGATGTTCCGATAACTGAAGCAGGTCAGGCATATATAAGCGACAATATGAAACCGGGCTATGACAGGCAGGCCGACATTTATAAATATATGCTCCAGACCCTTGATCAGGCATTGACATCTTTCTCTACCGATGCAACTATTGTTTCTCTGACATGGAAGGGCAATGCAGATCCAAAAAAGGCACGCGACATTGTTTATAACGGAAACATAGACAAGTGGAAGAAATACGGGTATTCACTTATGCTGAGGATAGCCATGAGGGCTTCGGATGCTGATGCCACTATGGCAAAAACTTATGCTGAAAAAGCCATTGCCGGTGGCGTGATCACTAATAATGCGGATAACTGGACTCTTCAGACGAAAGACGGAATGAACAGTGAAAAGAGCCCTTACAGTTCATTCTTTGAAGGTTCACCATCCGGTGATCCGGAGCGTTACATGAAGCTTGGCGAATATTTTGTCGATTTCCTGAAAGCCAAAGCTGATCCGCGAAGAAAAGTAATTTTCGGCGGACGTCTGAATAACACAATAACGGCTGTCACTGCATCAAATATGCAGACTTACTGGAGAGATGTTACAAAATGGGACTGGGATCTTACCCAGGCAAAAGGTATGGTACATGGGACAAATGCAAATCCCTCTCCCACTCTTGCTGCATATCACTGGACATACACAAGTCCCAATCCTTTCCTGTTCACAATGGATCAGCCGCTTTCTATTCTCACAGCTTCAGAAATGAATTACCTGATAGCAGAAGCATCACTCAACAGCTGGACGACAGGTACGACAGCAACAGCCGCCTATGAAGCCGCAATAACAGCAAGCATGAACTTTATGAGCTCCTTCTCGGGACTACTTCCCACACAGAAAATTGAAAGCTCAGAGATCACAGATTATATTGCTGCCAATCCTCTGGGTACGGGAGATGCCGCAAGGCAAAGACTGGCTGAAGAAATGTGGGTTTCAATGTATATGAATCCTACTGAAGCATGGTCAAATGTCCGTAGAATGAATCTGAACCTTCCTTCAAACTCAGCAACCGCCCAGATGCCTACCAGATATGCTTACCCCGAAAACGAGAGGTCTAACAATCTCGACAAACTCAATGCAGCTATTACTGCACAGGGCTGGTCAACCTCCATGACAAGGGAAGAAGAGATCTCAAAGAAGCTATGGTGGGATAAGAATTAATCCGGCTTCCGGCTTCAGGCTCCCGGGCATTACCAGCCGAATCCGCCAACTGGCGGAGAAGGCTGGTTCCGGGTTCAAAGTTCCGGGTTCCGGGTTCAAAGTTACGGGTTCTTGGTTCAAGGTTCCGGGTACAAAGTTCAAGGTTAAAGGTTCCGGGTCAAAGTTTCTAATGATACGGAACCTGAAACCTGAAACCTGAAACCCGGAACTTATAAGTTTGGTAACAAAGTATAAATACATAAAAATTAAACCGGGTAACAACAACATAATATGAATAAAAAAACTATTGCACTCATATTCTCATTTCTGATAACTATTCTCATTTATGGCCAGAATGTAGGGTCATCTCCTGAATATATTAAAGCAATCACAGCCGACTGGAAAGGAGAAAGATTCCCTGACGGAAGGCCTAAGGTTTCTGATGCAATTCTCGAGAGATTAAAAAATATCTCAATGGAGGAAGCATGGGGTGTCCTTCGCAGTAAAGGATATCAGAACCAGTTCGAAAGCGACTGGACGATAATCAATCCTGATGAACCAATGACCGGACGGGTGGTCACTGCACAATATATGCCGCTCAGGCCGGATCTTGAAAAGTACATTAAAGCTCAGGGTAAAGCGGAAGGACGCGCACAGCAGGGAGGTACAAATTCCTGGCCCATCGACGTACTCGTTGAAGGTGATGTTTATGTCGCCGACAGTTACGGCAAGATAATCGACGGGACCCTGATCGGGGATAATCTTGGAAACTCTATTTATTCAAAATCCAAACGTGGCGTTATCTTTAACGGATCGGTAAGGGACCTTGAAGGATTGTCAGAAATAAAGGGATTCAATGGCTGGATCAGAGGCCAGGATCCTTCATATATAGCCCAGATGAGCCTTGTATCGATAAACACTCCTGTGAGAATTGGCAGAGCAATAGTTTTACCGGGCGATGTGGTTTTAGCGAAGAAGTTTGGAGTTATATTCATTCCTGCACACTTTGTGGAAGAACTTGTAATTACATCGGAAGTTACTGCATTAAGGGATGAATTTGGTCATCTCCGCCTGAAAGAGGGTAAATATAAACCAGGGCAGATTGACAGCCAGTGGTCGGAAGAAATAAGAAAAGACTTTATGAACTGGCTGAATAACTATCCCGGTAAACTTCCAATGAGTAAAGCTGAACTGGACAACTATTTCAAGGAGAGGCACTGGTGATGGCGCAGGGCGCAGGGCTCAGAGCTCAGGGCTCAGAGCTCAGGGCACAGAGTCTGAAACCAGTCGCCGGAAACCGGTCGCCGGATGCCGGGTGCCGGTAGCCGGAAGCCGGGTGCCGTAAACAAGAACTAATTAAATGTGAAACAATAAATCTATATGCAGATGAAACAAATAATAGCGAAACTGAAAGAAGAGAACAAAAAGCTTGAAATGGCTGAAGCTAAGGCTATTCAGTCAGAGATAGATAATCCGGCAACAAGTAACACCCGGCGGAATTTCCTTAAGAAGACCGCACTTGGAGGTATAGCCCTGGGAGGATTAATGTCCTTATCCATAGAGGATACAATTGCCCAGACCACTCAGAAGGTCAGCAGGGCATCCAGCCCGTCGGATCTTAAAATAACCGATATGCGATATGCCACAATAATGAATAAGCATATCATCAGGATTGACACCAACCAGGGTATATACGGCCTGGGAGAAGTAAGGGACGGCGCCGATGTAAGGTATGCTCTTTTTCTCAAAAGCAGGATACTGGGACTTAATCCTTGTAATGTTGAAATGCTTTTCAAGATCATAAGGCAGTTCGGTTACCATGGTCGTCAGGGCGGGGGTGTGTGTGCTGTCGAAATGGCCCTCTGGGATCTTACCGGCAAAGCTTATAATGTCCCGGCCTGGCAGCTTCTGGGCGGAAGATATCGCGATAAGGTCAGACTTTATGCCGATACACCCGGAGCCGATGATCCTGTCAGATTTGCCGAAACAATGAAAAGAAGAGTCCAGGAACAGGGATTTACCTGGCTCAAGATGGACCTCGGCATTCATGTCGTGGCAAAAATGCCTGATGCAATTGTAAACTCAAAATTCTGGGACGGCGCAGCAGGCCAGTATGATCTGAGAACATACATGGGATATGGCAATACATTACATCCTTTCACACAGGTACAAATAACGGAAAAGGGACTTGCAGGTCTAACAGAATATGTAGAAAAAGTAAGGGATGGTGTTGGTTATGAGATACCATTATGTGCTGATCATTTTGGACATTTTGATGTTAATAACTCAATCCGTTTCGGAAGAGCAATGGAAAAATACCGGCTTGCATGGCTTGAAGATATGGTACCCTGGTTTGACGTTATCAATAATAAAAAACTATCTGATGCACTTGAAACACCGATCATAACAGGTGAAGATATATATTGCCTCAGAGATGGATTCAAACCTCTGATTGATGCCAGGGCCGTAGATATTATCCATCCCGACCTTGGAACCTCCGGAGGTTTGCTTGAAACCAAAAGGATAGGCGATTATGCAGAGGAGAATAACATAGCAATGGCAATGCATATGGCCGGATCTCCTGTATGCCTTATGGCAAATGTCCACTGTGCTGCCGCAACACAGAATTTTCTGTCGCTCGAGCATCACAGCCCTGATGTGCCTTATTACACCAACCTTGTAAAGATGACGGGCTCAAAACCGATGGTAGAAAACGGATTTGCAAATGTACCTCTTGATGCACCCGGACTGGGAATTGAGCTTAACGAGGAGGAATGCAAAAAACGCCTTGCAAAAGGTTCAGGATGGTTTGAACCGACACCTGACTGGGATCAGAAGAGGTCACATGACAGGTTATGGAGCTGATAAAATCACTTAAATAAGTGGCATCCTGTAGATATTAATTAACCGCAAAGAGCTCAAAGGATTACGCAAAGAACGCAAAATTAAATGGCTGCTATTTAACTCTTTGCGTCCTTTGCGAAAATTCTTTGCGTTCTTTGCGGTTATTTTTTTAAACAAAAGTATATTAATCCTGTAATTATCATACAATGAAAAGAATCCTATTGCTTGCGTTTTTATTTTCACTTTTTGCTTCCAATGTTATCTCTCAGATATCATTGGATTTATCACCGGAGCAGAAGCTGAAAATGCTGAAAGAGAAGGTCACTGATAACCTTCACAACAATATCCTCTCCTATTGGTCAGAAAAAATGCCTGATGAGGTCAACGGAGGTTTTTACGGGCGAATTGACAGGAATAACAGGATTATAGCCGATGCCGGTAAAGGAGGAATCTTAAATGCAAGGTTACTCTGGACATATTCTGCAGCATACAGGGTGACAAAAAATCCGGAATATCTCATACTTGCAACACGGGCTAAAGAATACATCCTTGCTCATTTCATCGACAGGGAATTTGGAGGAGCATATATGATGCTGGATGCCAAAGGTGAGCCCCAGGATACAAGAAAACATACATACACCCAGGCATTCTTCATTTACGGGTTATCAGAATATGCCAGGGCCACCGGGGACAGGGAGGCTCTTAAAGCAGCAAAAGGTATTTTTAAGCTCTTTGAAAAGAATGTCCTCGACAAGGAGTTTAACGGATATTATGAAGTCTTCAGCCGTGACTGGCAGCGTTCACGTGACAGGCTCATCGGGGAGCGGACACCGGCGGATGAAAAAACAATGAATACGTCGCTTCATATTATGGAGGCATACGCAAACCTTTACCGTGTCTGGCCGTCAAAAAAGATGGCTGAGAGACTGGAGAACATGGTTGACATCTTCCTCGATCATATTATTGACAAAAACAGTCACCATCTCATCTGCTTTCTTGACAGACAATGGAACGGTACCTCTCAGATAGATTCCTATGGTCACGATATTGAGTCCTCCTGGCTGCTTTACGAAGCGGCATCCCTGCTAAAGGATCCTGATCTCATCCGGAGAGTTAAGGAAGTAAGCATAAAGATCGCTGATGCTGCATCGGAAGGACTTCTGGCCGATGGTGGCATGCTTACTGAAAAAGACCGGTCCACAGGCCATTTAAGGCTTACCCGGAGCTGGTGGGAACAGGCAGAATCTGTTGTTGGCTATACAAACGCGTACGAACTTACCGGGAATGAGGATTATCTGAACAAGGCAATACATGCATGGAACTTTATCGAAATCTATATGGTCGATAAAGAAAATGGCAGCTGGTTCACTTCAGTTACACCCGAGGGCATCGGCGGCGGAGACAAAGCAGGAAACTGGATCTGTCCATACCACAA
>CAYPHL010000055.1:0-11310 GCA_964410385.1 uncultured Rikenellaceae bacterium | reverse complement strand
CCGAGGGCATCGGCGGCGGAGACAAAGCAGGAAACTGGATCTGTCCATACCACAACGGGCGCATGTGCCTCGAGATAATGGAAAGGGTTGAATGAAAGTCCGAAGTCGGAAGTCCGAAGTCGGAAGTCAATCCTTACTTCCGTCTTCGGTCTTCTGACTTCCGTCCTCCTTTACAGGTTTTCCTCTCCACCAGTTGGCAAGCACAGATCCCGTGATATTCATCAGAGGACCGAAAATTGCAGGTGCAAGACCGACAGTCGCAGCTTTGCCCATTTGTATCGCCAGTCCAGATGCAAGGCCACCATTCTGCATGCCGACCTCAAAGGCTATGGTCCGTCTATCCCTTTCAGGCATTCCGACAAGCCAGGATAGACTGTATCCCAATGTATATCCTGTAAGATTGTGAAGCAGACTTGTAATTATAAGCAATCCGCCGACAGTAAGCAGGTTATCACGACCAGAGGCTGTGATTACGGTCACAATTGCTGCAATTCCCACCATTGATACCATCGAAAGAACTTTTTCCAGAATTTTGTTATCACCTCTGGTATATCTGGCAAAAATTGTTGCTCCTATCATCGGCAGGAAGAAGAACCATCCCATCGATTTTATAAACTGAACAAGCAACTGGGGAACACTGAAATCCTTAACTTTTATGTATACAAGGGTTGTAAGTAAAATAACAAGCGTATAGGATATAAGTTGTATGACCTTTGATCTCGAAGGAGTGCCTTTCTTCACAAAAAGATTAAAGATAAAACCTGCGACAATAGGAAGTATTATCATATTCAGGATATCGAGCATCATACTCCAGAAGCTGACTTCGATAAACTGGCCTCCAAGCCATTTCATAAGGGTTGGAGTGACAAAGGGAGCCAGCATTGTTGAAATGGCGCCAACTGTCACGGCAAGTGCCAGATTTGCCTTGGCAAGAAATGACATCACATTTGAAGCAAGACCGCTTGGAACCGTCCCTATAAGTATTATTCCCGCTGCAATTTCAGGCGGAAATGAAAATATCTTTGCAATGGAGAAACCTACAAGTGGCATTATAATGTAATGAGAAACAACGCCGACAAGAACACCCTTTGGCATTTTTATAACCCCGGCAAAATCGGCAAAACTCATTTGTGACCCCATTCCGAACATTATAATCTGAAGTAATGGAACAATAAGACTTTTAAACTGAAAATCACCTATTGAAATAAAATACTGGGGGTAGAACATTGAAGCAGTGACCGCTGTAAATATCCATAGAGTATAGGAAAATCCCTTCAGCTTCTGATAACCCCTTACCCCGGTAGCCAGTCCGATGAAACCAGCTATCATAAAGATGCCGGTAATAGTTATTTTATGACTTAAAGCCGCTATCAATGCACTTAAAAAAAGTATTGCCGAAATAATGAGTATGTACTTATAGTTGTTCTTTTTCATATTAAGATTATATTATTATTTTAGCGTAAATCAAGCAGTCCGGATAATCCGGATCAATTAATCATAATGAAAATTTCATACAGTTAAAAGAATTTTCAAAAGCCCTTAAATATAGATAATTGGTTCAAATTGTTCCATGAATATTAACTTTTTTTAGAATAATTTTCTTCACGTCATGTTCATTTCAAGTTGTTTTGATTACCTTAGAGTTTAATTATCATGTTTTTAAACCGACAAAAAATATGAACCGTATTCTTGTAGTAGGAAGTTCTAATACCGATATGGTAATTAAGACTGATAAGCTGCCGTTGCCCGGGGAAACAGTTCTTGGCGGCACTTTCTTCATGAATCCCGGCGGAAAAGGAGCCAATCAGGCTGTTGCTGCTGCCCGGTTGGGCGGGAAAGTATCCTTCATAACAAAAATCGGGGATGATCTTTTTGGAAATCAGACAGTAGGGGTATTGAAAAAAGAAGGAATCGACACACGTAATATAGTTAAGGACGCTGCTCTTCCTTCAGGTATTGCGCTGATCACAGTGAACTCGGGAGGAGAAAATAATATTGTCGTCGCACCAGGTTCAAATGGCAACCTGGTCGCTGATGATATTCCATCAGATCTTTTCTCAACGGGCAAGTATTCGATTCTGCTTCTTCAGCTTGAAATTCCGGTAATGACCGTAGAATATGTAGCACTGACTGCCGCCGAACACGGTCTGAAGGTCATTCTCAACCCGGCCCCGGCACAGAAGCTTCATGACTATCTTCTCCGGCACCTATGGCTCATTACTCCGGATGAAAATGAAGCAGGGATCCTTACAGGAATTAAGATCAGTAATGAATCATCTGCCGAGAAGGCAGCAACTGAACTGCAGCGCAGAGGAGTTAAAAATGTCATAATAACTCTTGGCGCAAAAGGAGCGTTTGTCAAAGCTGATGAGTTTACCGGAATTATTCCGGGAATCAAAGTCGAAGCTGTTGATTCCACTGCCGCGGGAGATGTTTTCAATGGCGCCCTTGCTGTCGCCTTTGCAGAAGGAAAAGGAATAAAAAACGCAGTAATCTTTGCAAATAAAGCTGCTGCTATATCGGTTACCCGTCTCGGAGCTCAGGCTTCCGCACCGTATCGGAAAGAGGTCTGACCCCTCAATATCAGAAGAAGAAGAAGAAGAAGAAGAAGAAGAAGAAGAAGTAAGAATGAAGAACCAGCCTTCGCTATGGCTTCGGCTGGCAAAGCCTTCGAATTAGGAATTAAGAAGTTTTTCATATGTTACCCGATTGTTCAGTGATCTTACTCTTATATAATTCTTGCTTCACTATTCGAATGTTCAAATGTTCTTACTTAAATTTTATTCTTACTTCGCTGTTCGTTTGTTCAATTGTTATTACTTAAAATATAAATAAATGTACAGAGTAATTATTTTTTCATCATTTCTTGCATTAATCTCGATACTCACAGCCTGCACTGATGTGAATAACGAGTTCAGGAGTATAAAACCTGATATATTAAAGGATAAAATTGCCGGAGGATGGGCAGGGAAAATGGTCGGTGTTACATACGGCGCCCCGACTGAGTTCAGGGCACAGGGCAAAACCTATGAGGATACGATCAGGTGGAAACCATCGGATATAAGAGGAAGCCTGTGGCAGGATGACATTTATGTCCAGCTTACATTCCTCATGGCTATGGATAAATACGGGATCGATGCTCCATCAAAGAAATACCAGGAACTGTTCGCAAAAGCAGGTTATCCACTCTGGCATGCAAATATGCAGGCAAGAAAAAATTATTACGATAGTATTTTTGCCCCGTTATCCGGCAGTCCTGAATATAACATCCATGCCGATGATATCGATTTTCAGATCGAAGCCGATTACATCGGATTCATGTGTCCCGGCATGCCAAATACGGCGCTGGGTATTGCAGACAAAATAGGAAGAATTATGAATTACGGGGATGGTGTTTACGGAGGTGTTTTTGTTGCAGCCCTTTATGCGGAAGCTTTCTTTGAAGATGACATCTCAGCGATAATTGAGAAAGCCCTGAGGTCAATTCCTTCAGGTAGTGATTATTATAAGATCATAAAAGATGTTGTCAAACTTCACAAACAGTATCCTGATGACTGGAGGGCGGCATGGAAGGACCTTGAGGAGAAATGGGGATATGTTGATATCTGCGGGGCAGGATCAACTTTCAATATTGATGCTAAGCTGAACGGTGCATATATCGCAATGGGACTACTGTACGGAGCAGGTGATCCGATGACAACACTCGAAGTATCAACACGATGCGGACAGGATTCTGATTGCAATCCCTCAAATGCTCTGGCCGTACTGGGTGTGATAAGAGGATTCAGCGGATTGCCTGTCGTAATGCAGGATGGCGTTAAAGCTATGAGTGATTCTACTTTCATACATACTTCATATTCCTTCAATTCAGCTGTGGAAAGTACATATAACTATGCTCTTGAACTGATTCAGAAAGATGGCGGTACAGTAAAAGGAAATAAGATCCGGATAAAATTGCAGGAACCGGTTGAACCTCCTCTCGAAGTGGCATTTCCTGATCTTGTTTTCGACAGGAATATTTCAATATTTGATGAAAATTCCTGGAAGAAAAAAGGCCGGTGGCAGGTAAGGGAGATATCCTCCCGCGACGGCAACAAAACAAAACAATCTATATTTTCTGACATACCCGGCGATGAACTGGAACTGAAATTTACAGGGACCGGGATAGCACTTTACGGGAACTGGTTCAAAGACGGAGGAAAAGCTGATGTATTTATCGACGGAAACCTTCACCGGACAATCGACACATATTATTTCTTCGCAAACCAGCAACATACTGAGTGCATCTGGCATTTAACAGGTCTTCAGCCGGGAGAACACACTATGAAACTGGTGGTTAAAGGTGAAAAACGTCCTGAATCAGAGGGTGCAAAAGTCTATATAACAGCAGCAAAGATATTCAGGACGGAGAAGAAGGCAAATGAGGATTACAGGTTTGCTTTTGAATAAAAGAGAAGAAAGTATTTAAAGTACTTTGAGTACTTAAAGTACTTAGAGTTGTCAGGGATCTGAGAGTATTGGATTTGTTTAACTTTAAGTACTCGTAACTTTAGCTCACTTAAAACTTCAACCATATGTTCATACCTCAATCTTATTCACTTGCAGTAATTCTCTGTATCGTAACAATGCTCTGCTGGGGTTCCTGGGGAAATACCCAGAAACTTGCAGGTAAATCATGGCGTTTTGAACTCTTTTACTGGGACTATGTAGCCGGTATCCTGATCTTTTCACTCCTGCTCGGATTCACCCTGGGAAATCTGGGGGATAACGGACGGAGTTTCATTCCTGATATTGCCCAGGCAAAAGCCGGAAATATCTTAAATGCATTTCTTGGAGGAGTGGTCTTCAACGCTTCAAACATCCTCCTTGTAGCTGCCATGGCAATAGCCGGTATGGCCGTTGCATTTCCTGTCGGAGTGGGTATAGCGCTTGCCCTGGGAGTTATAATCAACTATATCTTTACTCCAAAAGGAAATCCGCTTATCCTTTTTGCCGGCCTTGCTCTTATTGTGGCTGCAATCATAATTGACGCCATTGCATATAAGAAACACAGTACCACCATGCAAAAAGTATCCCGGAAAGGGATACTTCTTTCAGTCGGGGCAGGTGTCCTGATGTCACTTTTCTACCGCTTCGTGGCAAGTTCAATGGTTACGGATTTTACTACTCCCGAAGCCGGAAAACTTACTCCTTATTCAGCGCTGTTCTTTTTCGCTGCCGGTGTAGTGATCAGCAATTTCCTTTTCAATTATTTTCTCATGAAGAAGCCGATAGAGGGCAACGCACTTACATTCAGCGATTATAGAAAAGGAAGCCTGAAAGTACACCTTACCGGTATTCTTGGAGGATTGATATGGAACCTTGGAATGTCTATGAGCATACTTGCCTCGGATAAAGCAGGATTTGCGATATCATACGGACTGGGACAGGGAGCGACTCTGGTCGCGGCATTATGGGGTGTATTTATATGGAAAGAATTCAAAGGCGCTAATAAAACAGTTAATACACTTATCTTCTTTATGTTCCTGGCATATCTTGCAGGACTTGCACTGCTGGTCTATGCCGGAGCCTGATTAATAATCATTCCGTTATGAAGAAATTCAATATCCTCTCCCCGTTAATCACGGCAGCATTAACGTATTTTACCTGCACCTCCTGCTCTGAAAGGTCACCGGTTAAAATTACAGGTGAGTTGAAAACATGGCACAAGATTACGCTGACATTTAAAGGCCCGCCTACAAGCGAATATGATACAGTCAATCCATTTACTGATTACCGGCTGGATGTGGAATTCTCAAACGGGGATCAGAAATACATGGTTCCGGGCTACTACGCTGCTGACGGGAATGCTGCCGAGACATCTGCAAGATCGGGTGATAAATGGCGGATTCACTTCTCTCCTCCCTCTGAGGGTACCTGGACATATACTGCCTCTTTTTTAAAAGGCAGGGATATAGCCCTTGCTGATGACCTCAGCAGGGGTGAAAAATGTTACTTTAATGGTACTGCCGGCACTTTCATCATTCAGAAGACTGATAAGCCGGCACCGGATTTCAGATCAAAAGGCAGGCTCCAATATAACGGAACACACTTTCTGAGGTTTGCCGGAACCGGTGAGCCTTTCATCAAAGGAGGAGCTGATTCTCCTGAAAACTTTCTGGGATATAAAGAATTTGATGGTACACATTACGGAGGCAATAATCAGACCCGGAGCGGGGAAGCTGTTCCAAACAGCGGGCTACATCTGTATGAACCTCATATCAGGGACTGGAAAGAGGGCGATCCACAATGGAAAAACGGCAGGGGAAAAGGAATAATAGGGGCCCTAAATTATTTGTCGTCGGAAGGCATGAATAGTTTCTATTTCCTTACCCTGAACATACTCGGCGACGGCGATGACGTTTGGCCTTATACCGACCGCAATGAAAGATACCGTTTCGACTGCAGTAAGCTAGACCAGTGGGAAATAGTGTTTGAACATGCAGATAAACTCGGGATAATGAAGCATTTTGTACTTCAGGAAACCGAAAATGAATGCCTTCTGGATTGCGGATATCTTGATGTACAGCGTAAATTATACCTGAGAGAACTGGTGGCACGCTTCTCACATAATCTTGGCATTACATGGAATCTCGGTGAGGAACATCATGCCACTGACTGGTCACCTTACGGCCAGACATACCAGGATACAAAAAAAATGGCAGATTATCTGAGGGAAACAGATCCGTATGATAATTTCATAGTTATACATACTCATTCTGCTCCACAGCAGAGAATAAAGGATATGACAGCCTATCTCGGATTCAAAAATGTTGAAGGTCCGTCGGTTCAGTGCGGCAATATTAATGAAATACATGAGGATGCAAAATACTGGATCAGCCGATCAGCTGAATCAGGTCATCCGTGGGTGGTTTGTCTTGATGAAATCGGCCCGTCCTGGAAAGGCGCTCTGCCCGACGAATTTGATCCTGTTCATGACACAATAAGGTACAAGACACTCTGGGGAAATCTGATGGCCGGAGGTGCAGGTGTTGAATGGTATTTCGGATATAAATATCCTCATTCCGATCTTAGCTGTGAAGACTGGCGGAGCCGGGATAAATTATGGGATCAGACAAGAACAGCAATTGATTTCTTTCACCTTTACCTGCCTTTCACCGAAATGACAAATGCTGACGGCATAACAAAGACAACGGAAGACTATTGTTTAGCAAAAGCCGGAGAGATATATGCCATTTACCTGCCTGAAGGAGGTACCACAGAAATCCTGCTTGATCCGGGGATTTACGGAATAAAATGGTTTAATCCACGCACCGGTGGTGATTTGATGACGGGGACAACTGAAAAAGTTACAGGTATAGGATTTGCCAGGATCGGATTTCCTCCTGAAGATCCCGGGAAAGACTGGGTGTGCCTCATCAGAAAGCAAATTTAGGGACAGGAGTTTTTGAAATTCCCGATATCAGGACTATTGACCTTATCCATTTACAACATTTACTGGATTACCAGATAAATATTGCCTTACATTAGAGACAGCAATATCCATAAGCCGCTTTCTTGCTGAGAAAGATGCCCATGCCACATGAGGTGTTATGATGCAGTTTTTTGCAAAGAGCAGCGGATTGTCGGAAGGAGGAGGCTCTACTGACAAAACATCGAGGGCCGCACCGGCTATTCTTCCTTCATTAAGGGCTTCAGCTAGATCATTCTCAATAATCAGCGGACCACGGGCGGTATTTACAAGCAGAGCTGAAGATTTCATCAGCTTAAGCCTTGCGGAATTGATGATACCTTTTGTTTCAGGAGTCAGCGGACAATGTAGTGAAACAATGTCACTGCTCTTAAGAAGCTCTTCAACAGAATGATTATCATATCCCGGCACTCCAATCCTTTCACTTATAATCACTTTCATTCCTAAAGCTTCTGCGATTCCTGCTACTGCCCTGCCAATCCTGCCAAAACCGATAATACCGATGGTAAGACCGGCAAGTTCTGCCAGTGGTTTATCCCAGTAGCAAAAATCAATGCTGTTGCTCCATCTCCCATTCCGGACACCTTCTGACAAGGACCCTGCATAATTTGAAAATTCAAATATCAGTGCAAAAACATGCTGTGCTACCGACATTGTACCATATGCAGGTACATTTGTAACAATTATACCTTTATGTTTTGCTGCTTCAGTATCCACAACATTATAACCGGTAGCCAAAACCCCGATATATTTCACAACAGGCAACTGATCAAGTTCCTCTGACATCAGAAGGGTTTTATTTGTGAGCAGGATTTCACTGTATGAAGCCCTTTTAACAGTTTCAGACGGAGGTGTTCTGTCATATATTTCAACCTCTCCCAGGGCCTTTAATGCATCCCATGAAAGATCACCGGGATTCAGGGCATAACCATCAAGTACAACTATCTTCATTCTGAATCTATTAAACCTTTAGCTCACAAAACATTAACATCTAATATCATTTAAATATACTTTTAATATCACTATGATATTTTTTTATATCATTTTAATATTACACTTCCTTTCAGTTTAATATCTGAAGATGAAGAACCAATAAAAAAATCGACGCCTCCGGGTTCATTTGTCCACCTGCCTGTATCTGCATTCCAGTATGCCAGATCAGATCCTTTAACCGGAATTGTAACAATTCCGGATTCTCCCTTTTTTATAAAGACACGTGTAAATCCTTTCAAAGCTTTTGCAGGACGTTCAACTTTTGATCCGGGGAAACTGACATACAACTGAGGGACCTCATCACTGTCATAATTACCTGTATTCCGGATAGTGAAACTCACATTCACGGTTTCTCCGGCAGAGATCCTTTTCCTGTCAGTTTTCAAATCTGAATATGTAAACTCCGAATATGTGAGTCCATGACCGAAGGGAAATAAAGGTTCATTTTTGCTGTACATATAGGTCCTTCCGTTCCTGATATTATAATCGAGTATTGGTGGCAACTGGTCAATTGATGTGATCCAGGTTTGTACTAATCGCCCTGCCGGGCACACTTTTCCGAAAATAATATCCGCAATGGCATTGCCAAGCTCCTGACTCGACTGGCTTATATGCAAAATTGCAGGAATATTAGCTTTGGACCAGTTTATGGAGTAAGGAAAACTTGAGATCATTACAAGGACTGTTCTCGGATTAGCTGCATATACAAGCTTAACAAGATCTTCCTGTTCAAGTGATATTGCCTGCCTGTCAATCTCTTCACGTCCATCGCTGGGAACATGGTTCTGTCCCCATCCCAGTCCATAGCTGAGGGGATGATTTCCCACACATACAATGGCAATGTCTGATTCCTTTGCTGCAATAACTGCGGAATCGGCTTTATTACTCATTGCGAAGCTGATCTTAATTCTATCCCCGGTTGCATTCCTGATACCATCCAGGATTGAGACTTTGTAAAGAGGTGTCCCTGAATACCAATCGGATACAACCATATCTGCTGAAGGTCCGATTACAGCGATTGATCTGATATTCTCCATATTGACCGGCAGCAGGTTACGTTCATTCTTCATCAGTACAATCGATTTTTGGGTTGCTTTTCTGGCAAGTTCTCTGGCTTCAGGTTTTGTCCAGGGCGCAATTGTATCAGAAATACCTATTTGTGTATAAGGATTGGATGATGAATTATCAAGCATACCAAGCTTAAGGAGTACTCTGAGGTTACCATAAATGGCTTCCTCAATCTCTTTCTCGCTGACCAGACCTTTTGTCAGTGCTTCTTTCAAAGGTGCAAGATAATTATCAAGAAAAACTGTAATTCCTGCCTTAATACATTCGGCAGCAGCAATATCAAGAGACGGATAATAAGCATGTGTTGTCAGAAGCTGACGGTATCCACCGCCATCAGTGCATATAATTCCCCGCAAACCCCAGTCCTTCATAGTGACATTTCTCAACACGGGATGCACGGTACAGGGTATTCCGTTGTACTTATTATAGGCTGCCATGTAGCATTGTGATCCTCCTTCAACAACTCCTTTATAAAAGGCATATGAATAATATTCCCGGAAGAGTCTGTCATCGAAATCGGAGCTGTTGTAAGACCTGTTATTCTCGTTACTGTTAGCCAGAAAATGCTTCATAAGTGAGGCAGTTTTCCAGTAAACCGGATCCTTGCCCTGTAAACCCTTCACATAAGCTATCACCATCGACCCGTTCAGGAAGGGATCTTCCCCATAACATTCTTCAGTCCTCCCCCATCTTATATCCCGTCCCATATCGGCATTTGGTGCAAAGACTATCAGACCTGAGATCCCGAACTTTTTGTTCTGAGCAAGATATCTTGCTTCAGTGGCCTGCCAGTCAGCAACTTCTTTTAGCAATTCAGTATCCCACATCTGTGCAAGGCCAATAGCCTGGGGAAATGTTGTTGTTGGTGAGGCTTTCGGTCCCTTCATTGCCCAGTTTGCAGGACCGCTGTAAGCGAGCCCGTGCAATCCTTCAATGGTCCTGGTCCCTGTTATGCCAAGTCTCGGCACAGCCAGCCTGGTTGAAAGACAGCTTATCTTCTCATCCAGGGTCATCAGGGAAATGAGGTTATTGATCCTTTCATTTTCCGGCAGCTTTACATTCCTGAAGGGATAATCCTGTGCATACGAATTCAGATTAAGCAGAATTATACCAAGGATGATGCTAATTTTTTTCATAATCTTTATCTTTATCTGAGGTTTGTTTTTGAATGAACCAAATTAGATAAAATCCATGAAATTTTTAACTATTGTTTTGGCATTACCGGCATCAAAAGCCATCAGGCTTGCAGAAAAGATAATTGTTTGTAATCCGAAATCATTTAATAAAATGAGAATAAAGACATTTTACCTGCTGTTAGTATTATTGATCAGTTCCGGCCAGCTTAACAGCCAGACATATGGCAGGAATGGCATGGTCGTTTCATCAAATAATATAGCCTCCGAAACCGGTATATCCATCCTTAAGAAAGGTGGAAATGCCATCGATGCAGCAGTCGCAACAGCTTTCGCCCTGGCAGTTACATATCCAAGCGCAGGAAATATAGGCGGGGGTGGATTCATGGTTTATATGAACTCAAATGGCAAGACAACTTCCATCGATTTCAGAGAAAAAGCGCCTCTGGGAGCCACTGTTGATATGTTTCTTGACAGCTCGGGACAACTTATTAAAGACTCCAATCATTTTTCGGCAAAAGCAATAGGTGTCCCAGGTACAGTTGCAGGTTTATTTCTGGCACATTCGAAATATGGGAAACTACCCTGGCATGATGTAGTACAGCCTGCAATTGACCTTGCATCCAAAGGCTTTGAGATGAACTG
>CAYPHL010000054.1:17893-29117 GCA_964410385.1 uncultured Rikenellaceae bacterium | reverse complement strand
ACAGGATTTTCTGCAGCGGTCTCAATAAAATGATTGAAGTACTATAATTTACCTTCCTTTATTATCTCATCGTCAACAAGGATACGGCCGCAATACTCGCAGACTATGATTTTCTTTCTCGATTTGATGTCGAGCTGTCTCTGGGGAGGTATCTGATTGAAACAGCCTCCGCATGCATCACGCTGAACCGGTACGACAGCAAGCCCGTTCCTTGCATTTGAACGTATACGTCTGTAAGCCGTAAGCAATCTTTCCTCGATCACTTCCTGTACTTCAGAGAGCTTTTTAAAAAGACCCTCCTCCTCCTTCTGGGTATCCGAGATTATCTCATCAAGTTCAGTCCTCTTATTTTCAAGATCTGTCTTCCGTTCTGCCAGGATAGCCTCGGAATCAGCGATAGCCATTTTCTTTTCTTCGATCTGGGCATTGAACTCCCGTATCTTTTTATTAAAAAGTTCTATTTCGAGGTTCTGAAATTCAATTTCCTTCGACAGCGAATCGAACTCACGGTTATTCCTGACATTTTTTTGCTGCTCCTCATATTTTTTTATCAGAGTTTCGGCTTCGCTGATCTCGATATTCTTTTTGCTCACCGATTTATCGAGGTTAACAACCTCTTCTCTCAGGTTGCCCAGCCTGGTCTCCAGACCGGCTATTTCATCCTCAAGGTCCTGCACTTCGAGAGGTAGTTCACCCCTGAGAGTCTTAATCTTATCTATCTCTGAATCAACCATCTGAAGGCTGTATAAAGCACGTAATCTCTCCTCCACGGAAACCTCTGTTTCATGTGTCTTTGCTTTTTCCATATTATAATAAGTAATTTATCGGATTCGTATTTATCTCTGAAAACCGGAGTGCAAATTTAGGGAATTTTTTGATAATAAGATCGTACAATATTTCCACAGAGAATTTTTCACTCTCATAATGGCCTGTATCTGCCAGAAGTATCTTCTTCCCTGAATCGAGAAATGTATGGTATTTAATATCGGCAGTAACGAAAGAGTCTGCTCCCCGGGCTATTGCATCATCAGTAAGTGATCCGCCTGAACCTCCGCAGAGAGCCACTTTTCTTATCATACGCCCTGTCAGCACGGAATGTTTTATTCCCCTGCAACCGAAAACAGATGAGACGAGTTCAAGGAGTTCCCTTTCTTTAAGAGGCTGATCAGGGACTCCGACACAGCCCATACCGGCCCCGGAATTCTGATTTTCGAGAGGATAGATATCATAAGCCACCTCTTCATAGGGATGGGATTCAAGCAGGGCCCTTATTACCTTTGACTTTTGATGAGAGTATAATATCGTTTCAAACCTTGTTTCCTTTTCAAAATGTATTTTACCCTTTTCCCCCACAAAGGGACTGGAACTCTCATTGCCTCTGAAACTGCCTGTACCTGCGGTTGTAAATCCGCAGTTATCATAATTACCTGTCACACCGGCTCCTGCCCCGAAAACGGCCTGCCTTACCTTATCCAGATGATTATCAGGAACGAATGTCACAAGTTTAAGAAGTCTGTTTTTCAGAGGGACCAGTACTTCAATATCTTTAAGACCGATCTTTTCAGCCATTTTACGGCTGACGCCGTTCCCGGTCGCATCAAGATTTGTATGTGCTGAATAAATTGCAATATCCTGCTTTACCGCCCTGAGAATGATCCGTTCGGAAGCTGTCTTTCCGGTCAGTTTCGCCAGGGGTTTAAAGATCACCGGGTGATGGGAAATAATAATGTCACACCCCGTACAGGTAGCTTCACTGATCACCTCTTCAGTCACATCCAGGGTAAGCAGGCCGGAACTGATCTCCATATCCGGATCCCCGTACTGAATACCCGAATTATCATAATTCTCCTGGAACGATAACGGTATCGCAGAATCCAGAAAATCCGTAAGCTCCTTTAATTTCATATCTCTTTCTTCTCTGTGTAACTCTGTGATCCCGTCCCGATAGCTATCGGGACTCTGTGTAACTCTGTGTAATAAGAATAATTTCAAGAACTTACACTGAGGTCCACAGAGGATACACAGAGAGACACAGAGGTGTTATTAAATATTATCTCTCAGATCGATCAGCAGTTCCTTTATTTTCTGAAGGGAACTGGTGATCTCATATTTATATTCAGTCTCCTCCCACCGTCCGGTCAGTTTTTTCTTTGCACCCTGCATGGTCATTCCTTCCTCTTTCAGGAGCCGGTGGATGATCTTAAGGTTTTTAATATCATCCGGGGTAAACATCCTGTTACCCTTTTTGTTCTTCATTGGTTTAAGGACATCGAATTCATTTTCCCAGAACCTGACGGTAGATACCGGCACATTAAGCATTTCAGCTACTTCGCCTATTGAATAATAGAGCTTCTCAATACTTTTCTCCTTATATGGCATCTTTGTTATTTATATGTAATTTCACCATTTTCAGATAGATCGATTACTGATTCAGGGAAATCCTGTTCTGTGAGCTCCCTTATTTTTCTTATCACCCTTTTATCGGGATCGACCTTCACACCTCCGTAATAAATCTGGTAGACGGGAATTATCGTACCGGACAGGAATTTACCGCGGGTATCAACATTAAGTTTAATTACCGGAGCTATCCCGTTTGGTCCCGACAGGTTAAATTTCCCGTATGTACAGAAGTTCCCGAGGCTGTAAGCTATAAACCGATTTTTATACACTTCTATTGCCCTGGTTACATGGGGGCCATGACCGAATACAACATCGGCACCGGCGTCAATCATCCTGTGTGAAAAGTTATATACGTTACCCCGGCTTTCGCCGAATGACAGTTCTTCCTTCCTGGTTACATTCTGGTACTCAGCACCTTCTGCCCCGCCATGGAAAGAAACTATGACTATATCGCAGGTATCTGCAAGGAATTTTACGATGGATTCGGCTTCAGGGATATTTACAATACTTACGGTACCGGCATTCGGAGCAAAGGCGCAGAATCCGTAAACCAAAGATCCCCTTGTGAATATTGAGTAAGGTTTCTCGATCAGTCCGGCATATTCAATACCGAGGGAGTCGAGCAGCTGCATTGTCCTTTTCCGTGCAGGATAGCCGAAATCCCCGAAATGGTTGTTGGCGATGCTCATGATATCGAACCCGGCCACAGAAAGTGCTCCGGCGTATCTTTCAGGCATCCTGAACACATAACAGATAGTCGTATCTCTGCATCGTTTCGACGGTTCACCCTCATTCAGAAAAGATCCCTCGAGGTTCCCGAAAGTAATATCTGATGCGGCAAGGGTATCGGCAAGAGTTCCCAGAAGGATTAGCGGATTATCATGTTGTGGAAGAAGTCTTTTTGAGGGATATGCAGTCCCGAACATTATATCACCAACCCCTGTGATTGTTATTTTCTTTTCCCCGGGGAACAGTGAAAAAGAAGGATGTCTGACAGGCACGTGCAGATAATCGTGGACCTGGGAGAAGGCATTAAAACAAAAGCAGGTTATCAAAAAAGAATAAACTGCGATAAACCGGAGGTATCGCTTAAGGGAAGAATTTGAATATGGATTAATCAAAGGACTGGCCGGTTTTAGAGGCTATTTCTATCATTCGTTCATATTCATCAGCGGAAAGATCGTTGAAATAGTAGTTAACCGGATCAACATTCACTCCGTTGAGTTTTATTTCATAATGAAGATGGGGGGCAATTGACAGGCCGGTATTACCTACATAACCTATCACATCTCCCCTTTCGACCTTCTGGCCGGAGCGGACATTGAAGCTGTCGAGGTGGGCATAGATGGTTGAATAGCCGTAACCATGATTTATTATTATATGATTTCCAAGGCCTCTTTTTGATGAGTTGACTGTTTCTATCACTCCGTTTCCGGTCGCATATATTTCAGTACCTGTGGGGGCAGTGAAATCCATTCCGGCATGGAATTTAATTATCTTATAGATCGGGTGCACCCTGTTACCAAATCCTGAAGCAGTCCGTGTAAGATCCTTATTGCTTATGGGAAGAATTGCAGGTATTGCTCCCAGCATATCTTCTTTCCTTTCCGATAAAGAGATCAGTTCATCGAAAGATTTTGACTGCATATAGATCTGTTTTCTGAGTCTGTCGAGCTTTTTTGTTGTTTCAACAACTATATCCGAGTTTGTGAATCCTTCAAGTTCCTTATACCTGTTCACGCCACCCACACCTCCTTCACGCAGTGTTGCCGGTATAGGTTCAGCTTCAAATATAGTCCTGTAAAGATTATCATCAGTTTCCTGAAGCTGAACTATAACTTTTTCAAGATTACCCATATCTCTCTGTATGAGTTCATACTGAAGGGAGAGCTGGTCGATTTCCCTTAAAAGGGCTTTTTCCTTGGGTGAATCGAAAAAGACTGCAAAGACCAGGTAATAAATGACAGCAATCAGAAGAGATCCGACAAAGAATGCCAGACCTCTAAGCAAAAGCTCCTTTGCGCCAAGTCGGACCTTGTCGAAACTAAGGGACTCCGGATTGAATTTATATTTGGATTTCGGCATAACCACACAAAGATAATCAATAAATGAAAATACAAAACTGCATTTTTTTAACACATTTATGATTAGTATGTCAGCCCTCCGGCGAAGGATATCAGAATTTCCTGCTGGCTGTAAGCAGACTTATCATTTCGAAATATTCATCCGTGCTCAGGTCGTCGTTGAAAAAATACAGCGGATTCTGGTGTCTTCCGTAGAAATCGATCTGGTAATGAAGATGCGGACCGGATGAAATGCCTGAACTTCCTGTCAGACCTATAAGTTCACCACGTTTTACTTCCTGTCCCTTAGTGACCTTGATACCGCTGAGGTGTCCATAGGTGGTCTGATATCCGTAACCGTGGTCGATAACTACATAATTTCCGAATCCACCGCCGTTCCATCCTGATTCTATTACCCTTCCGTTACCTGTTGCATACACTTCTGTTCCATAAGGTGCGCTGAAGTCCTGGCCGTGGTGCCATTGTGATGTACCGAGTACCGGATGTACCTCCCTGAATTTAAGTCCGTCGCCTCTTCTGATCGCGACTGATACCGGACATATAAGAGGAAGGTAGTTATACATTCTTGACCATTCGGATTCTTTTTCAACAATTTCCTTAAAGGATGTCTGTTGAACTTCAACCATATTCTTCATCTCTTCCAGTCTTGTCCTGGTCGACCTCATTAGTTCCGATGTCGGGAACCCGCTGAGGTCCCTGAACCTGTCAACACCACCGAACCCGGGATTTCTGAACGATTCAGGTATGCTTTCCATCGCAAGGATCGGCCGGTACCTGACCTCATCCGACATCCTGAGATCACTTATCATTGCCATCGTAGTATTCAGCTCCTTGTTCACAATCGAATACCTGAACTTCAGATCAGAAATCTGTTGTGTCAGGATCTTTTCCTTAGGCGAGCCGAAAAAGTGCTGGAAAATGCCGGAATATATTAAGGTGATAATAACAGTAACACCAAACCATAAGAGAGCCTTTAAGAGCTTCTTTTTCCAGGGAAGCCTTAATGGCTTATACTGCAAATCATTAAAATCAAGATAGTAATTCTTTTTTATCATACTCCACACTTATGGAATTGGAATATTTTATAGCCGAAGAGTTCAAATCTAATCAAAAAATTTAATTTTACAAACCAATTTACGGGTATTATTTGAAAATGTTACACGGATACTTGAAAAAAAAATGAATTCACACCAGCTGAGACAAATATTTTTTGATTTTTTCCGGTCCAAAGGGCATGAAATAGCAGATTCAGCGCCTATGGTAATTAAAAATGATCCTACTCTCATGTTCACAAACGCCGGGATGAATCAGTTCAAAGATATTTTTCTCGGCAATACCCGGCCTAAATACAGAAGGGTGGCAGATTCCCAGAAATGTCTGAGGGTTTCAGGCAAGCATAACGATCTTGAAGAAGTCGGCCATGACACCTATCACCATACAATGTTTGAGATGCTCGGGAACTGGTCATTCGGTGATTATTTCAAGAAGGAAGCCATTGAATGGGCATGGGAATTCCTTAACGGGAGGCTTGGCATCCCTGGTGACAGGATATATGCAACAATCTTCAGCGGCAGTCCGGAAGAAAATGTACCCCGTGATGATGAAGCTTACGCTTACTGGCAGAAATGTTTTCCTTCAGAATCCGGCAGGATACTTGAAGGATCAAAAAAAGATAATTTCTGGGAAATGGGTGAAACGGGACCCTGTGGTCCGTGCTCGGAAATACATGTAGATATCCGCGATGACAAAGAAAGGGAAAAGGTGTCCGGCCATACCCTTGTAAATAAAGGCCACCCTCTTGTTATTGAGATATGGAACCTGGTTTTTATTCAGTATAACAGGAAGGCTGACGGTACTCTGGAACTCCTGCCCGACAAACATGTTGATACAGGAATGGGATTCGAAAGACTTTGTATGGTTATCCAGGGAAAGAAATCCAATTACGATACCGATATCTTCCAGTCGATAATAAGTGAGATAGCTGCCATAACAGGAAAAAAATACGGGGAAAATGAGGAATGGGATACTGCCATGCGTGTTATAGCCGATCACCTGAGAGCAGTATCATTTTCTATAGCCGACGGTCAGCTCCCTTCAAACAACAAGGCCGGATATGTTATCCGCAGGATACTCCGCAGGGCTGTAAGATATGCATATAATTACCTGGAAACAGAAGATCCCTTCATCTACAAACTGGTCCCGGTGCTTGCAGCCGTCATGGGTGATCAGTATCCTGAGCTGAAGGCTTCGGAAGAACAGATATCAAAGATTATTCTTGAAGAAGAAACCGCCTTCCTTAAAACCCTGGGAAAAGGACTGAAAATGATAGGCAGAATGATCTCCGGCCTGAAGAAGGAAAAAAAGAATATCCTTCCCGGCAGGATTGCTTTCGAACTTTATGATACATTCGGATTTCCTGTCGACCTCACAGAACTTATCCTGAGGGAGAACGGATTGTCACTTGACACTGCGGGTTTTGAGAATGAGATGAAAAATCAGAAAGAGCGTTCCCGCGAGGATGGTGCCATGGATACAGGCGACTGGCACAGGGTGAGAGAAGGAGATGATACGGTCTTCACAGGTTATGACAGGACGGTTGATGACATCCTTATCAGGAAATTTCGTATTGTGAAATCTAAAGGGAAGGAGATAATCCATCTGGTTTTTGACCTTACCCCCTTTTATGCTGAATCGGGAGGCCAGACAGGTGATACAGGATTCATAAGCTCGGAAAATGAAAAGATAGAAATCCTCGACACTGTCAGAGAGAATGAACTGATTATTCATATTGCTAATAAGATCCCGTCACATCCTGAAAAAGCTTTTACAGCACATGTGGATACAGCAAAAAGGATGATGGCAGCTAATAATCACACTGCAACCCATCTGCTTCATTATTCACTCAGGAAGGTCCTTGGTGATCATGTAGAACAGAAAGGATCGCTTGTCACACCCGACAGGCTAAGGTTCGATTTCAGTCACTTCACAAGGATGACAAGGGAGGAGATACTAAAGGTTGAGGAGACCGCCAATCAGCTCGTAAGGAACAACCATACGAAACAGGTTACTGAAAATATACCTTTAAAGAATGCTCTTTCGATGGGCGCCATGGCACTGTTCGGCGAAAAATACGGCGAGACAGTAAGAGTTGTACAGTTCGGCGATTCAGTGGAGCTTTGCGGCGGGACACATGTTGAGTCGACAGCTGCTATCGGACTTATTAAGATAGTATCTGAAGGAGCAATCGCTTCCGGAGTAAGAAGGATCGAAGCTGTAACCGGTCCGCGGGCCGATGAATATATAAATGAAAAACTTGCCCTCCTCGACGAAATAGCTGCAATGCTCAAAAGCCCGGGAAATATAAAGGAAGGTGTTGAAAAGCTCATAACAGAGAATTCGGGTCTCCGTAAAACAATAGAAAAATTCAAAATCCAGGCAGCCAGATCTTCCCTGCAACAACTAACCGGGAAAGCCGTTAATATAAAAGGGATCAGGTTCGTTTCCGGACTGGTGGAAGCCGACTCGGCCGATACCCTTAAGGCAATTGCCTTCGAGCTGAAAAAGGATCAGGGCGATACTGTTGCAGTGATCGGTGCTTCAATTGCCGGAAAAGCAAACCTTGTTGTTATGGTAAGCGATAATCTCGCAAACGGAAAGAAGATAAATGCTGCCGGAATAATAAGGGAGATAGCCCCCGAGATCGACGGCGGCGGAGGCGGTCAGCCATTCCTCGCTACAGCAGGAGGAAAAAATCCGGGAGGAATTGAGAAGGCCATCAGAAAGGCTGAGGAATTTGTAAGGAAGCTTGCGGGGTAGAACGCTGGAAGCCGGAAGCCGGAAGATTGAAGACGAAGAAATAAAAAGAAGGTGGTGAGGGATAAGGCTGAGGTTGAGGTTGAGGTTTTTTGCCAACTGCTAACTGCGGTCGGGCACAGGTCAGAATTGAGTAGAAGATGAGGTTGAGGTTGAGGATTGAGTAGAGGTTAGGATTATAATAAAGATAATGAAGGGTCTATTTTTTGGATTAATTGTTTTGCTGGCCGTTTCCTGTACAACCGGATCGTGCTTCGAGGAGACCAATTCATACGTTAAAGCATCTTTTTATCTTTACTCCGGTAAGAAAATGACGGCACCCGACAGCCTTACTCTTTATGGGATCGGCAGTGATTCTGTGAGGTATAAGAAAGCCTCCCGGGTTCAGCCGGCACTTATTCCTCTGAACGCTTCTGAAGATAACTGCAGCTTTGTAATGAGGATCAACGGTGTAAACGATACAATTTATTTCGGATATTCAACATTCGTTCACCTTATTTCAAAAGAATGCGGTTATACGTATTATCACAATCTCGATTCTGTAAATGCTACATTTCATAATATTGATTCAATCCATATTGATCTGAGGAATATTACGACACTCGATGGGACGAACATCTCTATATTTTACTGATCTGATCCTGTTACTTTTCCTTTTTACGGGAAGTGTGACTGCCCAGCAGAAGGAAAGCGGACAGGTGCAGGACACGGTTGAATTTCCCCTTAAGATAAGGGCAGGTGCCGATATTGTTGGTCCCGCAATATGGTTTGCCGGCAGAAATATTCTCAATGCCGAAGGATATTTATCGGCAGATATAAATGAAAAAATGGCGCTGTTTGCAGGCGCCGGATATTCCGATTTTAAATACTCCCAGTATAATTATGAATTTTTAAGCAATGGCCTGTATTTCAAAACCGGAGTTGATCTGAATATCCTGAAACCTGAAGTATCGGCAGGCAAATACTGGGCAGGCATAGGGATCCGATACGGGATCAGCAGGTTCACATCAGAGACACCATTTTTTATTCACGGGGATTATTGGGGAACGATCAATTCATCGTTGGAACCCACGAAGAGCTGGGGTCACTATATCGAATTATCCCCGGGTTTCAGGGCTGAGCTGTTCAGCAATTTCAACATCGGGTGGTCGATAAACCTGAGGAAGCTTATTTACCCCGGAAGCCAAAAGGATTTAAGGCCATTGTATATACCGGGATACGGTTCAGGAGGAGAATCGGTAAGTGCCGGGGTAAGCTATTTCATATCCTTTAGTATACCTTTTAAAAAGATCAGGGTTCCCATAAAGCCCGAAGAGCCGGAAGAACCTCTGGATGAGGAAGACCTCGACGAACAGCGTGTAAACACAAACAGCCAGAGCCTTGGAGGCAACCGGCCGGCCACCAGATTCAGATAATTTCAGAGCGACTGATGATCCGCATCCTTCCTGCTGAACGCAAGAAGTCCCATGAAGGTGAGAAATCCGTTTAACAGTATCATCTCAAACCCGAACTTGTAACCATTGAACCACTCTTCTGAAAATCCGTTCAGAATAAGACAGATAACAGGCGAAAGAATGGCAATGAACGGAGTAGCACGATCATTGACTTTCCTCCTGGTGAACAGTCCGAAAGTATAAAGTCCCAGCAGGGGACCATAAGTATAACCTGCAATTGTAAAGATCTTGTCAATGACCGCTTCATCATTCACAAGACTGAATATAAGTACACTGATGAAAAAGAGTGAGGCTATTGTAAGATGGACGATATACCTCCTTCTTGTCGCCTGTTTCTCGGTGAGATCTTTCCGTTTGTCAATACCGAGGAAGTCAATGCTTACTGAGGTCGTAAGAGAGGTCAGCGCTCCGTCAGCACTCGGGAATGCTGCCGAAATGAGACCTATCATAAAGACTATACCGGCAACGGGACTCATATATTTCAGAGCCACAGTTGGAAAAAGTTCATCCGACATTTCAACCTGTATACCTTTTCTCTGAGCATAAATAACAAGGAATGCTCCCAGCATAAGGAAGAGGAAATTAACTAAAACAAGGATTCCGCTGAATGTGAACATGTTCTTCTGGGCTTCCTTAATATTTCTGCAGCTGAGGTTTTTCTGCATCATCTCCTGGTCGAGACCTGTCATAGTTATTGTAATGAAGATACCCGAGAAGAACTGCTTCAGAAAATATCTTTCATGATGCCAGTCGGTAATGAATATCCTCGACATATCGCTTTTCCAGATATTTGCTATAAGCTTTCCTACAGGCTCATGCAGATCTTTACTTATATAGAATATCGAAAGTATGACCGCCAGAAGCATAAAGGTCGTCTGAAGTGTATCGGTCCATATTATTGTCCTTATCCCCCCCTTCAGGGTATAAAGGATAATCAGTATGATAAATACAAATGCATTGACCCAGAAGGGGATGTTCCATGCATCAAATACAAACAGCTGAAGTACATTTATTACCAGGAACATTCTGAGTGATGCCCCCAGGGTCCGGGAAAGTATGAAAAATCCCGCGCCTGTCTTATACGACCAGAAGCCGAACCGTCTTTCGAGATATGTATAAATTGAAGTAAGCTTCAGCCTGTAATACAAAGGCATCAGTACAAGTGCGATCACGAAATAACCGACAAGGTAACCGAAGATAACGGCCATATAGCTGAACTGTGTCTCGGATACCCATCCGGGGACCGACATAAAAGTGACACCCGACAATGATGCGCCTATCATCCCGTAAGCTACGACAAACCACGGAGAGACCCTGTTTCCTATAAAAAACGACTGGCTGTCGGCTTTACGCGATGTTATCCAGGTTACTGTGAACAGTAATATAGTATATGCAAGGAATATTCCTAAAATCAGGTAGGGTGACATCTCAAAAATTTTTAATCTGCAAGGATACTAAAAAGAATGGATGTTC